>NZ_OZ245767.1:4562500-4918329 GCF_965227665.1 Reyranella sp.
TCTGCTCGCTCTGGGTACGCCTGCCTGGGCGCAGTCCGTGAGCTTTCCCAGCGTCACCGTCGGGAGCAGTCAGGCCGGGCCGGAAGTAAAGGGCTGGGTCTACAAGCCTTCGGGCGAGGGCCCATTCCCGGCGATCATCCTGGCCCATAGTTGCGCGGGCACGAACCGGCACACCGATGTCTGGGGCAAGCTTCTGGTAAGCTGGGGCTACCTCGTGCTGGCGCCGGATTCGTTCGGTCCGCGCGGCACCAAGGCCGTGTGCACGACACCCAACGTGGTGACACCCAACATGCGCGTGGCCGACATTGCCGGGGCGCTCGACTATCTGGCGACGCGGCCCGACGTGGTGAAGGGGAAGGTCGGTATCATCGGCCACAGCCATGGCGGCTCGACAGTCATACGTTCGGCGCAGAAGAATTTCGGATTGGCGCAACGCGGCCTGGCCGCGGGTGTCGCCTATTACCCGGGCTGCAATCCCAAGTCTGATGGCGGCATCGACATCCCCGTATTGCTGCTGGCCGGCGACAAGGACGACTGGACGTCGGCCGATCGCTGCCGCAGCCTGGTCTCCGGCCTGCGACGCGGTGACCTCGTCGAGGCGGTCTACTACCCCAACGCCTATCACAGCTTCGATTCGAAGGCCGCCGACCGCAATGTGCCCGGTGCGGCCGGCAAGCAACATCATCTCGCCTACGACACCGTCGCCGCTCCCGACGCCGAGGCGCGGACCAAGGCGTTCTTCGCGAAGTACTTGCGGTGACTCATTGGAGCGCGCCACTCCAGTGGCGCGCTCCGTTGTGGCTACGTCGCGTCGGCCAGCCCCATCTGCCGGCACAGCAGCACGAGCGTCTCGTAGATCACGTGCGAGCAGAGGTGTGCGGCCATTCCGTTGACGTCCTGCGGTGGGCTCACCGTGTTCACGTCGACGGCCACGATGTTGAGGTCCGTGAGGCAGCGCAGCAGGTCGATGCCTTCGCGGGCGCTCAGCCCGCCCCAGGACGGGGTGCAGACGCCCGGCGCACATGAGGGATCGAACACGTCCATGTCGAAGCAGAGATAGACGGGCCGCTTGCCGACCTTGTCGCGGAACTCGGCCATGCGCTGGGCGAAGCCGCCGCGGATCAGCTCGTCGATCGACACGACCTTGTAGCCGAGGCTCAGGGCGCGCGGCACGACGCCCTGCGCGTAGGTCGTGCTGCGGATGCCGACGTGCCAGGAGAATTCCGGGTCGACGAGGCCTTCCTCGGCGACATGCGTGAACTGGGTGGCGGAGTTGTACTTTTCCTCCGACCCGTAGGGATAGGAATCGGTGTGCGAATCGATGTGGAGCGCCGCCATCTTCGGGTACTTCTTGCCGACGGCGCGCGCGACGGGAACGGTGACCGAGCCGTCGCCGCCGATGGTGATCGGCACGGCCCCGGCCTCGACGATGCGATCGGCGGCCTGCTCGATCCGTTCGAAGGCATCGACGATCTTCGAGGGCGTGAGTTTCACGTTGCCGCAATCGACCAGGCCCAGTGCGGTCGCGGGATCGAAATCGGCATTGGTCGGATTGAAGCGCCGCATCAGTTGCGACTGCTGGCGCACCGAGTCCGGGCCGCCGCGCGCGCCGATGCGCATGTTGGTGCCGCAATCGAACGGGATGCCGAGGATCGCGGCCTTGTTCGCCGGACCGGGCCGTCCGTAGGGCACGCCCATGAAGGTGAGCGGCAGGGTGAACAGCTCGTCGTCGGACAGACGGTCCATGTCAAAGCTCCGCGGAGAGGAAGTCGTAGGCGACCAACGTGTGGATCTTTGCGACGGCCAGCAGCTCGTCGACCAGCACATATTCGTCGGCGCCGCCCATGTTGAAGGGCGTGAGGCCCAGCACCACGGTCGGCACGTCGAACATGCGATACCAGCGCGAGTCCGAACCGCCGACCCTCATGTTGACGGCCGGTGTCTCACCCAGCACTTCGGCGGCGACGGACGCGGTGCGTGTCACGATCTCATGGCCGGGATCGGTGAAGGACGGCTCGAAGCGCCGGATCGCCTTCCAGCTCACGCCGTCGAGCGGCCCCAGCCATTCGTCGAGCTTCGCCGCGAGCATGTCGGTTGTGACCCCGACCGGCAGACGGATATCGGCGCGGGCAATCGCATGCGTGGGCACCAGGTTGGGCGAGGTGCCGCCCTCGATGGTGCCGATGTTCACCGTGACCCTCGACAAGGTGTCGGCTTCGCCCGCGCCCGACAGGGGCTCGGAGATGGGCTTGGCCTTGCCGATCGCGCTGGTCACGACCGGCGGAGACTGGAAGGGCACGTCCTCCAGCTGCTTCAGGTAGTCGAGCGCGGTCCGCAGCCGGTCGATGGCATTTGTGCCCTTGTGGACATGGGCGCCGTGGGCGGGCGATCCCGTGGTCTCGATCTCGACCCACATCAGGCCCTTCTCGCCGAACCGCACGACCCTGGGCGAGCCGACATCGCCGCAGATGTTGGCGTCGCCGGCGGCATGCGGGAAATTCTGCAGGAGATAGCCGGAGCCCAGCGAGCCCATATTCTCCTCGTCACCCGCCAGGGTGAGCACAATCTCGCCGTCCCAGGCATCGCGGTTCTCCGCCAGCAGCAGGGCGGCGAGAAGGGAGCAGGCGATGCCGCCCTTCATGTCGCAGACGCCACGCCCGTAGAGCTTGCCGTCCTTCAGCACGCCGCCCAGCGGCGGCACGGTCCAGGGCAGGTTCTCGAGCAACGGGAAGGTGTCGAGATGGCCGTTGAAGATCAGGCGGCGGCCTGGTGCGCGGCCGCGGATGCGGCCGATCAGCGAGACGATGCGCGGCTCCGGCTCGACCCGCTCGATCTCGATGCCGGGAATCTCGCGCAACAGCGCCTCGGCCACCGCGGCGACGTCGAACGTGTCGCTCGGCGGGTTGGGAGAGGCCACGGCCACCAGCCGCTGCGTCACGGCGATGAGACGGTCGAGCGAGCCCTCGACCTTGTGCGCCAGTTCGGTACGGATTTTCGACGACATCAGCGAGCCTGCAGCCTGCGTTCCCAGAAGCGGATGGCCATGGCGAGCGGCCAGCAGATGAAGAAGTAGACCACGGCGATGAAGGTGAAGGTCTCGAGCGGCCGGAAGTTGGTGGCCGAGAGCTCCATGCCGCGGCGGGTGATCTCGCTCACCGAGATGACGGCGCCCAGAGAGGAGAACTTGATGAGCTGCACGAAGTTCGAGGCGAGCGGCGGCAGGGTCATGCGGATCGCCTGCGGCAGCACGATGCGGTTGAACGACTGAAGCGGCGTCAGGCCCAGCACCTGGGCGGCCTCGCGATGGCCCTTGGGCACGCTCTGGATGCCGGAGCGATAGACCTCGGAGATGAAGGACGCCTGGTAGAGGGCGAGGCCGATGATCAGGGCCACGAGCGCCTCGATGCGGACGCCGAACACGATCGGCAGCACGTAGTAGACCCAGAGGAGCTGGACCAGGATCGGCGTGTTGCGCACCACCTCGCCGATCGAGATGCCGATCCAGCGCAGGGCGCGGAAGCGCGACATGTCGAGCAGCGCGATGATCAGCCCGCCGATCATCGCCAGCACCAGCGTGATGGCCGAGATGATCAGCGTCATCTGCAGGCCGCCCATCAGGAAGTCGAAGCTTCCCCAGACCGTGTCCCAGCGGAATTGGTACTTGAACATTCAAGCCTCGGCGGAGCGCGCCACTCCAGTGGCGCACCCCTTGATGATGAGCGCCACTGGAGTGGCGCGCTCCAATGAGCGAACGCCGTTTACGGCGCGACGATCGGGTCGAGCTTGTGCTTCTTGGCGTACTTCAGCAGCCGGCCGTCGAGCTTGATCGTGTCGACGAACAGGTTGACGTAGTTCAGCCAGATCTGGTCGCCCTGCGGCACGACGTAGGCGTAGGGCGTGATGGCGAGCTTCTCGTTGGGCAGGATGTAGGTTGCCCAGTCGAACTCGTCGGTCACTTTGATGGCGGTCGGGAAGTCGGTGATGATGACGTCGACCCGCTGTGCGACCAGCTCGGCCTCGCGCGTGTTGGGCGGGGCCACCGAGACGACCTCGGCGTTCTTCACGTAGCCCTTCATGAAGGGCTCCATGTAGCTGCCCAGGGAGACGGCAGCCTTCACGCCCTTCTGGTCGATGTCCTTCCACTCCTTGATCTTGCTGTCCTTGCGGGTGACCGCATAGAGGTTGGTCAGCAGGTAGGGCTTGGAGAATTCGACGGCCTGGCCGCGCTTCATCGTGGCGCCGACACCGAACATGCCGATCTCGCACTTGCCGGCCTGCAGGTCGGCGATGAACGAGCCGAAGCTCGACTCGACGATTTCGAGCTTCGCATCGAGCTCCTTGGCGAATTCCTTCGCGAGGTCGGCGTCGATGCCCTCGATCTCACCGGTCTTCGAATTGCGGAACGAGATCGAATAGTAGAGCGGGAACTGGCAGACCCGGAGCTTCTTGCTCTTGGTCACCTCGTAGAGACGCGATTGCGTCTGCTGCGCTTCAGCGCCCGTGATCGACAATGCGCCAACCGTGCCGGCCAGCGCGAGCGCACCCAATATCCTTGCTACACCCATCATCGGTCTCCCTTGTTGACCTTCCCCATCACTCATCCGCGAACTGCTGCAGGAAGCGCTGGGCGCGCTCCGTCTGCGGCGCATCGAAGAAGGCCGAACCCGGCGCCGCCTCGACGATCTCGCCTCGATCCATGAACACGGTGCGCGTGCCGACATGGCGCGCGAAGCCCATCTCGTGCGTGACGACCAGCATGGTCATGCCCTCGCGCGCGAGCTGGCGCATGACGGCCAGCACCTCGCGGCGCAGCTCGGGATCGAGCGCGCTGGTTGCCTCGTCGAACAGCAGGACCTTGGGCGACATGGCCAAGGCGCGGGCAATCGCCACGCGCTGCTGCTGGCCGCCGGACAGGCGCGCCGGGTAGGCGTCGCGCTTCTCGAACAGGTCGACCTTCCTCAGCAGCGACTCGGCGATGGCGACGGCCTTGTCCCTGGGCATCTTCTTCACGCGGATCGGCGCTTCGATCAGGTTCTGCAGCACCGACATGTGCGGCCACAGATTGAAGTGCTGGAAGACCATGCCGATCTCGGAGCGCACGTCGCGCGCGGCGGCCTTCACCTGCTTGCCCGGCGATGGCGTCGAAATGGGCACGCCCTCCATCACCACACGGCCCTCGCTCGGCTCCTCCAGCAGCGCAAGGCAGCGCAGCAGCGTGGTCTTGCCCGAGCCCGAGGGACCCACGACGCAGACAACGTCGCGCTCCAGTACTTCCAGGGACACGCGCGTCAGCACCTGGTTCGCGCCAAAGCGCTTGGTGATGCCGTCCGCGAGGATGAGAGGGCTGGGATTGCTCATGTCATCCCATAAGCAATTCCTATGCCGCTCCTTATTCGCCTCCTGTATCGGCAAGAGTCTTGCTAGGAAGTGGATGCAATACGGGCAACACACACGATAACGGCTGATTATAGAGTATGGACGTCAAGCTTCTCGAAGCCTTCCGGGCGGTCGTCGACCACCGCTCCATGACTGCTGCCGCGGGGGCCATGGGTGTGACCCAGCCCGCCGTCAGCACCCAGATCGCGCGTCTGGAGGAGGCGGTGGGTTTCTCCCTGTTCGAGCGCGCCAACGGCCGGCTGAAACCGACGCCCGAGGGCATTCTGTTCTATGCCGAAGCAAGCCGTGTGCTGGGGGAGGTCGATCGGCTGGAGGCCGCGACCGTCCAGATCCGCGAGGGCCAGTCGGGCCGTTTGTCGATCGCCAGCCACCCCTCGGCCGCCATCTCCCTGTTGCCCAATCTCGTGGCGCAGTTCCTGGCCGAGCGTCCGGGCGTGGCGGTGCGGCTGATCTCGCGCCATTCGGACGTGGTGAGCCAGCTCCTGCCGACCGAGAGCTTCGACATCGGCATCGCCGAGCTGCCGATCGACGACAGTCAGGTCGAAGTTCGGCGCTACGCGATGCGCTGCGTCGCGATCCTGCCGCCGCGCCATCCGCTCGCCTCGTGCAAGCTTCTGACGCCGCAACTGCTCGCGCCGCATCCGATGGTGATGCCGGCGCGATCGCATCAGGTCCCAAACCGCATCCGCAGCGTCTTCTCGGCGGCGGGCGTATCGCTGAACGCCGTGGTCGAGGCCGAGTTCTTCGCGAGCCTCTGCGGCCTCGTTGCGGCCGGTGCAGGCTGGTCGATCGTCGATCCGCTGTCGGCGCGCTGCTTCGAGCATCTCGGCCTCGTGACGCGGCCCTTCGAGCCTGCCGTGACCTACGATATCGGCGCCTTCCACCGCCGCGACCGCGAACCTTCGCTTCTGGCGACGGCCTTCCTCGACATGCTCGACGACAAACTGAAAGGGTGAATGATGCGTCTCGACGCCAACCTGATGGGCCGCCTCGCGGCCGACGAGGCGCTGTGGCGCGACTTCAACGACATCTGCGACTGCGGCGGTCGTCTCTCGGGCACCGACAGCGAGAAGAAAGCGTTCGCGTTGCTGCGGGAGAGAGTGCGGGCGGCGTCGCCGGCCAATTCGGGCCGGTCGATTCCGGTGCCCTACAATGGCTGGCAGGCCAGGTCGGCCACGCTGAAGCTGCCGGGTGGGACCTTTGCCCCGTGCCATCCGCTGGTGCGTACCATCGCGACGCCGGGCCTCACCGCCGAGGTGATCGATCTCGGACGCGGCACGCCCGACGAGTTCGAGGCGCACAAGGCGGAGATTGCCGGCCGCATCGTGCTGGTGCGGCACGAGCTGATGTTCGCCGCGGGCACGATCCATCGCCGGCGCAAGTACGACATGGCGCGGGCCCATGGCGCGGTGGGATTCCTGATCGGCGGTCCGCTGGCGGGCCACGTGGTGGCGGGCTCCTCGGGCCGCGATTCGGGCGAGGGCATTCCCGCGCTCGGCATTTCGCCCGAGACGGCGGCAAAGCTGGCCCGCCGTTCGACCGGCTTCCCGACCGTCACGATCGCCATCGAGACGGCGGAAGGGCCGGCCGAGACCGAGACGCTCGTGTTCGACTACCCCGGCCAGACCGACGAATGGGTGGTGCTGTCGGCGCATGTCGACGGCCACGACCTGGCCGAGAGCGCGATGGACAACGGCACCGGTCTCGCTGCCGTTCTGGCGGTGACGCGGGCGCTGTCGCCGGAGGTGGCGAAGTGGCGGCGCGGGCTGCGGGTGATGTTCTTCAGTGTCGAGGAATGGGCGCTGACCGGGTCGGCGCAATATGTGAAGGCGCTGGGCGATGCCGAGCGAGGAAAGATCGCGCTCAACGTCAATCTCGATTCGGTGGCGGGCAGCCCCAACCTCGCCGCCCTCACCAGCGGCTTTGCCGGCGTCGAGCCTTTCCTGCTGGGTGTTGCCGAGGCCAATGGTCAATCCCTGCGCACCGTGCGTCCTCTGATGACCAATTCCGACCACGCGAACTTCGCGGCGGGCGGCATCCCGGCGATCCGCCTGGTTGCAGGCTTCGACGATCCCAACGCCCATCTGCGGGTCGTGCTGACGCCCGCCGATACACGCGACAAGGTCGCGCAAAGCGAGCTGCGGCAGGCGACGATGCTCACGGCCGCGCTGGTCGCCGCCGCCTGCAATGCCGATCCGGAAGAAGCCGCGCGGTGGCGGGGGTAGACGCTACATCTGACTCCTGAAGCGCTCGATCAGCCATTGGGCGGCGGGGCCGGGAGGGGTGTCGATGCGGTGCAGGACACGCAGCGGGTAGGTCGCCGCCCACCAGTCGGAGAGAGCGAGTTCGACGAGCCGGCCGGCCTCGATGTCGCCCTTCACCATCGGCGCCGGCATGCTGCCCCAGCCGACACCGGCCAGCAGCAGCGCGTGCTTGGCGCCGAGATCGGCGAGTCGCCAGGTCTTGGGGCCGACAACGCCGAAATCCTGACCCTCGGTCAGCTTCGAGCGGTCGCTGAGGACGAGCTGGATATGATCGCGCGCGGCCCCGCGCGCCTTTCCGCCGAGACGCGCCAGGGGATGGAAGGGCGCGGCAACCGGCACGAGCTGGACGCCGCCAATGGCGATGCTCTCGGTGCCCTCGGCCGCGACGTTCGGGCCGCTCACTCCGATGTTCGCGGTGCCTTCGAGCACGAGCTGCGTCACGGCGCCCAGCGTCTCGACATGGAGCCGTAGCGGCACGGTGGGGAATGTCGTCTGGAAGGCCTGCAGCGCGTCGACGAGACGGGCGGTCGGCAGCATGACGTCGACGGCGAGCGAGACTTCGGCCTCCAGCCCTTCGAGCAGGCCCTTCACCTTGGCGCGCAGCATATCGACGCCGTGAGTCACGGCGCGGGCCTCGGCCAGCACGGCCCGGCCGGCCTGGGTCAGCTCGGGCTTGCGGGTGGCGACCCGGTCGAACAGCGGCAGGCCGAGCTGTGCCTCCAGATTGTCGATCGCGTAGGTGATCGCCGAGGTCGCGCGGTTGAGGCGCCGGGCGGCGGCGGCAAAGCTGCCGGCATCGACCACGGCGAGCAGGACCTGAAGCTGGGCGAAGGAGGGAGTGCCGGGGGTGGTCGTCATTTCTGAATTACTGAAAAGATCGTTCAATATTATACGGATTTTCAGGCAAACCAGCAGCCCCTACATAGTCCCCGTACCAAGGAGGGCGGCCATGACGGCTTCGACCATTAACAGCAACAGGCGCCAGCTCATGTCCATTCATGAGGCGTTCCGGACGCTCGAAGGCGACGGGTTCGAAGTGCGCCGCGCCATTCCGTCGAACGCCTACGAGGCGATCGGCCCGTTCATCTTCCTCGACCAGTTCGGCCCGATCGATGTCCGGCCGGGCGAGGCCAAGGGCGCCTCGGCGCACCCGCATGCCGGCATCGAGACCCTGACCCTGCTGCTGGAAGGCAGCCAGACGCACAAGGACAGTCTCGGAAACACCAGCAGCATGCGGCCGGGCGAGGTCCAGTGGATGCGCGCCGGGCGTGGCGTGGTGCACGACGAGAGCCCGGACGAGCAGCTCCGCCGCGAGGGCGGTCACGTCCATGGCGTCCAGCTCTGGATCAACATGCCCAAGGGCACAAAGCACGGGGAACCGGCCTATCGCCACGTCAAGGCGTCGGAGATCCCGACCATCACGGCGGACGGGGGGCGTGTCGTGGCGCGGCTCGTGGCGGGAAGCCTGGGTGACCTCCAGGGACCGATCGCGACGTCTGGCGCGCCGTTCGTCGTGCACGCCTCGCTCAGGGACGGTGCCCGCGCGGAGCTTCCCGCGAGCAGCCCGGCCGAACTCGGCGTCTACGTGATGGTCGGCGCCGTGCGCGTCGGCGGCGACGAGCGTCGGCTCGAGGCGGGTCAACTCGGACGGCTGACGGCCGGTGATGCTCTCGAGATCACGGCTGCGGGCGACAGCGAGATCCTGCTGGTCGGCGGCGATCCCCTCGATGCGCCCATCTTGCGCCACGGGCCGTTCGTCATGAACTCGATCGACGAGCTCGAACGCGCGGTCCGTGACTATCACGCCGGCCGGATGGGCCGGATCGCGGCCTGACGTTTCTCTTTTCCCTTCAACCTCAACCTCAACCGACAACTGGAGACTGACATGACCAAGGTTCTCGTTCTTTACTATTCGAGCTACGGCCACATCGAGACGATGGCGGAGGCAATCGCCGCCGGCGCCCGCGAGGCCGGCGCCCAGGTCGACATCAAGCGCGTTCCCGAGACCGTGCCCGAAGAGCTGGCCAAGGCCGCGCACTTCAAGCTCGACCAGAAGGCGCCGATCGCGAAGGTCGAGGACCTCGCCGACTACGACGCGGTGATCGTCGGCACGGGTACGCGCTTCGGCCGTATGTCCTCGCAGATGGCGAGCTTCCTCGACCAGGCGGGCGGCCTGTGGGCCAAGGGTGCGTTGAACGGCAAGGTGGGCGGCGCCTTCACCTCGACGGCGACCCAGCATGGCGGCCAGGAGACGACGCTCTTCTCCATCATCACCAACCTGCTGCACTTCGGCATGGTGGTGGTCGGTCTCGACTATGGCCACGCCGGCCAGATGACGATCGACGAGATCACCGGCGGCAGCCCCTATGGCGCCACCACGATCGCCGGCGGCACCGGTCAGCGCCAGCCGTCGGAGAACGAGCTGGTCGGCGCCCGCTATCAGGGTCGCCGGATCGCGGAGACGGCGAAGAAGCTCGCCGCCTGATCACTCCACGATCGGGTCTCGGTTACCAGGAGCGGCGTCGCGTCCAGCGACGCCGCGGGGCCTGATCAGCGAGATCAGGCCCGCCGCGGCGGCCAGGCAGATCAGCAGAAGGATGACGTCGCGGCTGGCGGCCACGAGGGTTGCCGTCGGCAGGTCGAGCGTGCTGCCGCTGCTGTCACCCAGGGACAGCGACAGAAGGGTCGAGGCGCCGGCGATGCCGGTACTCATGCCCAGCATCCGCATCACGTTCAGGACGCTGCCAGCCTGCCCTGTTTCGCCGTCCGGGGCCGCGGACATGATGGCGCTGCTGTTGGGCGAGATGAAGAGGCCCTGGCCGATGCCGATCACCGCCAAGGATAGCGTGACCAGCCAGAGATTCGCAGGCGTGCCGTCCAGGAAGAAATAGAGCGTCGCGAGCCCGACGATGCAGGTCAGCATGCCGAGGCAGGTCGGCAGACGGGCGCCCAGCCGGTCGTAGAGCATGCCGCCCGCGGGCGCGAGCAGACCCAGCATCACCGGCAGGATCGACAGGCGCAGACCCGCGGCAAGGGCGGTGTCCTGATAGACGCGCACCAACGCAAAGGGGACGAGGAAGAATACCCCGAACAGGGTGGCGTAGGACGCGAAGTTCGCCAGGTTTCCCAGCAGGAAGGCGGGCTTGGTGAGCAGCTTGAGATCGAGCAAGGGGCTCGCGCTGCGGTGCTCGGTGCGCACGAACAGGATGGCGCAGACGGTCCCGACCAGGAGACAGGCGAACAGGATCGGCGAGGTCGGGCCGAGCGCGTGCAGCTCGTTCAGCGCTGCCACGAAGCCCGTCAGCGCCGGCGCGATCAGGATCGCGCCGCGCCAATCGAAGCGTTCATGCTTGGATGGATTGCCCGTCTGCGGAAGGACGAACCAGCCCAGGACCGCGCCCGCAATGCCGAGCGGCACGTTGATCCAGAAGGCCCACTGCCAGCCCAAGGTGTCGAGGATGAAACCGCCGATCGCCGGGCCGGCGCCGAGACCCACCGCCTGCGCCGCCGACTGCAGCCCGAGGCCGCGACCGCGTTCTTCGGGCTTCATGATCATCACGACGATGGCGACGCTGTTGGAGGTGATCAGTGCACCGCCGATCGCCTGCAGCACGCGGAAGAAGATCAGCCAGGGCAGGCTCGTCGCATAGCCGCACAGGGCGGAGCCCGCGATGAAGAGCAGGAATCCCGCCGTGTAGAGGAGCTTGCGGCCGAACATGTCGGACAGGCGCCCGAAGATCGGCATGAACGAGGCCAGCGCCAGCAGGTAGGCGACGGCCACCCAGCTCACGCTGGCGAGGCGGGCGCCGAACTCGACTTCGAGGCGCGGCAGCAGCACCTGGGTCATGCTGGCGTCGACCTGGCCCATGACGGCGCCGATGCAAACCGTGCCGACGACGAACCAGCGATACGACTTAAGGCGCGCGACCGCCTGTAGCGGCGGCGGTTCCCGGCCCTCGAAAGCCGCAGCCCTCAGCGCGCGGAGGGATAAGGGACCGGGAGAAAGCGACATCACCAGGTCGGCTTGGCTTCGAATCTCGACGACGCCCTGGTCTCGCGGGCGGCCGGGGCCACGCGGGCGTCGAACGTGTAGCTCGTGCCGACGGCCGACTGGCTGACCCGATCGCCATACGCGTTGGCCAGCGCATGCAGCGCCCGCCATCCGGTGCAGTGGCCGGTGATGAAGCAGCCGATGTCGAAGGGGGCGAGGGCTTCGACAGTCTGTGGAATGAGACGCTCCATGACGCCGCCGAGATGCAGGCCGCCCATCACCGCGTGGATGGGGATGTCGGGGAAGAGGCGCTTCGCCTCGGTGCAGACATTGACGATGCCGGCATGCGAGCAGGCGCTGAACACGACGAGGCCGAGATCGCGCACGTTCACGATCAGCATGCGCTCATCCATCAGGAACGGGTCGGGCCGCCACTCCTCCGAATTGTCCTTGCGGCAGAGATGGTCCTCGCGGCCCTTCTCGAAGGCGCTGACCCGCGGGATCTCGCCGCTGTAGTAGAAGTGGCCGTCGAGCAGCATGCGTGCCTGGCCGTCGTTGACGACGCGCGCGCCCTGCGCCTCCATCTGCGCGGGCGTGGGCACGCGGGCGGCAGGGAAGATCGTGCCGTCGTTGAGCAATACGCCGCGTTCGTTGAACATGTCGGGATTGACGTGGACTGCCACGCTGCCCCGGCCGCGGCGGCGCCCGATGACATCGAGCGCAGCCGGCAGCGCGCCCATGTGATCCCAGTGGCCGTGGGTGACGGCGATCTCCTCGACCTCGCCGAGATCGATCGCCATGTTGCGACAGTTGCGCAGGAAGGCCGCGCCCTCGGTGCCGGTATCGAACAACAGCGTGTGTTGCTTCGTTCCGATCTTCGTCCGGAGGCGCAATCCGTAGCCGAGATTGGCCACCAGCAGCGTCTCGCCGGAAATCTCCGTCGCGCCGGCCTTCAGGATGTTGGCCATCTCCGACACCGCGAACGCAGGCTTGCTGGCATAGGTGTCGCTCACATTGTCGGTGATGACGTCTACGGTGAGCGAATCGACAGCGGCGAGGTCGGACATGAGGGGCGCCTCCTGTGTCAGCGTGCCGGGACGAGGGAACGCGCAAGATAGCGGACGGTCTTGGCGCCGCCATGGATTCCGGCACGGCCCACTTCGCCGAACCCGAGCGCCGCATGGAAGGCGTCGGAGGCCGGATTGGGCGGATCGGAATTCACTTCGCACACGACGCGCTCATGGCCCGCGGCGGCGGCCGCGCGGAAGAGATCATCGTACAGGCGATTCGCCAGGCCGCGCTTGCGCATCGCCGGGGCGACGACGATGCGGTCGACATAGACGAAGGCCGGATAGCGTGCACGGAACCAGAGGTAATTCGGACTGTCGTAGTCGGCGTCCTGGTCGAAGGCGATGAGGAAGGCCGCGACCTCGCCCGCGCGGCGGGCATGGAAGGCCTGCCCCAGAAGATGCCGCAGCCGCGGGGCGTCGAGCCAGGAGAGCTCGACGGCATGGTCGTTGTTGAGCGCGAGGAGGGCAGCCTCGTCGGCCGCGGAAACGCGGACCAGGTCGGTCAGGCGTTGGTCTCCTTCAGGAATTTGATCAGCAGGCGACTCACTTCCGCCGCCTGTTCCTGCTGAACCCAGTGGCCCGCGCCCTCGACCATGTGGATCTCCTTCATGTTGGTGCAGGCACTCTTCTGCATCTTCTCCAGTGCGCCGGGCGACTGGTAGTTGCCCCAGTCGCTCTTGCCCGAGATGAAGGTCGAGGGCTGGTCGATGGTGCGGCCGGTGAAGATCTCGAGCTCGGGCGTCACGCGGCCGCTGGTGCGGGCGCGATACCAGTTGAGGCCGCCCTGGAAGCCCGTGCGCTCGTATTCGCCGGCATAGACCGCGAGCTCGTCGTCGGTGAGCCACTTGGCCGCCGCGATCTCCTCAGGCGTCGGCATCTGCTTGGCGACCGTCTCGGCCATGCCTTCGGCCAGGTCCATGACGTAGTAGGTCGGCATCTTCGCCAGCTCCTCGGCGGTCCAGCCCTTCAGCTCGTAGGGCTTGTTCGCCTTCCAGTCGGCGCTCTTGTAGTGATAGTAGGCGCGCAGGAAATTGTGCAGGCCCTGCTTGGCGTGCCACTGCTCCTCGTTGGCTTCGCGCGTCGACTGATACCACTGGTAATGCTTGCGCGGACGCGGCAGCGCCCCCAGCGCGGCGTGGACGTCCGGCGCCTTGGGTGCAGCGGGCTTGCCGGCGGTGTCGAAGGGTACGGAAGACGGGCCGGGGAAGGGCGCGCTCATCAGCGCCATGCGCTTGAAGATGTCGGGGCGCGCCAGGGAGGCATAGGAGGCGATCGAGGAGCCGAAATCGTGCCCGACCGCGGCCTCGGCGGTGCGATGGCCGAGCGCAAAGAGCACGCCGATCGCGTCGCGAAGGAGGTTGGTGAAGCGGAAGCCGATCTGGTCGGCGTCGAAGTCGGCGCTCCAGCCCGTCGTACGGCCGTAGCCGCGCAGATCGGGGGCGATGGCGTGATATCCCGCCGCGGCGAGGGCCGGCAGGACCTTGCGCCAGCTGTAGGCAATTTCCGGGAAGCCATGGAACAGCATCACGGCCGGCGCCTTCTTGTCGAAACCGGCTTCGAGCACGTGGATGTCGAGGCCGTTGATGCCGGGGAGGATGCGGGCGCGGACGCCGGCGGGGAGGACGGAAGAGGGGAGCGGTTGCATCCGGCAAGTCTATGCCGGATGCACCGCAATGGGCAGATGGTCGGTTCGCATAGGCGGCATCAGGTCCGCACTGCGATCACAAAGGACGGCTGCACGGAGACTCGTCGATTCCGATTCCCTCAGGTAGATCGACGCAGTCTCGCGGCGATCTAGGCGGTGGGCCACGTCACCTTGGGCAACTGACCTGTGCGGTCATACGCGTCCGCCACCCGTTCGACGCACTTCTCGAAGGCCGTGGAGTGCGGTCTGACACCCTGGTCGAGGCAGGCCTTCTCGGCCACCGCCAAGGCGTGGCCGGAGCGCGCCTGCACCTGGGGCGTGAGGGCCGTGGCTGCCGCCACCGTGCCGACGGCGATCAAGAGCGTGTTGAAGCGGTTGATGGCATCCTCCGTTCATCGCTGGAAAAACGTCATCAGAGGAGAGGAAGTTGCCTGCGCCGATCAGTGCTCGGCGACGTCGCGCTCGTACTGGGGCTCGTCGGTGAACACCAGCAGGCGACGGGCATGGGTCTCGCGCTCCATGCAGGACCTGTAGCCGGAGGTGGCGGGCGACAGCCCGTACTCGAGACAGGAATCGCGCGCGTCCGCCGTCACCTTCGCCATCGTGTAAGCGATCTCGGGCTTGCCCCATTCGATGGCGCGCGTGGCCTGCGACAGGCAGTATTCATAGCCTTCGGTTTTCGGCGTGATCCCCTGCTCCCGGCAGATGCGCTCGGCCTGGCTCTGGGCCGAAGCCGGCGGAACCGGCGGGGCGAAGGCCACGATGCCTGCCATGAGGAACACGCTTCCCAGCGCCAGGCCGGCATTCAGCTGGTTGCGAGTCATTGGGCGGCTCCGTTGAAAGGTTGCGATCAGGTACTGAACGAACGCCCTGAATCGCCAAGGGGTTGCGGATACAAACGATACAATCGTCTGTGTCCGCCCCTTTTCCGCCTCAATTCGTGCCGGTCAGTAGCTCTTCGGCAGTCCCAGCACCCGTTCAGCCACGTAGCAGAGGATGAGCTGCTCGCTGACCGGGGCGATGCGGGCGATCATGACCTCGCGCAGGAAGCGCTCGACGTGGAACTCCTTGGCGTAGCCGTAGCCGCCATGGGTCAGGATGGCGCGTTCGCAGGCTTCGTAGGCCGAGCGGGCGCCGAGATACTTGGCCGAATTGGCCTCGGCACCGCATTCCTTGCCGTTGTCGTACAGCCAGGCCGCCTTGAAGGTCAGCAGGTTGGCCGCTTCGAGCTGCATCCAGCTCTCGGCCAGCGGATGCTGGATCGCCTGGTTCTTGCCGATCGGCCGGCCGAACACGACCCGCTCCTTGGCATATTGCGTGGCGCGGGCGAGGGCGGCCTTGCCGATCCCGATCGCCTCGGCCGCGATCAGGATGCGCTCGGGGTTCAGCCCGTGCAGCAGGTAGTGGAAGCCCTTGCCCTCCTCGCCGATGCGATCCTCGAGTGGCACCTTCAGCCCGTCGATGAACACCTGGTTGGTGTCGATCGCCTTGCGGCCCATCTTCTCGATCTCGCGCACCTCGATCTTGCTGCGGTCGAAGTCGGTGTAGAAGAGCGACAGCCCGTCGGTCGGCCGCTTGCACTTTTCCTTCGGTGTCGTGCGGGCGATCAGGAGCATCTTGTCGGCGATCTGCGCCGTCGTGGTCCAGGTCTTCTTGCCATGCACGACATAGCCGTTGCCGTCGCGCTCGGCCCGCGTCTCCAGGGCCGTTGTGTTCAGGCCGGCGTCGGGCTCGGTGACGGCGAAGCAGCCCTTCACCTTGCCCTTGATGATGTCGGGCAGGATGCGCTTCTTCTGTTCCTCGGTGCCGAACACCACGATGGGATTGGGGCCGAACACGTTGAGGTGGATTGCCGAGGCGCCCTGAAGGGCGGCGCCCGATTCGGCCACCGCCTGCATCATGATGGAGGCTTCGGTGATGCCGAGGCCGGAGCCGCCGAATTCCTCCGGCATGGCGATGCCCAGCCATCCCGCATCGGCCATGGCGCGGTAGAAGTCCTCAGGGAAGCCGCCGTCCTTGTCCTTCTTCAGCCAGTATTTGTCGTCGAACCCGGCGCAGAGCTTGGCGACGCTGTCCTTGATGGCGAGCTGGTCTTCGGAAAAGGCGAAATCCATTTGTCGTGTCCTAACGATTGAGGCCGAGGAAGCTCATCATGAGCCGGTTGAACGGCTCGGGCCGCTCGACGTTGGGCAGATGGCGGGCCTTGGCGATGTCCTCGTAGCGCGCGCCGGGGATTTTCGAGGCGATGAGCTTGTTGCGGTCGGGCGGCGTCGCGGGATCGTCGTCGCCGCAGATCACCAGGGTCGGGATCTTGATGGTCGGCAGCCGGTCGAGATAGTCGAAGTTCTGGATGGCCGCGGCGCAGCCCAGGAACCCCAGATCCGATGTGCCGCAGATCGTCGAATGGATCTCCTTCCACCGCGTCGGATTGGCTTCCTTGAACTCCGGGGTGAACCACCGCTCCATGTTGCCGTCGGCCAGCGCCTTCACGCCATTCTCCCGGACGGCCGTCTTGCGCTGGTCCCACAGCCCCGCCGAATCGTCGGGCGAGGAGGGGTGGGTGTCGCACAAGGTAAGCGAGTGCAGGCGCTCCGGGTAGGCGAGGGCAAAGCCCTGGCCGATCATGCCGCCGATCGACAGGCCGATGTAATGGACCTTCCAGATGCCCAGCACGTCGAGCGCGCCTTTCACGTCGGCCGCCAGCTCGTCCATCGTGTAGTCGCCCTCGACCGGCTGGCTGCCGCCATGGCCGCGCATGTCGAGCCGCAGGACGCGATAGCCGGCGGCCAGCAGCGGCACCAGCTGCTCGGTCCACATGCCGCCGTCGGCGGCCAGCGAGTGGGTGAAGCAGACGGCCGGCGCATTCTGCGGCCCGGCCAGGTCGAAGTAGATCTTGCGTCCGTCGAGATTGAGCAGCATTTGAACCCCTTGTCATCCTGAGCGCAGCGAAGGATCTCACGCCAACTACGGTCGCCGTCTGGCCGCCATGCGAGGTCCTTCGCTGCGGTCCAGGGCGGGGGGCGACCCCGCCCGAGACGACAGGTAGATCACATCGCCGAGATGCCGCCGTCGATGATCACTTCCGAGCCGGTCATGAAGCTCGATTCATCGGAGGCGAGGAAGACGATCGCCCAGCCCACTTCCTCGGGCCGGCCGAGGCGGCCGATCGGGACCTGCTTGCCGAGCTTCTGCTGCATCAGGTCCTGGCCGAAGCGGTCGCGATACTTGTCGAGGATCGGCGTGTCGATGAAGGTCGGGTGCACTGAGTTGCAGCGGATGTTGTAGCCCGACTTGGCGCAGTGCAGCGCCACCGACTTGCTGAGCAGGCGGACGCCCGCCTTGGCCGAATTGTAGGCCGCCATGTTGGCGCCGGCGATGATGCCGGAGATCGACGAGATGTTGATCACCGAGCCACCGAGCCGTGCCGTGTGCTTCTTGATCTCGGCGACACCATGCTTGCAGCCCAGGAACACGCCGTCGAGGTCGATCGCGTGCACCTTGCGCCATTCGGCGAGCTCGATCTCCTCGACCGTCTTGCTGAGGCCGATGCCGGCCGAATTCAGCAGCACATGGATGGCACCGAACTTGTCGACGGTTTCCTGGATCGCGGCCTTCCAGTTGTCCTCACTGGTGACGTCGAGCTTCACGAAATGGCCGGCCGAGCCCAGCCGGTCGGCGACGGCCTTGCCGCGATCGACGGCCACGTCGGCCACCACGACGCGCGCGCCTTCCTTGGCCATGAGTTCGGCGGCATTGGCGCCGAGGCCCGAGGCGCCGCCGGTGATGAGCGCAACCTTGCCGGCCAGACGATCCGTCATTTCTTCTTTCCTCCCGCGGCGGCCCCCGCTCTTGCCTCGCGGTGGGCGATGTATGTCGTGGACGCCACGATGATCGCCGCGCCCACGAAGGTCCAGACGTCCGAGGTCTTGCCCCAGACCGCAACGTCCATCAAGGCGGCCCAGACGATGCCGAGAAAGGTGATGGACTGCAGGGCGGAAATGTCGAGCAGGCGGTAGGCCCAGGTGATGAAGAAATAGCCCATCGTCCCGAAGAAGCCGGCGGCCAGGAACAGCAGGAGCTGGTCGAGGGTCGGCGTCTGCCAGAACCACAGGCCGAGGGGCGTGAAGCAGATTGCGCCGATCACGCTCTGCCAGAGCACGACGACCGCCGGCTTGTCGCGGCCCGACACGACCTTGGCCACGAGGTTGGAGCCGGCGATCAGCGGCACGGCGCACAGCATCATGATGATGCCGGGGTTCACGGTGACGAGGCCAGGCCGCACGATGATCAGCATGCCTGCGAAGCCGATGCCGACCGCCAGCCAGCGCCGCCAGTGCACCGTCTCGCGCAGGAAGATCACCGCGCCCAGGGTGACGAAGATCGGTCCGGTGAATCCCAGTGCCGCCATTGTGGCCAGCGGCAGCCAGACCACGGCCTCGTACCACAGCGCATAGCCCGACGTATGGAAGAGGCCGCGGAAGCAGTGGAGCTTCAGATCCTGCGTCTTCATGCCGGCGAGGCCGGCGCGCCAGAAGAGATAGGGCGCGATCAGCGCCACGCCCGCGACCCAGCGGCCCCAGGCGACGTAGAGCGGCGGCATCTCGCTCGCCAGCTCCTTCACCGAGGCGTTCAGGAAGTTGAAGAAGATCCCCGACAGCACGGCGAGGAAGAAGCCGCGAGCCGTGCGCGAGGGGATCAGGCGCGACAGGCTGTCGGTCGTGTCGATGGCGGGAGCGGACATGCGTCGGCAGAGGAAGCCGATACGGGATCGGGGTCAAGGCACTGCTTTTGCAGGTCGGCCCCCGCGGCGAGCCTTGCGCTCCGCAATCGTGACCGTGAGAATGCCGTAGAGAGGAATGCCATGCCCGATGCCATCGCCGAGACTGTGAAGCACGCGGCCCCCGGCCATCCGCTCGATCCGCTGACCCCCGACGAAATCCGCCGAGCGTCGGCGGCGGTGCGAGCGGCACACGATCTCGGGCCGGGCATGATGTTCGAAACGGTGAGCCTGCACGAACCCGACAAGAGCGTCGTGAAGGATTTCCAGGCGGGCGCGTCGCTCCCGCGCGAGGCGTTCGTCTGCGCCTTCGACCGCACCAACGGCCAGGTCTGGGAGGCCCGGGTGGACCTCGTCGCCGACAAGGTCGTGGACTGGCGGCACGTTCCCGGCGTGCGGCCGCGCATCCTGGTCGACGACATCCTGCTGGTCGGCGAGGTGGCGCGGGCCGATCCGCGCTTCCGCGAGGCCCTGGCGCGGCGCGGCATCACCGACATCGAGAACGTCCAGGTCGACCCCTGGTCGGCCGGCAATTACGGGCTGCCGGACGAGGAGGGCCGGCGGCTCTCCCATACTTTCTGCTGGTACCGGAGCGAGAAGAACGACAACGGCTATGCCCACCCGATCGAGGGACTGTGTGCCGTCGTCGATCTCGACCGGGCCGAGGTGCTGCGTGTCGACGACTACGGCGTGGCCGACGTCCCGAGGCTCGATCGCAACTATGCCGCCCGCTATCGCAGCGTCTTTCGCGACGACGTGAAGCCGCTGGAAATCGTCCAGCCGGCCGGCCCGAGCTTCGTCGTCGAGGGCAACGAGGTCCGTTGGCAGAAATGGCGTTTCCGCGTCGGCTTCAATGCCCGCGAAGGGCTCGTGCTGCATGCGATCGGCTACGAGGACGAGGGACGGCTGCGGTCGGTGCTGCACCGGGCCGCGCTGTCCGAGATGGTCGTGCCCTACGGTCATCCCGGCGGCGGGCATTTTCGCAAGAACGCCTTCGATGTCGGCGAGTACGGCATCGGCGTGCTGGCCAATTCCCTGACATTGGGCTGCGACTGTCTCGGCGCCATCCGCTACTTCGACGCCTGGCTGGCCGACAGCAAGGGCGATCCCTACTGCATCGAGAGCGCGGTCTGCCTGCACGAGGAGGATTTCGGCATCCTGTGGAAGCACACCGACCTCTTCACGGGCGAGGTCGATGTGAGGCGCGCCCGGCGGCTGGTCGTGTCGTCGATCTCGACCATCGGCAACTACGAGTACGGCTCGTTCTGGTACTTTCACCAGGACGGCTCGATCCACTTCGAGATGAAGGCGACCGGTATCATGAACACCGCCGGCCTGCGGCCCGGCGAAGCGCCGGACTATGGGACGATCGTGTCGCCGGGCGTCTATGCCCACTACCATCAGCACGTCTTCAACATGCGCCTCGACGTGGCGGTCGACGGCGAGCGCAACCGCGTGGTCGAGGTCGACACCGTGGCGTTGCCCATGGGCGCCGACAATCCGTACGGCAATGCCTTCACCACGCGCCAGACGGTCCTGGCAACCGAGCAGGGCGCGCAGCGCAACGTCGACTTCAACGCCGCCCGCTTCTGGAAGATCGAGAGTGCCGAGGCGCGCAACGGGCTGGGCCAGCCCACCGCCTACAAGCTGCTGCCGCTGAGCCCGGTCCCCACCTTCTCACACCCCCACGCGATGGTCACCCGGCGCGCGGCCTTCATGACCCGGCAACTCTGGGTCACCGCCTACCATCCCGACGAGCTTTACGCGGCCGGCCGCTACCCCAACCAGAGCAGCGGCGGCGACGGATTGTCGGCCTGGACGGCCTCCGACCGCCCGCTGGTCGATACCGATGTCGTGGTGTGGCACAGCTTCGGTCTGCACCACATTCCGCGTCCCGAGGATTTTCCGGTCCAGCCCGTGATCACCGCCGGTTTTGCCCTTCATCCCACCGGATTCTTCAGTGAAAATCCGGCTCTCGATGTCCCGCCCTCGGCCAGCAGCATGAGCTGCTGCGTCGATTGAGGCGGCCCGGATAAGACGGATCGGACCTCAAGCGAGGAGATGGCCATGGATACCGTGATCGAGACCGCGTCGCGCCGCCGGAGCCTCTCGGACGCGCCGACCGCGCCCATCCTGTTCGCGCATTTCGTGCTGCGCTCGTCGAACGTTCAGCCGATGATCGACTGGTATTCGGCGGTGCTGAACATGCGCGTGGTCCAGCGCACCGACTACATCTGCTTCCTGACCTATGACGACGAGCATCATCGCCTGGGCATCGTGAACCTCGCGGGGCTGAAGCCGCCCGATGCCAAGACCTCGGGTCTCGCGCATGTCGCCTATACGTTCGGTGACATCGGCGCGCTGCTCTCGACCTATCGCCGCGTGAAGGCGTTGGGCATCGAGCCGTCGCGCTGCATCCATCACGGGCCCACCGTGTCGATCTACTATCGCGATCCCGATGGCAACGGCGTCGAACTCCAGGTCGACCGTTATGCGACGAAGGAGGCGACGGCGGCCTACTTCCAGACCGAGGCGTTCCGGAAGAACCCGATAGGCGTCGCGTTCGATCCCGAGGCGCTGGTGAAAGCCTACGAGGCCGGCGCTCCGGAGAGCGAATTGCTCGACATGCCGGACGGTCCGCCGGCGCCGCCGCAATCGGTGCCTTCTCCTCGTTAGGACGTGCGCGTTTCCAACGCGCCTAGAACAACCAGATCAGCGTCGAGCCGCCAATGAGGCCGATGGCGATGGCCGTGCCGACCATGACCTTGATGGCCGGGCGATAGGTCTCGTCGTCGATCGTCCTGCCGACGTGGATGTAGTGCCAGGTCGAGCCGACCAGCATGACGATGCCCAACACCACCAGCCCGATCCCGAGCTTCTCGACATGGCGGTTGGCGAGATCGCGCACCTGCGGCACGACCTGGTGCATCTCCATCAGGAAGAGGGCGAAGCGATTGATCGCGACGCCCAGCGTCATCACCGCGATCGCCGTCCGGATCCAGGCGAGGAAGGTGCGCTCGTTGGCCAGATGATCGGTGACGTGCCGGCTCTTCTTCGGACTGTCCAAGGTGTGTGTCTCCTGCATCTGGCTTAGGCTTTCGGTTCCCTCCAAAGAAAAAGGCGCGATCCCGGGGGATCGCGCCTCGTTCCGTCCCGGTACCGGGATTCAGTTGTACTTGGCGATTTCGAGACGGCCAACCTGGTCGCGATGGACCTCGTCCGGACCGTCGGCCAGGCGCAGCGTGCGCTGGTGGGCGTACATGCTGGCCAGCTTGAACACCTGGCTGACGCCGCCGGCGCCATGCAGCTGCAGGCAGCGGTCGACGACCTTCGAGGTGATGTTCGGCACCGCCACCTTGATCATCGCGATCTGCTGGCGGGCTTCCTTGTTGCCGAACTTGTCCATCGCCCAGGCGGCCTTGAGGACCAGCAGGCGGGCCATGTCGATCTCCATGCGCATGTCGGCGACATGGGCCTTGGTGACGCCCATCTCGGAGATGCGCTGGCCGAAGGCGACGCGGCTCTTGGCCCGCTTGATCGCCATTTCGAGCGCCCGCTCGGCGACGCCAATGGCGCGCATGCAGTGATGGATGCGGCCCGGTCCGAGGCGGCCCTGGGCGATCTCGAAGCCGCGGCCCTCGCCGAGGAGGATGGCCGACTTCGGCACGCGCACGTTGTCGTAGACCACTTCGGCATGGCCGTGCGGGGCGTCGTCATAGCCGAACACGTGCAGCATCTTCACGATCTTGATGCCGGGCGTGTCGCGCGGCACGACGATCATCGACTGCTGGCGGTAGGCCGGCGCGTTGGGATCGCTCTTGCCCATCAGGATGATGACCTTGCAGCGCGGGTCGCCCATGCCCGACGACCACCACTTGCGGCCGTTGATGACATAGTCGTTGCCGTCGGACTCGATGCGGCATTCGACGTTGCGCGCGTCGGACGAGGCCACCGCCGGCTCGGTCATGGCGAAGCAGGAGCGGATCTCGCCGTTAAGCAGCGGCTTCAGCCACTTCTCCTTGTGCTCGGCGGTGCCGTAGCGGGCGAACACTTCCATGTTGCCGGTGTCCGGCGCCGAGCAGTTCACCGCCTCGGAGGCGATCGACGACCGGCCGAGCACTTCGCAGATCGGGGCGTATTCGAGGTTGCTGAGGCCCATCGTGCCGTGCGTGTCGCCGGTCTCGCGATCGGCCGGCAGGAACATGTTCCACAGGCCGCGCTTCTTGGCCTCGGCCTTGCATTCTTCGATGATCGGCGGAAGCTGCCAGCGATCCTTGGCGGTCTCCATCTGCTCTTCGTAGATGGGTTCGGCCGGATAGATGACCTCGTCCATGAATTTGTTGAGCTTCTCGAGCAGCGCCTTGCTGCGATCCGAGTATTCGAAGTCCATCACTCTCTCCCTTTGTGCTGCGGCGGACTCTGGCCGAAAACCGCTACAATGTGAACGGGCATTCAGGTCGCACGCCGATTTCGACTTGCGGTCGAGCTAGGCTTCCCCGGAATGGGCCCGGGCCGGCAGCCGCAGCGGCTTCAGGACGGCCAGGGCCAGGAAGGCGGCGAGCAGATTGAACAGCGCGGCCGCCATGAAGACGTCATGCCAGCTGCCGGTTTCGACCACCCAGAAGCTTGCCAGCGGGATCAACAGCGAGGCCACGCCCTTGGCGGTGTAGAGCAGGGCGGCGTTGGTGGTGGCGTATTTCGTGCCGAACACGTCGGTGCAGATGGTGGGAAAAAGGCTGGCGGTTTCGCCCCAGGCGAAGAAGGCCAGGCCGCCCAGGATCACGAACAGCAGCGGATCGTGACCATAGACCCACAGCGCCCAGATGCCGACGCCCTCCAGCAGGAAGGCGATGAACAGGGTGTTCTCGCGGCCGATATGGTCGGAGATCCAGCCGCAGAGCGGCCGGGTCACGCCGTTCATGACGCGGTCGAGGGTGATGGCGAAGGTGAGCGCGGGCAGGGTGAGGCCGAGCAGGCTGACCGGCACGTCCGCGACCTTGAAGTCGCGCGCGATGGGGGCGATCTGCGCCGTCGCCATGAGCCCGCCCGAGTAGACCAGGATGAACATGAAATAGAGCAGCCAGAAGATGCGGGACTTGAGCATCTCCGTCGGGGCGAAGTCGCGGGGAGTCTGGAGCAGGCGCGGGGCCGGCGCGACCGCCTCCCCGGTCGGCGGCGCCCGCAGCGCCCAGGCGGTGACGAGTACGATCAGGCCCTGGACCAGCCCGAACCACAGGAAGGCGGCCTCGTAGCCGCGCGCGGCGATCGTGTCCTGGATCGGGATGATGCTGAGCGCCGAGCCCGCCCCGAACCCGGCGACCGTGACGCCGACCGCAAGGCCGCGGCGGTCGGAAAACCAGCGGACGGCATTGCCGACACAGGTCCCGTAGACGGCGCCGGCGCCGATGCCACCCAGTGCCGCCGCGGCATAGAGCAGGAACAGCGAATCGGCCACGGAGTTCAGGGACCAGGCCGCACCGACCAGCACGCCGCCGGCCGCCACGACGTATTTCGGACCGAACCGGTCGACCACCCAGCCTTCGAACGGCACCAGCCAGGTCTCGGCGATGACGAAGATGGCGAAGGCGGTCTGGATGCTGGAGAGGCTCCAGCCGTATTTCTCGTGGATCGGATGGACGAACAACGTCCAGCCATATTGCAGGTTGGCCACTGCCACCATGCAGAGCAGGCCGGCGCACAATTGCAGCCAGCGGCGTGCGGGCGATACCGGCACCGACGAATTGCTGAGCGACACTCTCCAAACGCTCCCTTGCCGATGGGCGGTTCCCGTCCCTAAATCGCGTCGACAGAACAGGCGCCGGGGAGAACGTCGTTGGACAGTGTAATGCAAGTTCCGTTCAAGCCCATCGATTTCCTGAGCCGCGACATCAAGGTCGAGCGGCGCGACGACGGCACGGTGGTGCTGCAGTCGAACCACCAGTTGAGACCCTATGCGCCCCATGTGCCGGCGCTGCTCGCCAGGTGGGCGGCCGAAGTGCCCGATCGCCTGTGGCTGGCGCAGCGCCGCGGCCCGGCGCGCGAATGGCTGAAGCTCACCTATGGCGAGTGCAAGCGTCAGGTCGATTCGGTCACGCAGGCGCTGCTCGACCGCGGCTTCGGCCCCGACAGGCCGGTGATGATCCTGTCGTCGAACTCGATCGAGTTCGCGCTGCTGACCATGGCCGCCATGCAGGCGCGGGCGCCCGTGGCGCCGGTCTCGCCGGCCTATTCGGTGATGAGCCAAGACCACGCCAAGCTGAAATACGTCTTCGACCTCATCAAGCCCGGCCTGGTCTTCGTTCAGAACGGCGAGATCTATGCACGCGCCCTGGCGGCGCTCGATCTCGAAGGCGTGCTGCTGGTCCATGTCGACAAGGCGCCGCCCGGGATGCCGTCGCTGCCGTGGACCGACCTCGTGGCGACCCAGGCGACGGACGCGGTCGCCAGGTCGATCGACGCCATCGGGCCCAAGACGATCGGCAAGTTCCTGTTCACCTCCGGCAGCACCGGCATGCCCAAGGCGGTGATCAACACCCAGGAGATGATGTGCGCCAACGTCGCCATGATGAGCATGGCGCGCGTGCGCAAGGCGAGCGACGCCGCGCCGGTCATGCTCGACTGGCTGCCGTGGAACCATACGATGGGCGGCAACGCGACCTTCCAGGGCAACCTGAACGAAGGCGGCACGACCTATATCGACGACGGCAAGCCGCTGCCCGGCCTGTTCGACGAGACGCTGCGCAACCTGCGCGAAGTTTCCCCGACATCGTTTTCCAACGTGCCGGCCGGCTACGCCATGCTCGCCACGGCGCTGGAGAAGGACGAGGCGCTGGCCGGGCGCTTCTTCGCCAACATCAGCGTGCTGTCCTATGGCGGGGCGACGCTACCGGGCGACCTCTACGAGCGCATGGAGGCGCTGGCGGTCAAGCACACCGGCTATCGCATTCCCTTCGTCACCGGCTGGGGCGCCACGGAGACGGCCCCGACGGCGACCAGCGTGCACTGGGCCTCGGAGCGCGTGGGGCTGGTGGGCCTTCCCTATCCCGGCGTGCAGCTGAAGATGGTGCCGACCGGCGCGGCGGGGCGCTACGAGCTGCGGCTGAAGAGCGTGATCGTGACGCCCGGCTACTACAAGCAACCCGAGCTCACGGCCCAGATGTTCGACGAGGAGGGCTTCTACAGGATCGGCGACGCCGGGCGCTTCGTCGATCCGGAGGATCCGAGCCAGGGCATCATCTTCGACGGACGCGTGGTCGAGGATTTCAAGCTGACCAGCGGCACCTTCGTGCTGGTCGGCACCCTGCGCACGACCGCCATCGCCGCCGCCTCGCCCGTGCTGCAGGACGCCGTCGTCTGCGGCCAGGACCGCGAGTATGTCGGCCTGCTGGGCTTCCCCAACGTGGCGGCCTGTCGACAGCTCGCCGGCGACACCGGCGCGCAGCTGCCGCTGGCTGAGCTGCTGGCCCATCCCGCCGTCGTCGGCACGCTGAAGGAAGGCCTCGCGAAGATGAACGAAGAAGGCCGCGGTTCGTCGATGCGGGTGAAACGGGTCCTGCTGATGACCGAGCCGCCGCAGGTCGACGGCCAGGAGATCACCGACAAGGGTTACATCAACCAGCGCGCGACGCTTGAGCGCCGCAAGGCGCTGGTCGAGAAACTCTATGCCGGCGGCGAGGGCGTCATAGAGGTGGTCTAAGAGGCCGCTGAAAGGGCCGGAACCCGGCCGATAATCGAAACAAACGAAATAAACGAAACAATCGAAGCGAAGGTTGCACCCCCTGAATCCACTGTCCTGGTGAGCGTCTCCGGAGCAAAATTGCTGGTCGGTGCTTTAAAAAAACCTGTTTCAACAGCCTGTCGGACCGTGCGTGGTTTTTGACGGGAGCGAAGGACAGTCCATGGACCAGATCGAAACGCCCAATCGGGAAGCGGCCCGGAAGGACGTGCCACTGCGCTACGACACGCGGCTTCTCGGGCGCATCCTCGGCGAGACGGTGCGCGACCAGGAAGGCGACGCCGTGTTCGACCTGGTCGAGCATATCCGGCGCACGGGGGTGCTGTTCCATCGCGATGCCGACGAGGCGGCACGGCAGGAGCTGCAGGCCACCATGAGCGGGCTGCCGATGGATCGGGCGGTTCGCATCATCCGTGCCTTCGGACATTTCTCCCATCTGGCCAACATCGCCGAGGACCAGCACCACATCCGGCGCACGCGGGCCCTCGCCATCGCCAAGGCGCCGCCGGCACAGGGCACGATGGCCTATGCGCTCGGCCGTGCCGCCCGGGCCGGCATTCCCCGCGAGCGGTTGCAGGGCTTCTTCGCCCACGCGCTCTGCAGCGCCGTCCTGACGGCCCATCCGACCGAGATCCGGCGCAAGAGTTCGATCGATCGCGAGATGGAGATCGCGCGGCTGCTGGACGAGCGCGACCGGGTCGAGTTCACGCCGGAGGAGCTGCGGGCCAATCGCCGGGCGCTGCGCCGCGCCGTGCTCACCCTTTGGCAGACCAGCATCCTGCGCGACACCCGCCTGCGGGTGATCGACGAGGTCGCCAACGGGCTCGCCTATTACGACCATACGTTCCTGCGCGCGCTGCCGATCTTCTATGCCGATCTCGAGGACCGGCTCGGGAGCATCGAGGCGGCCTGGCAGGGCGTCGAGGTGCCGTCCTTCCTACGCATGGGAAGCTGGATCGGCGGCGATCGCGACGGCAATCCCTACGTCACCGCGGATGTCACGCGCCAGACGCTCACCCTGCAGAGCCAGCGGGCGCTGCGCTTCTATCTCGAGGAGTTGCATCGGCTGGGCAGCGAGCTGTCGCTCGACGGCCGCATCGTGCCCGTCTCGGACGGGTTGCGCGCGCTGGTCGAAAGCTCGGCCGACCGCGCCCCGGAGCGCAAGGACGAGCCCTACCGGCGCGCCATCGTCGGCATCTATGCGCGGCTGGCCGCCACCGCCTGGTCGCTCGACGGGCTGGAGCCGCCGCAGGCGCCGGTCGGCCCGGCGCCCGCTTACGAGACGGTGGAGGATCTGAAAGCGGACCTCGACACGCTCTACCGGTCGCTGGCGGAGAATGGCTCGGCGGACCTGGCGCGCGGACGCCTGCGCTCGCTGCGGCGCGCCGTCGACGTCTTCGGCTTCCATCTGGCGTCGCTCGACCTGCGACAGAATTCCGACGTGCACGCGCGCGTTATGGCCGAACTCGTGGCGGCCACCGGAACCGGCATCGACTATGCCGCGCTCGACGAGGCGGGGCGCGTCGATTTTCTGGTCGCCGAACTCGGCAACATGCGGCCGCTCGCCTCGCCCTATCTTTCCTACGGCGACGAAACGGCCGCCGAGCTGGACCTGCTGCGGGTGGCAGCCGATTCGCACCGGCGCTACGGCCGCGCTGCCATGCCCAACTACGTGATCTCGAAGGCCGACAGCGTCTCCGACATCCTCGAAGTGGCCGTGCTGCTCAAGGAAGGCGGGTTGCTCGATCCGCGCGCGGGGCGTCTCGACGTCGACATCGTGCCGTTGTTCGAGACCATCGGCGATCTGCAGCGCTGCGGACGGATCATGGACGAGCTACTCGCCCTGCCGGCCTATCGCCGCCTGCTCGCGTCGCGCGGCGACACCCAGGAAGTCATGCTGGGCTACTCCGACAGCAACAAGGACGGCGGCTATCTCACCTCGACCTGGGAGCTCTACAAGGCGGAACTGGTCCTGATCGAGACCTTCCGGCGCCACCAGGTCGGGCTGCGCCTGTTCCATGGTCGCGGCGGTTCGGTCGGCCGCGGCGGCGGGCCGAGCTACGACGCCATTCTGGCGCAGCCGCCCGGCGCCGTGCAGGGCGCCATCCGCATCACCGAACAGGGCGAGGTGATCGCCGGCAAGTATTCCAATGCCGAGGTCGGGCGGCGCAATCTCGAAACCCTGGCCGCCGCCACGCTGGAGGCCTCGCTGCTCGATGCCGACCGGCCGCCGCCGCCCGCCGACTATCTCGCCGTCATGGAGGATCTGTCGGCGCACGCCTTCCGCGCCTATCGCGACCTCGTCTACGAGACAGAGGGCTTCGACCGGTACTTCCGCGAATCGACCGTGCTGGACGAGATCGCCTCGCTCAACATCGGCAGCCGCCCGGCCTCGCGCTCGAAGAAGCAGGGCATCGAGGACCTGCGTGCGATTCCCTGGGTGTTCAGCTGGGCGCAGTGCCGCCTGATGCTGCCCGGCTGGTACGGCTTCGGCGCAGCGATCGAGGCGTGGATCGCCGCGCGGCCGGCCGACGGCCTGGCGATGCTGCAGGAGATGCACGACAACTGGCCGTTCTTCCGCACCATCCTGTCAAACATGGACATGGTGCTGGCCAAGAGCGACATCGCCATCGCCTCGCGCTATTCCGAGCTGGTGACAGACACGGCGCTGCGCGAGCGGGTTTTCGCCCGCGTGAAGCAGGAGTGGCGGGCGTCGATCGACGCGGTCTGCGCCATCACGCGGCAGAAGACGTTGCTGGAACTCAACCCGCTGCTGGCGCGCTCGATCCGCAACCGCTTCCCCTATATCGACCCGCTGAACCACGTGCAGATCGAGCTGCTGCGACGCCACCGCGCCGGCGATCCCGACCCCGCGGTCGTGCAGGGCATCCACCTCAGCATTAACGGCATCGCCGCCGGCCTGCGCAACAGCGGCTAGACCGGGCGGTTTCCTGCTCGCGGGTAAGTGTTGTTGTCGATTTCTGCAACCTTGGGTACGGTCTTCTTGCCCAAGAGGGAGCAAGCCGATGACAGACCGTCACCAGATCGAAACCAAGATCAAGGCCTTGTGGAATGCACGCTTGCGAGAAGATATCGATGGTACGTTGAAGGACCTGTCCGACGATGCGGTGTTCGAGGTCAACGCGCGCGGCACCGGCGCCCCCGGCCTGTGCGCGCCGGTCGTCGGCAAGCCCGCGATCCGCGAGGCCGTGCGAGAGCTGTTCGCGACCTGGGATTTCAAGGACTGGAAAGCCATCGACCTCCTGATCGACGGAGAGATGGCAATGGTGCGCTGGTCCGCCAGGGTCGTCTGCACGCCGACAGGGAAGTCCGACATCTTCGACAGCTACGATCTGATAAAGTTCCGCGACGGTAAGATTGTCGATTACCGTCAGGCCACGGACACGGCCATGCTGATGAGATTGGCCACGGCCTGATCGGCACGCGGCACCTCGACGCCCGCCGCGGCAAACGTCGTGGGGCGGCGAAACGTCAGGCTTGCCTCGCGATGCCGGCGACACCACCATGGCATCGGAGGGGCAAATCGACATGAATCGACTGGCGGGAAAGGTGGCCATCGTCACGGGGGGCGCGAGCGGCATGGGGCGCGCGACCGTGATGCGCTTTCTTGCCGAGGGCGCGAAGGTGCTGGTGGCCGACCTCAACGAGGCCAATGGCGCGGAGACGCTGGCCGTCGCCAAGGCGCAGGGCCACGGCGGATCTGCCGCTTTCGTGCGCTGCGACGTCTCGAAGGAGAGCGATGTCGCGGCAATGGTTTCCGAGGCCAGGAGTCGGTTCGGCCGTCTCGACATCGCCTACCTCAATGCCGGCGTCGGCGGCGCCTTCGGGCCGATCGCCGAAACGAGTGTCGAGGACTGGGATTATACGTTCGCGGTGCTGACGCGGTCGGTGTTCCTCGGCATGAAGCACGCTTCGCAGGCGATGAAGGAACAGGGTGACGGGGGCGTGATCCTGGTAACGGCCTCGATCGCCGGCATGGTGGGCGGTGGCGGCAGTCACGCCTATTCGGCGGCAAAGGCGGCCTGCATCAGCTTGATCGAGAACGTCGCGACGGAACTGGGCTCGGATCGCATCCGCGTGGTCGGCATCGCGCCCGGCGTCATCTCGACGCCTCTGGTCCATCGCGGCCGGCCCGACAAATACGAGAAGCAGTTCGGCCAGCAGCCCTGGCCCGAGCGCGGGGAGCCCGAGCATATCGCCGACGTCGCGACTTTCCTCGCCTCCGACGAGGCGCGTTTCATCACCGGCGAGACGGTGAAGGTGGATGGCGGCCTGCTGGCCCAGGGCGTCGCGCTCTGGGGCACCGGCGCCGACAACACCTTCATGAAGAGCGCCGGCGTCAACCGCGGCACGACCGGCGAAGCCATGGTCGTCCGCACTTTGCAAACCGAAGGACAGAAGAAATGACAAGCGAAGCCGAGCACCTGCACGGACATCTCATCGGACAGCAGGGCTCACGGCGCTCCTTGAACTCGCCGGCCCTCGTGCTCGATCTCGAGATGCTCGACCGCAACATCGCGGAAATGGCGTCGTTTGCGAAGGCGCATAACGTCAACCTGCGGCCGCATTCGAAGACCCACAAGTCGGCCGACATCGCGCGCCGGCAGATGGCGGCGGGCGCTCTGGGCGTCTGCTGCGCCAAGCTGGGCGAAGCCGAGGCGCTGGGCGAGGCCGGCATCCAGAGCCTGCACATCACCTCGCCGGTGGTGACGTCGCAGGCGATCCAGCGGCTCGTCGAGCTCAATGCCAAAGTCTCCGACCTGATGCTGGTGGTCGACCATCCCGCCAATGCCGAGGCGCTGGCCGCCGCGGCCGCAAAGGCCGGCAAGCCGCTCACCGTGATCGTCGACATCGATCCCGGCATCCACCGCACCGGCACGGCCTCGCCCGAGGCCACGGTCGAGCTGGTGCAGAAGATCGCCAACTTCAGGTCGCTCGCCTATGCCGGCGTCCAGTTCTACTGCGGAAGCCACCAGCACATCGTCGACTTCAAGGAGCGCACCGCGCAGATCAAGGAGCGCACGGAGTATCTGCAGGGAATCCTGGCGAAGCTGGAAGAGGCGGGGCTGAAGCCCGGCATCGTCACCGGCTCGGGCACCGGCACGCATTACATCGACGCCAAGCTCGGCGTCTTCACCGAGCTCCAGGTCGGGTCCTACGTGTTCATGGACCACGACTACAACGTCTGCGACCTGCGCGGCCTCGACAAGCCGACCTTCGAGCAGGCGCTGCAGATCGACTCGCGCGTGGTCAGCGCGAACACGCCGGGCATGGTGACGGTCGATGCCGGGCTCAAGGCGATGGCCACGGAAAAGGGACCGCCGATGATCCTGAAGGGCGCCGTGGAGGGCGCGACCACCCGCTTCATGGGCGACGAGCATCTCGCGGTGATCGCGCCGAAGGGCCAGGAGGCGCCCAAGCTCGGCGAGCTGGTCGTCCTGACGCCGCCGCACTGCGACCCGACCGTGAACCTCTACGAGAGCTACCACGTGGTGAAGGGCGACACCCTGGTCGAGATCTGGCCGGTCACGGCGCGCGGCCGGTCGCGCTGAGAGACAAAGGTCCCTCGCTGCGCTCGAGATGACAATTAAGAAACAGGTGTCATCCCGAGCGCAGCGAGGGACCTTTCGCTTCGGGGTGCCCCACCAGCAGCCCGCCCTTCCACGTCCGCGCGAGCAGCAGCAGCGCGCACATTCCGAGGGCGCTGACGACGGTCATCCCTAAGAACGCGCGCTGGCCGTACTCGGAATAGAGGATGCCGGAGAACTGATAGACCACGGCCTGGGTGGCGCCGGTGCCCAGCGCGTAATAGAGGCTCTGACCGATCGCCGCGCCATGGGTCGGCAGGGCGCGCTGCAGGAAGGCCATGGCGCCCAGATGGCAGGCGGCAAAGGTGCAGGAGTGCAGCGCCTGCAGCAGGACCAGCGCCCACAGCTCGGTCGTGAAGGCCATGCCCGTCCAGCGCACCAGGCCGGCGGCGAGGCCGAGGCCGATCAGGCCGCAGACACCGAGCTTCGCCAGCAGCCAGCCGCCGAACAGCATCAGCACGATCTCGATGGCCACGCTCTCGGCCCACAGCGCGCTGATGGTGACGTCGGGGATACCGGCGCCGCGCCACGTCAGGGTGCCGAAACTGTAGAGGACCGAATGGCTGGCCTGGCAGAGGCCGCAGGCCAGCAGGAACAGCAGGAAGGGCGGCTGCCGCAGCAGCTCGGACACGCGGAACGAGGTGTGCTCTGGGCCGGTGGCGGCGGCGCGCGGCGGCGTTGCCGGCAGCAGCAGCGCGAACGGCGCCAGCAGCACGATGCTCGCCATGCCGACATAGAGCACCCAGGGCGGGCCGTAGCGGTCGACGGCGATGCCCGCGAGAAAGGTGCCGAAGATGAACGCGACTGAGCTCCACATGCGGACGCGCGCATAATCGAGCCCATGCTTCTTGGTCTCGGTTACCAGCACGCCATCGTAGAGCGGCATGGGCGGCGACCACAGGAAGCCCCAGATCATCGTGACCACGAAGATCGCGAGGAACGAATAGGAGAACTGGTAGGCGACCATCATCACGATGGCGCCGATCCCCAGCGCCACGATGACGCCGCGCGGGCCGGCCAGGCGGTGGACGACCCAGCCGACCGAGAGTGTGGCGATCACGGTGACGATCTGGCGCGACATGAACAGCGTGCCGATCTCGGTGTCGCTGACCCCTCGGTCGCGCAGCCAGACCGGCCAGTAGCTCATGAAGGCGCCGGCGGCGAAGAAGTAGGCGGCGCCATAGGCCGCGAGCCTTGCTCCCCGGAGCAGGCGGCCCGTCGGCCGGTCGGACATCAGGCGGCGAACTCCTTGCGGATCGCCTCGCTGTGCTGGCCGAGCGACGGCACGTCGCCCAGCCGCTCGGGCTCGCCGGTATAGGAGGCGGCCAGCGCCGGGATCGAAACGTCCTTGCCGTCGATCGAGTTGAAGCCGGTGCGGCGCAGCTGCGGATGCGTCGTCAGGTCCTTCACGCTGCTGACCCGCGCCCAGGCGATCTGCGCCGCCTCGAGGCGGGCCGAGAGATCGGCGAAAGTCTGCGACGCGAAGCTCTTGGCCACGATGGCGTTGGTCTCGTCGCGCCGCGCGTTGCGCGCCTTGCCGGTCGCGTAGTCGGGATCCTTCTCGAGGCCGGGCCGGTCGATGACGCCGTGGCACAGACGCTCGAACTCACGGTCGTTCTGGATCGAGATCAGCACCGGCACCTTGTCGGAGGTCGGATAGACGCCATAGGGCGCGATGAACGGGTGCGTGAGGCCCAGCCGCGGCCATTCGTAGTTGGAATATTCCATGCCGAGCAGCGGCACGGTCATCCACTCGGCCATCGAGGAGAAGAGCGACACCGAGATGGCGCGGCCCTCGCCGGTGCGGCCGCGGGCGATCAGCGCCTCCAGCACGGCGGCATGGGCATACATGCCGGTGCCGATGTCGGTGGCCGAGATGCCGACCCGGCCCGGCGCATGCTCTGTGCCGGTGATCGACGCGAGCCCGCTCTCGGCCTGCACCAGCAGGTCGTAGGCGCGGCGGTTCTTGTAGGGGCCATGGTCGCCGTAGCCCGAGATGTCGACGGTGATCAGCTTCTTGTGGGCGGCCCGCATGGCGGCGGAGCCGAAGCCCGCGCGCTCGGCCGCGCCCGGCGCCAGGTTCTGGATCAGCACGTCGGCTTTGCCGATCAGCCGGTGCAGCAAGGCGAGGTCGTCCTTGGCCTTGAAGTCGAGGGTGAGGGACTGCTTGCCGCGGTTCAGCCAGACGAAATAGCTCGACTGGCCGTGCACATAGCCATCGTAGCCGCGGGCGAAGTCGCCCTCGGGCCGCTCGATCTTGATGACGCGGGCGCCGGCATCCGCCAGCCGGGCGGCGCAATAGGGAGCGGCCACGGCCTGCTCGACACTCACCACCAGCAGACCGTCCAGCGCTCCAGCCATCACGAGACCCCAATTTCCAGAAATGCCCCGCGCATCGCACCGCGAAGCGCTGGGAGGAGGTGTTACTGTAGGACTACCATTTCGCAAAGGGCGATGGCACGGTCACGGCAAGATCAAAACGTCATAGCGGGGACGAGGAAATGCCGGGACCATTGCAGGGCGTGCGGGTGATCGATCTGACGGCGGTGCTGCTGGGGCCGTTCGCCACGCAGCATCTCGCCGACATGGGCGCCGACGTGATCAAGGTCGAGCCGCCGGAAGGCGACCTGCTGCGCGCCTCGGGCGGCAGCCTCGGCAACGCACCGGCCATGGGCCCGATCTACATGGCGGCCAATCGCAACAAGCGATCGATCTGCCTCGACCTCAAGAAGCCCGCCGCCTGCGCCGTCCTGAAGGACATGATCAAGGACGCCGATCTCTTCATCCACAATAGCCGGCCGCAGGCGATCGAGCGGCTGGGCCTGGGCTACGAGGACCTGAAGAAGATCAATCCGTCGATCATCTATGCCTATTCGCTGGGCTATGCGCGCAAGGGCCCCTACGGCCACAAGCCGGCCTTCGACGACTTGGTGCAGGGCGTCTCGGGCGCCGCCTCGCTGCAGAGCCGGGTGGACGGCCTGCCGCCGCGCTTCATGCCGAGCCTGATCGCCGACAAGACGACCGGGCTGCATCTTTGCATCGCCGTGCTGGGCGCGCTCTACCACCGCAAGTGCACGGGCGAGGGGCAGATGATCGAGGTGCCCATGCTCGAGACCCTAGCCTCGTTCTGGCTGACCGAGCATCTGTTCGGCGCCACCTGGAACCCCGAGCGCGCGCCGATGGGCTACGATCGCATCATCAACAAGTTCCGCCATCCCTTCCCGACGCAGGACGGCTACATCTGCGCACTCCCCTATACCGATGCGCACTGGATCAAGTTCTTCGAGCTGGCGGAACGTCCCGACCTCGCCCGGGAGAAGAGGTTCGTCGACCGCATGGAGCGCGCCAAGCATTTCAGCGAGCTCTACCAGGTGCTGGCCGAGTTGCTGAAGCATCGCCCGACCCAGGAATGGCTCGACATGTTCGACGAAGCCGACATTCCCGCCATGCCGGTGCGCACGCTCGAGGAGCTGAAGGACGACCCGCACCTCAAGGCCACAGGGTTCTTCACCGAGCGCGAGCATCCGACCGAGGGCCCGATCACCACCTTCGCCAGTCCGCTCGACTTCGAGAAGACCAAGGTCGAGTTCCGCCGCCACGCCCCGCAGATCGGCGGCGACGGCGTCGAGGTCCTGCGCGAGGCGGGCCTGAGCGACGAGACGATCGAGAAGCTCAAGGCGGACAAGGTGCTGATCGTGCCGGCGGAACGCTAGAAGCGGCGGCGTAGGCGGCGCAGCGCGTCGGTCACGACCAGAATGTGGAAGGGCAGGATCGCCGCGAGATAGAGGCGGCCCAGCAGGTTGTGGCAGCGCACGACCGTCGTGGCGACGAGCGTCCCGTCGGTGCGGCGCACGAGCACCGAAACGCGAAAGTCGAGATGGCGGTCGTCGGCGCCCAGGACGATCTCGTCGGCCGAGCGCGACAGGACAGGGAAGAACGCGATGTGCTCACCGGCCTCCAGGGCGTGCGAGGCTTTGACGCCGAACAGCGTCATCACCCGATCGCGGATCGCCAGCAGGATTGTGAACCACACGGGCGGGTCGGCGAAGAGCAGGGTAGCGAGGGTGTCGACATCGGTCGGCGCACCCGGCGGCAGGGTGACGGCAAAACTGTCGGTCAGGCTGGCCCCGGGATACCATTCACGGAGGCGGCTCTCGACGGGCGGGGCGATACGGCTCATGGGATGGAATATGGCAACGGGTCCCGGAGAGAACTCCGGGACCCGCTGTCGCGGGACGATTCGTCCTGCGCGAAATCGGCCTGAGCGATGCCACTATCGATCGAGCCGTCGCCCGATGGGCCTAGAACCTGTAGGTCACGCCGGCGCCTATGATCCACGGATCGATGACCGCCGTCCCGCTCACCGGGATGGTGCCGTTGACCGTGGCATTGTAGGTCGGGCGCAGGATGTACTTCTTGACGTCGAAATTCACGCCCCAGTGTTTGTCGAACATGTAGTCGAAGCCGACCTGGATGGCGCCGCCGACGGTATTGTTGAGGCTGAGGTTCGTGACCCCGAGCCCGTTGGTCGGCGTATAGCCGGCGCTCTGACCGAAGAAGATCGTGTAGTTCAAGCCGATGCCGATATAGGGCTTGAAGGCTCCGAAATCGGTGAAGTGCCATTGCGCCAGCAAGGTGGGCGGCAGGAGCCACGCCCTGCCTATGTTGGTGTTCGCCAGGGCGCCGGTACCCGTGATGTTGTGAGGCGTGACGCCCAGAATGAGTTCAGCCGCGACGTTGCGCGTGACGAAGTAGCTGATGTCGAGTTCGGGGACGATCGAGTTGCCGATGGACAGGCCGGAATTCGGCGTCGAAAGCGCCGGGACGCCCTGCACGTTCACCGTGCTCCCCGACGAGGCCGGAAGCACGCCCAGCGCGCGGACGCGGACCTGCCAGGGACTCTGACTCTCGGTATCGTCGGCTTTGGCTGCTTGCCCAAATGAGCAAGCCATGAGGGCTGCCGCAACCATCGCGCCAGCCACCGAAACTCTCTGCATTCGTACTCTCCCGCTTTACGCTGGAAGAAGTGAACGCCATTACGGAGAGTAGGGACTTGACCTGGATCAATGGTTGCAAGGCTGCGGCGGTGACGTGGGATTTTCTTACGGAAAGCCGTTCCGCATCTCGGCGTGGACACTCGCCAGTCGATTTAACGGCGCTTGTCCCCGTCGGCCTCGTGGCTAAACTCCGGCCAAATCGAAAATGCCTCCACGGGAGGGGAACATGGACCTCGCTTTCACGCCTGAAGAACAGAAATTTGCCGATGAAGTGCGCACTTTCGTGCGCGCCAACCTGCCGGCCGACGTGCGCGACAAGGTGAAGAACGGCAAGCACCTGATCCGCGACGACTACATGCGCTGGCAGCAGGCGCTCGGGAAGAAGGGCTGGCTGGTCTACACTTGGCCCAAGAAGCATGGCGGCCCGGGCTTCACGCCGGCCCAGCGCTACATCTTCGAGAACATCTGCGCCGAGGAATACGCGCCGGGCATCATCCCGTTCGGCACCAAGATGGTCGGACCGGTGATCTACACGTTCGGCACCGAGGCGCAGAAGGAGAAGTATCTCCCGGCGATCCGCGAGAGCACCGTCTGGTGGTGCCAGGGCTATTCCGAGCCGGGTTCGGGCTCCGACCTCGCGAGCCTGCGCACCAAGGCGGAGAAGGACGGCGACCACTACATCGTCAACGGGTCGAAGACCTGGAACACGATGGGTCACTGGGCCGACTGGATCTTCTGCCTGGTGCGCACCGATTCGAAGGCCAAGCCGCAGGAAGGCATCTCGTTCCTGCTGATCGACATGAAGACGCCGGGCATCACGGTGAAGCCGATCATCATGGCCGATGGCGGCCACGAGGTGAACGAGGTCTTCTTCGACAACGTCAGGGTCCCGGTCGAGAACCTGGTCGGCAAGGAGAACGAGGGCTGGACCTGCGCCAAGTTCCTGCTGGCCAACGAGCGGCTGGGCATCGCCGCGGTGCCGCAGTCCAAGCGCGGCGTCGAGGCGCTGAAGGACATCGCCCGCGCCGAGCAGGACAACGGCAAGCCCCTGATCGAGAACCAGGCCTTCGCCGAGAAGATCGCCGATCTCGAGATCCAGGTGACCGCGCTCGAATTCACCGAGTTGCGGGTGCTGTCGCAGATGGCGCAGGGCGGCCAGCCCGGTCCCGAAGTCTCCGGCCTCAAGATCCGCGGCTCGGAGATCCAGCAGCGCATCACCGAACTCACGATGGAAGCGGTCGGCGAATATTCCGCACCGTACCTGCCGGGCCTGCTGTGGCAAGGCACGAACGAGGAGCCGGTCGGTCCCGACTACGCCCACTTGGCCGCGCCGCGCTACTTCAACACGCGCAAGACCACGATCTACGGCGGCAGCAACGAGATCCAGAAGGGGATCATCAGCAAGATGGTGTTGGGGCTCTAGATGGATCTGTCGCTCAAGCCGGAACACAAGGCGTTCGCCGAAGAAGTGCGGGCGTTCGCGCGCGAGAACCTGTCGCCCGCGACCCGCGAGAAGACCTTCTCCGGCAAGCATTACGACCGCGACGACCACATCGTGTGGCAGAAGGCGCTCGGGAAGAAGGGCTGGCTCGCCTACACCTGGCCGAAGAAGTACGGCGGCCCGGGCTGGGACGTGACGCAGCGCTTCCTGTTCGAGAACGTGCTGGCGGAGGAGGGTGCGCCGCGCATCCTGCCGTTCGGGCCGAAGATGGTCGGGCCGGTGATCTACACGTTCGGTACCGAGGAGCAGAAGGAGCGCTTCCTGCCGGGCATCCGCAGCTCCGAAGTCTCGTGGTGTCAGGGCTATTCCGAGCCGGGCGCCGGTTCCGATCTCGCCAATCTGCGCACCCGCGCGGTGAGGGAAGGCGACCATTACATCGTGAACGGCCAGAAGACCTGGACCTCGTTCGCGCATTGGGGCGACTGGATCTTCTGCCTGGTGCGGACCAATCCGGACGGCAAGCCGCAGGAGGGCATCTCCTTCCTGTTGATCGACATGAAGACACCGGGCGTGACGGTGCGGCCGATCATCATGACCGACGGCGCCCATCATGTGAACGACGTGTTCCTCGATAACGTGAAGGTCCCGGTCGAGAACCTGATCGGCAAGGAGAACGAGGGCTGGACCTGCGCCAAGTTCCTGCTGGCCAACGAGCGGCTGGGCATCGCCGAGGTCCCGTCCTCCAAGCGCGGCGTCTCGATGCTGCGCCAGATCGCCCGCATCGAGCCGCAGGACGGCGGCACGCTGGCCGACGATCCGGCTTTCACGGCGCAGATCGCCGACATCGACCTGCAAGTCCAGGCGCTCGAGATGAGCGAGCTGCGCGTGCTCTCGACCATGGCCCAGGGCGGCGCGCCCGGGCCTGAGGTCTCGACGCTCAAGGTGCGCGGCTCGGAGATCCAGCAGCGCATCGCCGAGCTCACCATGGAGGCGGTGGGCGAGTACGCCCAGCCCTACCAGCCTGGCATGCTGTTCCACGACACGAATGAAACACCGATCGGGCCCGACCACGCCCCGCCGGCCGCGCCGCGCTATTTCAACATGCGCAAGACCAGCATCTACGGTGGCAGCACCGAGATTCAGAAGAACATCGTCTCGAAGATGGTGCTGGGCCTCTGACGGGGGCTATAACCGCATCCAAGAATTCCGGAGGAGAAACATGGATCTGTCCCTTTCCGACGAACAGAAGCAGCTGCAGGAATCGGCCGAGCGCTTCGCCCGTGAGAAGTACACGTTCGAGAACCGCCGCAAGATCGTGGCGACCGAGCGTGGCTGGCTGCCCGAGAACTGGGCGCAGTTCGCCGAGCTGGGCTGGCTCGGCATGTCCTTCTCGGAGGAGGATGGCGGCTACGGCGGCGGCCCGATCGAGACGATGATCGTCATGGAACAGTTCGGTAAGGGCCTCGTCCTCGAGCCGTTCCTGCCGACGGTGGTGCTGGGCGGCGGCATGATCGCCCGCGCGGGTTCCGCCGATCAGAAGGCCGCCCTGCTGGCGCCGATGATCGAGGGCAAGAAGCAGTTCGCCTTCGCCTGGCTGGAGCGCCAGAGCCGCTACAACCTGGCCGACGTGTCGCTGAAGGCGACCAAGGAAGGCAACGGCTGGTCGCTCTCGGGCCACAAGGGCGTGGTCTACAACGCAGCCTCCGCCGACGAGATCATCGTGCTGGCCCGCACCGCCGGCTCGGCGCGCGAGCCCAAGGGCCTGACGCTGTTCGTGGTCGATGCCAAGGCCAAGGGCCTGTCGCGTCGCGACTATCCGACCCAGGATGCGCTGCGCGCCTCCGAATTGACCTTCGACAAGGTCTCGGTCGGTGCCGACGCGGTGCTGGGCAAGGTCGATGACGCCCTTCCGACCGTCGAAGAGGCGGTGGATCGCGCCATCGTGGCGCTCTGCGCCGAGGCCACCGGCTGCATGGACGCCATCAACGCCGCGACGCTCGAGTACATCAAGACCCGCAAGCAGTTCGGCGTGGCGATCGGCAAGTTCCAGGTGCTGCAGCACCGCATGGTCGACTGCTTCACCAACGCGCAGGAAGCGCGCTCGATGACCCTGATGGCCTCGCTCAAGATCGACGACAAGGATCCGACGGTGCGCGCCAAGGCCGCCTCGGGCGCCAAGGTCCAGATCGGCAAGTCGGGCAAGTTCTGCGGCCAGAGCGCGGTGCAGATGCACGGCGGCATGGGCGTCACGGACGAGATGGCGGTCAGCCACTATTTCAAGCGGCTGACGATGATCGACCTGATGTTCGGCAACCAGCAGCATCACCTGACGCGCTACAGCAACCTCGCGATGGCGGCTTAGGCGCATTCACATGCGCCGGCGCGTTCATAGTTTATGAGCGCGATCATCGACATCATCGTGCCGGTGTTCGGCATGGTGCTGGTCGGCTGGGTGATCGGCCGCAGCAAGCTCCTCAGTCCCGAGGGCTTGCGCGGCTTCACCGCCGTCACCTTCTACGCCCTGTTCCCCGCGCTGCTCTTCCGCTCGATGGCCAAGGTGCGGCTGGAGACGCTCGAGCCGCAGGTGCTGCTCGCCTTCTTCAGCGGCGTCATGGTCCTCTACGGCATGCTGATGGTGCTGGGCCGGATGCAGGGTCTGCGTCTGGGCGACCGCGCCATGTTCGCCCTGAGCGGCTCCTTCTCCAACGGCGTCGGCATCGGCATTCCGTTCATAAGCTACGGTTTCGGCGAGCAGGGGCTGGTGCCGCTGCTGATGATCATCAGCGTGCATTCGCTGATCCTGCTCACCTTCACGTGTTTCCTGATGGAGATGGACGGGGCCGGCGGCCGGCACGGCACCGTGCTGAAGCGCCTGGGCGGGGCGGCGCTTTCGATGCTGAAGCATCCGGTGATCCCGGCGATCTTCGCCGGCCTGCTGTGGGGCGAGATCACCACCCATGTTCCAGGAATCGCGACGCCGGCGGTGATCGACCGCATTCTCCAGGCCCTTGCCGCCGCGGCGCCGCCCTGCGGCCTGATCATGGTCGGCGCCTCGCTCGCCCATGTCGGCCTGAAGGGGCACTGGCAGTCGGCGGCCGTGGCGTCGGTCTTCAAGCTCGCGCTGCTGCCGGTGCTGGTCTGGACCATCGGTCGCTACGTCTTCCCGCTCGATCCGCTATGGCTCACCGTTGCCACCTTGAATGCCGCCCTTCCGGCCGGCGCCAACGTCTACCTGATCGCCCAGATGTACGGAGTCGGGGTCGCGCGCGCGACCAACGCCGTGGTGATCTCGACCGCCGCCAGCGTCTTCACGCTGTCCGTGGCGCTGTTGTTGCTCGGGGTGCAGCCGCGGTAGGCTCGAAGATCGGAGGTTGGCCCATGACGTACGAAACGGTTCAGGTGCGCGAGCTCGAGGGCGGGTGCGGTGCCGAGGTGCTGGGGCTCGATCTCAAGTCGATGAGCAATCGGCAGTGGGACGAGGTGCAGCGCGCCTTCGTCGAGCATGGCGTGATCTTCTTCCGCGACCAGGCGCTGACCCCCGAGCAGCACATCGAATTCGCGCAGCGCTGGGGCCAGATCGACATCAACCGCTATTTCACGCCCGTCGCCGGCTATCCGCAGATCGCCGAGGTGCGCAAGGAGCCGCAGCAGCAGAAGAACATCGGCGAGCGCTGGCCTACCGATCACACCTACGACCAGATCCCCGCCATGGGCTCGATCCTGGTGGCGCGGGAACTCCCGTCGAAGGGCGGCGACACGCTGTTCTCCAACGTTTATCGAGCCTTCGAGACGCTGTCGGAAGGCCTCAAGAAGACGCTGCGCGGCCTCAACGCCGTGCACTCCTCGGCGCACCGCTTCGGCGCCGCCGCGCGCAAGGCGAGCGGCAGCGACATCGTCTTCCACAATGCCGACCAGGTGGGCGACGTGCTGCACCCGGTGGTGATCCGCCATCCGCTGAGCGGCCGCGAGGCGCTCTACGTCAATCCGGATTTCACCCTGCACTTCGAGGGCTGGAGCGTCGAGGACAGCAACCCGCTGCTCGAGTATCTCTACGCGCACGTGACGCGGGGCGACTTCACCAGCCGCTTCCAGTGGCGCGACGGCTCGATCGCCTTCTGGGACAACCGCGCCACCTGGCACAGCGCGCAGAACGACTATCAGGGCGAGCGGCGCCTGATGCATCGCATCACCGTCGCCGGCTGCGCGCTGCAGGCGGCGACGGCTTAGCCGGTCTGGAAGTCTACGGCTTCAGGCGGAGCGTCATGGCGGCGACGCCGGTCGCCAGATTGTAGCCGGCATCCTTCACGACGCCCGAGGCCAGCATGCCGATCTCGGCGTTCGGGCCGCCATAGATCCAGTTGCCGCCGGCTTGGTTGCCGGCCGCGACCGTGCCCTGCTCGCCGACATAGGTGCCGCTCAGCTGGGTGGGGCCGCGGTCAGATCCCAGCGAATAGACACGCCAGATCGTGTGCACGGCCTTGGTGTAGCCGATGTCGATGCCGACCTTGTCGATCGTGCCGGTGTACTGCGCCGTCGAGACGCCGTCCTTGCCCAGGAACACGCAGTCCAGCGGCTTGGCCGAACCCAGGATGTAGCCGGTGCTGCCGCCGACGTTGCAAGTCAGCGAGCCGATGTAGATGCGCGAATTGGCATTGGTGGTGTTGAGCTGCTGCGCGCTCGACTGCTGCAGGCTGCAGGCGCCGGTCGACAGGGCGAGGGCGGCCAGCGCGGCCGTCATGACGACGTTCTTCATAGACACTCCTTCAGGGGGAGGGCCGCCCACAGGCGCGCCCGTCCGGGAGACAGCCACTACCACGACTCAAGGCGTGGCGCCCGTCATCACCGCTTCCTGGTCCTCGGGAGCGTAGTAGAAGTCGCCGGGCCTGAAATCGTGGCCGAGGTCGCCCAGCAGCCGGCGCTGGCGCGGCGTGCAACGGTCGAGCATCGCCGCATAGGGGCCGCTGAAATCGTAGGCCCGCATGAACATCTGGCAGTAGTTGTAGAGCAGCGTCTTGCGCGCCTTGCCGGAATGGTTGGGCGAGGGCCCGTGCCACAGCGCGTGCGGGAAGACGTAGGCGTCGCCCGCCTTGCCGAGCAGCGGCACGGCGCCCGGCATGCCGGGGTGGGGGATGCGCTCGGCGCGCTCGGGGAAGGGCCGCAGATGGCTGCCGGGGAACACCGTGAAGTTGCCACTGTCCGGGCCAGTCACGTCCGTCAGCAGATACATGACCTTCACCGCCAGCGGCCGGCTGGTCTCGCTGACGCGGATCGCCTTCTGGGCCTGGCCGCCATCGGTGTGGGTGTAGCCCGGGAAGGTGTCGGTCGAGGCGCGCACGATCGCCTGGCTCATCGAGAACTGGATGTAGGGGCCCATCAGGTCGAGGATCAGATCGAAGATCGCCGGCCGGTCGATCAGGTCGATGAAGGCCTGGTGGTAGGGCAGCAGGTCGCGCCGGTCCATGAACGCGTCCTTGTTCTGGTCGGGCAGCTTCCACGCATAGTGGCCGCGCGGCAGTGCTCCCGGCGCGGGCTCATAGCCCGGCTCGGTGCGCACTTTGTCGTCGAGCAACTTCGAAAAGAAATCCACTTCGGCCGGGGACAGCGCGCCTTCGATCTGCAGGTAGCCATCGACGGCCCACTGCTCGCGCTGTGCCTCGGTGAGTGTGCGCGTGGTGTTGGCCAGCATGCGTTCCTCCCTGGAAGCCTGCTGCCAGCCTAGCGCGGTCCGCCGCCCGTGTCGGCGGCGGCCTCTCGCCTGGCGGCCGGGCGAGGTGTGCCCGGAAGAGGCCTAGCGGGCGTCGCGCTTCGCCTGGACGCGCGCGCCCTGCTTGCGGACGCTGCCGCGCACCGATCCCGGCACGTGGTTCTCGACGGCGACGCGCGCCTTGCCGCGAACGACCTTGGCGGGGCCCTTGGCCTTCGCCGGGGTCTTGGCCGTCTTGGCCTTCTGCTTCAGCGCCAGCGCCTTCTTCGCGCTGGCGACCAGCTCGGCCTTCGCCTTGATCTCGCCGCGGCGCGCCGTCTCCGTCTCGATGCGAGCCAGCGCCGCCGAGAGGACCTCGAGCTTCACCATGGATCCCTCGTCGGCCTTCGGCGGCGTCGCGCCGCGCGGGCGCGCCTTGCCGCGCATCTCGCGGCGCTGCCGGTCGGCCACCGTGCGCGCGCGGTCGCGGCGCGTGCGCAACCGCTTCACCAGCCGGTTGAGCTCGGTGTCGCTGAGCGAGCGCGCGGCGCGCACGCCCGCCATCGCCACCAGCTCGCGCTCGCTCTCGGTGAGGGCCCGCAGTTCCTGCTTCTTCGTGATTGCCATGGTTGGTCTCCTTGAAGGGGAGTCCCTCCTTGCCAATCAATTTCGCGCGCGTCTACCGCAGCGCCTGCCAAAGAAGCGCGATGCCAGACACCGCCATCACGATGTCGAGCATGTACTGGAACGCGGCGACGCTCAGGCGTTCGACGATCAGGCGCGCGAGATAGGTACCGGCCATCACCGAGGAGCCGGTGATCAACCCCTTCACCACGATGTCCGTCGGCAGCGCGCCGAATGCCTGGAAGGTTATGGCCTTGCTGATGTACAGCGCGAGCGAGCCCGCGGCTTCGGTGGCGATGAAGGCGCCTTTGACGAGTCCGTGCGCGGCGAAGGCGGGCACGCTGAGCGGTCCGGTCGAGACCACGATGCCGGTCAGGAAGCCGATCACGATGCCGGCCGCGAACATGCCGCCATAGCCCAGCACGACGTTGCGCCGGGCGAGCCAGCGCCGGCCCGGGATCATGGCGAGGAAGAAGATACCGAGCGCGATCTCGACGGTGTTCTCGGGCAGCGCCAGCAGGGTGCGGGCGCCCAGTGCCGCGGCGGGGATGCCGCCCAGCGCGTAGGCCGCGGAGGCACGCCAGTCGATCTCGCGCCACCACGCGGTGATCTTGGCGAAGTTCGACATCAGCGCGACCACCGCCATGATCGGCACCGCCTCGCGCGGCCCGAAGACCATGACCAGCACCGGCAGCAGGATCACCGTGGCGCCGGTCCCGACGATGCCGCTCACCGTCCCGGCGATGAATCCGACGAACAGGACGAGGGCGTAGCTCAGCATCGTGTCTCCAACCTCGTCTGCACGGGCAACGAGGTGCGCGCTCTTACCGGGATTCTCCGCGCCACGCGATGATTCTTGCCGCGCATGTCCAGCGAGGCTTATAAGGCGATTTGCGAATAGTTCGCAACTGGAGTGCGGAGCTTGGGTGGCGAGCCGACGGCCTTGGTATTGTACGCGGCGCATCGACATGCGTTGACGAGCTATGCGAGCGGTATCGTCGGCGATCATGCGCGCGCCGAGGATGTCGTCCAGGAGGCGTGGCTCCGTTTCGTCTCGGCGATGGCCAAGGGCCCGCTGGAAGAGCCGGTCGGCTATCTCTATCGCATCGTGCGCAACCTCTCGGTCGACTGCCGCCGCCGCATGGCGCGGGAACGCGTGGTCGGCAGCGAGAACCTGTCCGAAGCGGAATCGCTGGCCGACGGCCTGGCATCGCCCGAGATACAGGCTTCGGCGCGGCAGGATATCCGCCGCCTGATCGAGGCGATGGAGGAACTGCCCGAGCGGACCCGCATCGCCCTCGAGATGCGGCGCATCGAGGGCTGCAAGCTCAAGGAAATTGCGGCCCGCCTGGGCGTGTCGGTGCCGGTTGCCTACCAGATCGTGGCCGAGGGGCTGGCGCATTGCCACCGCCGGCTGAAGGCAGACCGGTAGGCCAAAAGCTTTGCAAAAATTTTCGACCGCCGCAGCGTCTAGTGTGACGTGGGCGTGTGGATGCCCTGAAATCGGTGGCCCTTCTGGCCAAGGACGGACATGTCGATCGACAAGGACGAGCAGGATGCGTCGGTCGCGGCGGCCCACTGGCTGCTCGCGCTGGAGGAGGAGCCGGCGGATGTCGATCTGCGCCGGCGCTTCGAGACGTGGCTCGCCGAGAGTCCCGAGAATGCGGCCGCCTGGGCTGGCGTGTCAGACGTGTACGACGCGATCGGGGCGCCGGCCTATGTCGCCCATCGCAACGCCCGCGAGTCCCGGTCGGCTGGCGCGGCGTCCGTCACCCGGCTCGACGATGTCCGGGCGCGACGTCGGCGCTTCCTGCTGCCGGCGGCGGCGCTGGCCCTCGCGGCCTGCCTCGCGCTCCTGACTTTGCCCGGTCTCCTCCTGCGGTGGCAGGCCGACCACGTGACCTCCGTTGCCGAAAGCCGGTCGGTCGTGCTCGACGACGGCTCCATGGTACGGCTGGCCCCAGGCAGCGCCGTCGAGGTGCTGGCCGGAAATGACCGTGGTGTGCGCCTGCTGCGGGGCGAAGCGCTGTTCGAGGTCGTGCCCGACAGCGCGCGACCGTTCCGTGTCGAGGCCGGTGCCGTCGAGACGACCGTGCTTGGAACCGTTTTCGACGTACGGCTTCTGGAACACGGCGCGTTGGTCTCCGTGCGCGAAGGCGAGGTGCGCGTCGATCGTGCGGCCGCACCGCGCATCTTCGAGCGCTTGAAGGCCGGGGATTGGGCGAGGGTGGAGGGAAGCGGGCCCGTCGTTCGTGGCGTCGTGCCGCCCACGGAAGTCGCAGCCTGGCAGCGCGGGCAGATCGTCGCCCGTGATCGCGCCATCGAGGACATCGTCGAGGAGGTGGGCCGCTCCTATCGTGGCGTCGTGCTCGTCACCGACGGCGCGCTGGCCCGACAGCGCGTGACGGGCGTCTACAACCTCGACGATCCGGCTGCGGCGTTGCGCGCGGCCGCCGGCGTGCATGGCGGCGTCGTCCGCCAGGTGTCGCCCTGGCTGATCGTCATCTCCCCGAACTGACCGCGCGAACTTTCTTCAAAAACTTTTCCGGCGCCGGACGTTGATTGACCACGCGCCGATCTGAGACGCCGCCGCAGACCCGGTCGCCGCGCCATGTCGTTGGGAGAGAGTATGATGGCGGTTGTCGGGGGACGGGCCAGGCAGGCCCTGCAGGGTGTTGCGTTGGCGCTGGCGACGGCGGCGGTTGCGGGTGGTGACGCTGTCGCTCAATCCGAATCGGGGATAGGCGTCGCCCAGGCACAACAGCGGACCTTCGATATTCCGCCGCAGCCTCTCGCAGGCGCTCTCGCCGCCTTCGGTCAGCAGTCGGGCATGCAGGTTTCGATCAGCGCCGGCCTTGCCCACGGCGTGTCTTCGCCCGGTGCGAGCGGCGCGCTGACGCCCGCCCAGGCGCTCGACCGGCTGCTGTCCGGCACGGGCATCACCTATCGCATGACCGGCAATACGGCGATGCTGCAGCGTCTCATCGACAACGGTGTCGGCGGCGCATTGCAGCTCGATCCGGTGCAGGTTCAGGGCGTGGCCGTGCCGCCGCAGGCCATCATCGACAACGTGCCGCCGCCTTATGCCGGAGGGCAGGTGGCGACCGGCGGGCAGGTCGGGTTGTTCGGCAATCGCGGCGTCATGAACACGCCGTTCAGCCAGACCAGCTACACGGCGGAGACGGTCGAGAATCAACAGGCGCGCACCGTCACCGAGGTGCTGGCCAACAATCCCTCGGTGCGCATGGCGACGTCGGAGACGTCGTTCGTGCCAACGACGTACATTCGTGGCTTCTTCGTCGCGCCCTGGGACGTCTCGTTCAACGGCCTCTATGGCGTCCTGCCCGGCCAGACGATCAGCGCCGACTTAGCCGAGAGGGTGGAGCTTCTACTCGGTCCCAGTGCGCTGCTGAGCGGCATGCCGCCGCAAGGCAGCATCGGCGGCCTGCTCAACATCGTGCCGAAGCGGGCGGTGGAGACGCCGATCACGCGGGTCACCACGAACTATGCCATGAACAGCCAGTTCGGCGGCCATGTCGATGTCGGCCGCCGCTTCGGCGACAACAAGGAATGGGGCGTCCGCTTCAACGGCAGCTATCGCGGCGGCAACACGGCGGTGCAGAACCAGTCGCAGGAGATGGGACTCCTGGCGCTCGCGCTCGACTATCGCGGCGAGCGGGCGCGGCTGGCGGTCGACCTCGGATACCAGCGGCAATATGCGACCGCGCCCTTCCGCAATTTCGGCATCAATCCCGGCATTGCCATCCCGGCCGCGCCGACCGCCACGTCCAACGTGGCACAGCCCTGGAGCTATTCGGACATCGAGGACAGGTTCGGTAGCTTGCGCGGCGAGTTCGATATCTCCGAAGAGTGGACGGTCTACGGTGTGCTCGGCGGCCGCACGACCCGCTCGAACACGATCGGTGGGCGGCCGACGATCACCAATGCGATGGGCAATCTCACGAACCCGATCCAGTACATTCCGTTCCTCAACCAGACCGATAGCGAAGAGGTCGGGATACGCGGGCGCTTCGACACCGGCCCGATCCATCACCAGGTGTCGCTGGTCGCCAACCGGCAGTTCACCGTCACGTCGAACCAGTTTCCGACGCTGACGACCGTCACCTCCAACATCTACAACCCCACCTTCGTCGCGTCGCCCAACGTCCCGTTCCTCAATCCCAACCGTGCCAGCGATTCCCTCGCCTACAGCTACGGCTTCGGCCACACGATGTCGGGGGCCGATGACCGCGTGCAGTTGATCTGGGGACTGCGCCAGCAGCAGATCGAGAGCAACAACTACAACAACGCCTCGGGTGTGCTGACCGGCAGCTACTCCAGCGGCGCGCTGACGCCGGCCGTCGGCGTCGTCTTCAAGCCGTGGGAGAACGTCTCCGTCTACGGCAGTTACATGCAGGGCCTCCAGCCGGGCAGCATCGTTCCCGCGAACTTCGCCAATGCCGGTCAGGTCCTGCCGCCCTTCGTGTCGAACCAGTTCGAGATCGGCGCCAAGGTCGACTGGGGGCGACTGATCACCACGCTGGCGCTTTTCCAGATCACCCAGCCCAGCGGCATCGCCAATGCGTCGAACAACACGTTCACGGCCGACGGCGAGCAGCGCAACCGCGGAATCGAGCTGAATGCGATGGGGTTGCTCACCGACCAGGTACGCGTGCTGGGGGGCGTGACCTTCCTGCAGGGCCGCTTGCAGAAGACCGGCAACGCTCTCACCGACGGCAAGGTCGCCACGGGCGTGCCCGACGTGCAGCTGAACGTCGGGCTGGAGTGGGACATGCCCTGGGTTCGTGGTCTCACCCTGACGGGCCGCACGATCTACACCAGCGCCCAATACTACGACAACGCCAACACCCAGCAGATCCCGGGCTGGGTCCGCTTCGATGTCGGTGCGCGCTACGGCTTTGAAGTGCAGGGCCGGCCGCTCAGCGCCAAGCTCAACGTCCTGAACGTCGGTAACAACAACTATTGGGAATCGGCGAATTCCCTGTTCGGCCTGGCCATGGGTGCGCCGCGTACCGTCCTTGTCTCGCTCTCTGCCGACTTCTGACAAAAGGCCTGATCCTGACGGGACGGGCGACCGGCTCCGGTGCGTCGCCTCCCTGACCCGACCTCGGGCAGAAAAACAGGCGGCCCGAAGGGAAAATCGTCCGTCCCAATCGTCTTATGGAGGACGATACGGGGAGCAGTCATTGCGGGCGCGTGCAAATCCGACGGAAAGCTGACGTGGAATCGACATTTCGCGCGTCCATGAACTGGCTGCATACTTGGGCGGGTGTCGTCTGGGGCGGGCTCCTGTTCGCCATCTTCTGGATGGGGACGCTCTCGGTCTTCGACCGGGAGATCGACCTCTGGATGAAACCGATCATACGTGTGGAGGCGGTAGAGGCCGTCTCTGTCGATGCGGTCGCCGGGGCGCTGAAACCCCTCGTGGGCGACGCCGTGCAGTGGTTCATGCGCTTCCCGACGGAGCGGGAGCCGGCCGTGCGCGTCGGTTATCGCGGCACGAGCGGACCCTTCATCCAGCGCAACGTCGATCCGGCGACCCTGACGCTGATGCCGGAGGAGGGCACGCTGGCCGGGACGGGGTTCATCTTCCCGTTTCACTACAGCCTGAACATCCGCCTCTGGTCACTGGGGTACTGGATCGTCGGCCTGGCGGCCATGACGATGCTCGCGCTCTGCGTGTCGGGTGTCGTCATCCACCGCAAGATCTTCACGGAGTTCTTCACCTTCCGGGCCGACAAGCAGCCGAGGCGCCTCGTGCTCGATCTGCACAATCTCACGGGCGTCCTCGGCCTCCCGTTTCACTTCGTCATTGCGCTGTCGGGCCTCATCGTCTTCTTCTCGATCCACTTCCCGTCAGCCGCGGAACTTGCCTATGGTGGCGCACGACGAAGCTTCAATCAGGAAGCGTTCGGAGACTACAGTCGTCCGAAGGCCAACGTGCCGGCCGCAACTTCGGTCTCGCTCGACAGCCTCGTTCACGAGGCGTCGCGCCTCTGGGATGGCGCAAAGCCCTTCTTCGTCCGCGTATGGTATCCCGGTGATGCCAATTCTTATGTCGAGATGCGCCGGTCATCCGATGACGCCGTGACGATGAATCTCGATCTCGTTCATTTCGACGCGGCCACCGGAGCGGTGCTGTACAGCTACACGGCAGCGCCGGTCTTGAACGCGCAGCGTTTCATCTCGGGCCTGCACTTCATCCAGTTCCGGCACTGGACACTGCGCTGGGTCTATTTCGGCCTCGGCCTGTCGGGATGCCTGCTGATCGCGACCGGCTACCTCTTCTGGCTCGAATCGAGGCGGACGAAGCACGAGCGGCTCGGTTTGCGGGGTGCTCGCGTGGTCGAAGGAATCGCCGTCGGCTCCGTGACCGGCATCATCGTCGCCACGCTGGCCTTCTTCGTCGTCAACCGACTGTTGCCGCAGGGCGCGGCATTGCTGGGCGAGGAGCGTGCCGCGCTGGAGGTCTGGACCTTCTATCTCGTCTGGGTCGCGACGTTTGCCCATGCCTGGCTACGACCGGGCAGGGCTTGGATCGAACAGAGCTGTACGACCGCAGGCCTGGCCGTGGCCGCCGTCATCCTCAACTGGCTCACGACCGGCCAGCATCTCGGCGCAAGCCTCGCGGCGGCCCATCTGAGGCCCATCGCCGGCATGGACCTGCTGCTCCTGGCGACCGCCGCGATCTCCGGATGGGTGGCGCTGCGACTTGCCAGGAAAGCGAGGGGGCGAGCCGCAACGACGGCGGGACGGTTGTCTGCCCTCTAGTATCCGATGTTCGGCCGCAACCAGCGCTCCGCCTGCTCGATCGAGACGCCGCGGCGCTTCGCATAGTCCTCGACCTGGTCCTTGCCGATGCGGGCGACGCCGAAATACTGCGCGTCCGGATGGGCAAAGTAGTAGCCCGAAACCGCCGAGGTCGGCATCATCGCGAAGCTCTCGGTGAGCTGGATGCCGGCGTTCTGGCCGGCGTTCAGCAGCCGGAACAGTTCGGGCTTCTGGCTGTGGTCGGGGCAGGCGGGATAGCCCGGCGCCGGGCGGATGCCGCGATACTTCTCGCGCGTCAGCTCGTCGTTGGTCAGCGCCTCATCGGGCGCGTAGCCCCACAGGGTCTTGCGCACACGCTCGTGCAGGCGCTCGGCGAAGGCTTCGGCCAGACGGTCGGCCAGCGCCTTCAGCAGGATGTCCGAATAGTCGTCATGGTCGGCCTTGAAGCGCGCGAGATGCTCCTCGATGCCGTGGCCGGCGGTGACGGCAAAGCCGCCGATCCAGTCGGCCTCGGGCGAGATGAAGTCGGCCAGGCACATGTTGGCGCGGGGCGCCCGCTTCTCGATCTGCTGGCGCAGGAAGAAGAGGCGCGAGATTTCCTTGGTGCGCGTCTCGTCGCTGTAGAGCACCACGTCGTCGCCCTCGCGGCGGCACGGCCAGAAGCCGACCACGCCCTTCGCGGTGAGCCACTTCTCGCGGACGATCCGGTCGAGCATCTTGCGCGCATCGGCATAGAGCTTCTTGGCGCTCTCGCCGACCACGGGATCCTCGAGGATTGCCGGATAGTTGCCCGCCAGCTCCCAGGCGCGGAAGAAAGGCGTCCAGTCGATGCGCTCGACCAGCTCGTGCAGCGGATACTCGGCAAAGACGCGTGTGCCGCTCAGGGCCGGCTTGGGCGCCGTGTAGGCCTGCCAGTCGATCTTGAAGTCGTTGGCGCGGGCCGCCTCGAGCGGGATCACCTTCTCCTTGGTGCCGCCCGCGCGTTCCACGCGAATCGCCTCGTACTCGGCCGCGACCTTGATGGCGAAATCCTCGGCCTGCGAGCCGGACTCGGAGACGAGCGCCGAGCAGACGCCGACGGCGCGCGAGGCGTCGAGCACGTGCACGGTGGTGCCGTTGTAGCGCGGTGCGATGCGCAGCGCGGTGTGCACCTTCGAGGTCGTGGCGCCGCCGATCAGCAGCGGCAGGTTCATGCCTTGCCGGGTCATCTCCTCGGCCACCGTCACCATCTCGTCGAGCGAGGGCGTGATCAGCCCGGAGAGGCCGATGATGTCGGCCTTGTTGTCGTTGGCGCTCTTCAGGATGTCCTGGAACGGCACCATGACGCCGAGGTCGATGACCTCGAAGTTGTTGCACTGCAGGACCACGCCGACGATGTTCTTGCCGATGTCATGGACGTCGCCCTTGACCGTCGCCATGACGATCTTGCCCTTGGGCCGCGAGCCCTCGGTCTTCTGCGCCTCGATGTAGGGCAGGAGATGCGCCACCGCCTTCTTCATGACGCGGGCGCTCTTCACCACCTGCGGCAGGAACATCTTGCCGGCGCCGAACAGGTCGCCGACCACGTTCATGCCGGCCATCAGCGGGCCCTCGATCACCTCGATCGGCCGCGCGATCTGCAGTCGCGCCTCCTCGGTGTCGGCGACGACGTATTGGTCCATGCCCTTGACCAGCGCATGCTCCAGCCGCTTCTCGACCGGCCAGCTGCGCCACTCGGCGTCCTGCGTCTCGGCGACCTCGCCGGTGCCCTTGTACTTGGGCGCCAGCTCGAGCAGCCGCTCGGTAGCGTTGGGATTTCGGTTGAGGATCACGTCCTCGCAGGCGTCGCGGAGTTCCTGCGGGATCTGGTCGTAGACCTCGAGCTGGCCGGCATTGACGATGCCCATGTCCATGCCCGCCTGGATGGCGTGATAGAGGAACACCGAGTGCATCGCCTTGCGCACCGGCTCGTTGCCGCGGAAGGCAAAGGACAGGTTCGAGACACCGCCGGAGATCTTGGCGCCGGGGCAGCGCTGCTTGATCTCGCGCGTCGCCTCGATGAAGTCGACGCCGTAATTGTTGTGCTCCTCGATGCCTGTGGCCACCGCGAAGATGTTTGGGTCGAAGATGATGTCCTCGGCCGGGAATCCCACCTGGTTCACCAGGATGTCGTAGGCGCGGGAGCAGATCTCGACCTTGCGCTCCTTGGTGTCGGCCTGACCCTTCTCGTCGAAGGCCATGACCACGACCGCGGCACCGTAGCGGCGGACCTTGCGGGCATGCGCGATGAACGGCTCGATGCCTTCCTTCATGGAGATTGAGTTCACGATCGGCTTGCCGGCGACGCACTTGAGTCCGGCCTCGATCACGCTCCACTTGGAGCTGTCGATCATGATCGGCACGCGGGCGATGTCGGGCTCGGCGGCGATCAGCTTCAGGAACGTGTCCATCGCCAGCTCGGCATCGAGCAGGCCCTCGTCCATGTTGATGTCGATGATCTGCGCGCCGCTCTCGACCTGCTGGCGGGCGACCTCGATGGCGGCCGTGTAATCGCCCTCCAGGATCAGCTTCTTGAAGCGGGCCGAGCCCGTGACGTTGGTGCGCTCGCCGATGTTGATGAACATCGCCCGCGGCGCCGGCTTGCTGTCGATATCGATATCCTGAGCCATTAGAAGAAACTCGCCGGTTCCATGCCACTGAGACGCAGCGCGGGCGGCAGGACATGCCAGGTGCGCGGCGTGATGCCTTTGACCGCCTCGGCGATCGCCTTGATGTGGGCGGGCGTCGTGCCGCAGCAGCCGCCGACCACATTGATCCAGCCGTTTTCCGCCCAGCCCTTGACCAGCTTGCCGGTCATTTCCGGCGGCTCGTCGTAGGCGCCGAGCTCGTTGGGCAGCCCGGCATTGGGATAGATGCACAGCATGCTGTCGACCTGCGGGTTCAGCGCCTGCACGTAGGGATGGAGCTCGGTGGCGCCAAAGCTGCAGTTCAGGCCCATGGTGATGGGCTTGGCATGCCGCACCGAATGCCAGAAGGCCTCGACCGTCTGGCCCGAGAGGTTGCGGCCGGCCAGGTCGGTGAGCGTCATCGACACCATCACCGGGAGGACCTCGCCGCGTGCCTCGCCCGCCTCGTCGACGGCGACGAGGGCGGCCTTGGCGTTCAGCGTATCGAACACGGTCTCGACCAGGATAAAGTCGACGCCACCGTCGAGCAGCCCGTCGATCTGCTCGCGGTACATGTCCTTCACCTCGTCGAAGGTGACGGCGCGGAAGCCGGGATCGCTCACCTTGGGCGACACCGAAAGCGTCTTGTTGGTCGGCCCCAGCGCGCCCGCAACGAAGCGCGGCTTGGACGGATCGCGTGCCGTGGCGGCATCGGCGCAGGCGCGCGTCAGCTTCGCCGCCGCGACGTTGATCTCGCGCGCCATGCCGGTGATGCCGTAGTCGGACAGGCTGATCGAGTTCGAGTTGAACGTGTTGGTCGCGACGATGTCGGCGCCGGCGTCGAGATAGGCGTTGCAGATCTCGCCCACCACGTCGGGACGCGTCAGGTTCAGCAGGTCGTTGTTGCCCTTCTGGTCGTGGTTGAAGGTGCGGCCGCCGCGGAAGCCTTCCTCGTCGAGCTTGTAGCTTTGGATCATCGAGCCATAGGGCCCGTCCTTGATCAGGATGCGCTCGGCGCCGATGGCGCGCAGCTGTTCGGCCTTCTCCTCGCGGGTCATGGCTTGGTCGGTCACTTGGGGCGCACTCCCAGCAGGTGGCAGATCGCAAAGGTGAGATCGGCCCGGTTCAGCGTGTAGAAATGGAACTGCTCGACGCCTTCGTCGCGCAGGCGGCGGCAGAGGTCGCCGGCCACGGTGGCGGCGATCATGCGGCGTGTCTCGAGATCGTCGTCGAGCCCGTCGAACATGTTGCAGAACCACGGCGGCACCTTCGAGCCGCAGAGGGCGGCGATGCGGTTCACCGCCTGGAAGTTCGAGACCGGCATGATGCCGGGCACGATCGGTACGTTGATGCCCATCGCCGCCGCTCGGTCGCGGAAGCGCAGGAAATCCTCGGCCTCGAAGAAGAACTGGGTGATGCAGCGGTCGGCGCCGGCATCGACCTTGGCCTTCAGGTTCTCGAGATCCGCCTTCTCGTCGGCCGAGGCGGGATGCTTCTCGGGATAGCCCGCGACGCTGATCTGGAAATCGCCGATCTTCTTCAGGCCCGCGACCAGCGCCGCCGCATTGGCATAGCCGCCGGGATGCGGCGTGTACTGGCCGCCCATGCCGCCCGGCGGATCGCCGCGCAGGGCCACGATGTGACGGATGCCGGCATCCCAGTAGGCGCGGGCGATGTCGTCGATTTCACCCTGGGTCGCAGCCACACAGGTGAGGTGAGCGGCGGCATCGATGCCGGTTTCGCTCTTGAGTCGCGCGACCGTGTCATGCGTACGCTGGCGCGTCGATCCGCCGGCGCCATAGGTCACCGAGAAGAACGAGGGATGCAGCGGCGTCAGGCGCTTCACCGTCTCCCACAGCGTCTGCTCGGCGGCGTCGGTGCGCGGCGGCGAGAACTCGAACGATACGGCGAGCCGCTGCGGCGCGCGGGCGGGAAATTCGGTCGCGCTCCCGGTGGAACTGAGGGGACTGCCGATCGGACCGGTATCGGGGCTCATCGTGATTCTCCATGGGCGGAAACGGCGGCAGGCCGCAGGGTGGCGCGGGCCGGCAGCTCGCGCTCGCCGCGCCAGATGCCCGTCATCAGGCGGCGGCCGGGAAAGTGGATCGGTTCGAGCGGCGTGAGACCGGCGCTGCGCAGCCAGCCCTGCACCTGGTTGTCGGCGAAGCCCAGATGGACATGGGCATGCTCGCGCTTCAGCTCGACCAGGTCGTGTGGCGAGAAATCGACCACGAGGACCGAGCCGCCCGGCTTCACGACGCGCGCGGCTTCGGCCAGCGCCGCGGCGGGATCGTCGGCGTAATGCAGCACGTGATGGATCGTGACGACGTCGAAACTGTCGGATTCGAAGGGCAGGGCATACATGTCGCCCTGGCGGATGTCGGCATTGTCGATGCCGGCGCGTGCCAGGTTGGCGCGGGCGAGCGCCAGCATCTCGCGGCTCTGGTCGACGCCGATCGCCTGTTCGACCTTGGGCGCCAGCACCTCGAGCAGCCGGCCCGTGCCGGTGCCGACATCGAGCAGCCGGCGGGCGCCGAGCGGCAGGTGATGGCTGAGCGCCCGTTCGATCTCGCGATCGGCGACGTGCAGCGCGCGCAGTTCGTCCCAGCGCTGGGCATTGTCGCGGAAGAAGCGGGCGGCCGCGGTCTGGCGGCGCTGCTGGACGGCATCCAGGCGTGCCCGGTCGGTCGCGATCCGGGGATGCTTCGGGTCGAGGCGGCGAACGAATTCGCGCACCAAGGCGGCATCCTCACCGCCGCTCGTCAGGCGGAACCGGGTGAACTGGGCCTCGCGGAAGCGCTCGAGCAGGCCGGCCTCGACCAGCAGCTTCAAATGCCGGGAGACGCGCGGCTGGCTCTGTCCCAGCACGTTTACATAGTCGCTGACGGTCAGGTCCTCGCGTGCCGCCAGCGCCAGGATGCGCAACCTGGTGTCCTCAGCGGCGGCCCGCAGCAGGGTGAGGAGGTGTTCCATGGAGAGAATGATATAAGCATATCTTTATGTATGCAATGATTATTGCCGCCGCGCGCTGTGGCGCCTGAAACACAAGAAACAATGGAATGCAGAGGCTCACAGGAATGGGCCCCGGAATTGCTTCAAACCACAGCGCCCGTGTGCAACACTCGGCGCGGTGCGACGAATGACCGTCGCGTCACGCTTTTTTTGGCCCGGCGTCCCGGGCCAGCGGAACCATCCGGGGTCGGCGTTGATGATCGGTGTGACGAGAGCCATTGCTGCCAGCATTCGCCGCTCTGTTGTCGCGGTCGCCCTTGCCGGGACCGTGGTCGGAGGCTGCGCCTCCGGCGATACCGGCGCCGCCGAAGTCTGGGATCCGCTGGAGACCCCGAACCGCTTCATCTTCTCGATCAACCGTGCCGTCGACATCATCGCGTTCCGGCCGCTGGCGGTGATGTACCGCGATCTGGTGCCCGACCGGGCGCAGACCGGCGTGCGCAACCTGCTCGACAATCTCGGCGAGCCGGTCACGGCCATCAATGAGGTCTTCCAGGGCGATCCGAATCGCGCCGCCACGACCATGGCGCGCTTCCTCGTGAATTCGACCATCGGCGTCGCCGGCATCTTCGACGTGGCCTCGAGCTTCGGCCTCGAGCGCACCAAGGAGGATTTCGGCAAGACGATCGGCCTTTGGGCCGGCGTCGAGCCCGAGAATGGCGGCTTCTACCTGATGCTGCCGGCCTATGGTCCGTCCAATGCGCGCGACGCCACCGGCCTGATGATGGATTACCTGGTCGATCCGTTCCGGATCCTGACCTTCAACCTGGCCATCGACTGGGACGTCTGGCAGATCGGCCGTTACGGCCTGAACGCCGTCGACTACCGCTCCCGCACCATCTTCGCGCTCGACGATCTCGAAAAGAACAGCGTCGACTATTACGCGGCGCTGCGCTCGGCCTACACCCAGAACCGGGCGGACCAGATTCGCGAGAAGCGCGAGAAGACCAATGCCCGCGCGGAGCTGGAGCGTCGCGACAACCTGGCACTGGTTCGCTAGCGCAACGCGCCCGGCGAAGGGTGCGTTGATCGGGCGTCCGCGCTAAAACGCTTCCCCCAAAATTCGTCATAGGAGTGCACGGTGCCGAAGCTCGCCTCTCGTCGTGTCGTGTTGCAGCTTGCCGCGACTGCCGCGATCTTGTCTGCCATACCTTTCGCTGGGCCGGCCGTGGCCGCCGATCCCGCACAGATCGTGCAGAGCACCGCTCAGCAGGTCATCGAAATCGTGAAGACCAAGACCGGCGCCGACCGCCAGGCCGCGATCCTGAGCGTTCTCCAGACGAATTTCGACATGCCGGCGATGGGCCGGTCGGCGTTGGGCACGCACTGGAGCCAGGCGACCGAGAGCGAGCGCGCGCGCTTCCTCAAGGCCGTCGCCACCGCGGAAGCCAAGGCCTACAGCGAGCGCTTCGGCCAGTATGGCGGGCAGACCCTGACAATCGGCAAGGTGACCCCGCGCGCCAACGGCGTGACGATCGTCGACAGCCGTCTGAACCAGACGTCCGGGCAGCCGATCAAGCTCGAATGGGAAGTCCGCAACGACCGCATCGCCGACGTGAAGGTCGAGGGCGTGAGCATGGTCATGACTAGACGTTCGGATTTCAATTCCTACATCCAGAACAACGGTGGGAAGGTCGAGCCGCTGGTTCTGGAACTCGAAGCCCGCGCGGCTCGATAGCCCGGATTGCACGCCTCAGGCGCCCGGCGTAGTCTCCCCGACGGGAGGCGTGCGAGCGCTCCGTGAGCGTCGCAGGGGGCGGAAGCGGAGCGGAGGAGAGCGCCATGGATAGCGCGATTGCCAAGAACCCGGCCGAACTGCGTTCGGTCGATCCGGTCTGGGACCGGATTCGCGAAGCCGCGCATGCGGCCGCTGCCGCAGAGCCGGTGCTGGCCGGAACCCTCCACGCGACGATCCTGAGCCAGCCGCGCTTCGAGAATGCGCTGAGCTATCACCTTGCGCGGCTCGTCGGCACGACCGAGGTGCCGGCCGCGCTGATCCGCCAGACCTTCGACGAGGCTCTGGCGGCCGATCCCGGCATCGGCCTTGCGGCGCGGGCCGATATCGTGGCGGTCGCCGATCGCGATCCCGCGTGCACGTCGCATCTCGATCCGCTGCTCTGGTTCAAGGGCTATCACGCGCTGCAGACCTACCGCGCCTCGCACTGGCTGTGGACGGAGGGCCGGCGCACGCTCGCCCACTTCCTGCAGAGCCGGTCGAGCTCGCTGTTCGGCCTCGACATCCATCCCGGCGCGGTGATCGGCAAGAGCATCTTCATCGACCACGGCACGGGTGTCGTGATCGGCGAGACCGCCGTCGTCGAGGACGGCGTCTCCATGCTGCATGGCGTCACCCTGGGCGGGACCGGCAAGGAACGCGGCGACCGTCATCCCAAGGTGCGGCGCGGCGTGCTGCTGGGCGCCGGCGCCAAGGTCCTGGGCAACATCGAGATCGGCGCCTGCGCCAAGATTGCGGCCGGCAGCGTCGTGCTCGATCCCGTCCCGGCCGGCTGCACGGCTGCCGGCGTCCCCGCCCGCATCATCGGCTGCGTCGATGTGCCGGAGCCCGCGCTCGACATGGATCACCGGATCTAGTCACTGCCGCTTGAGCCTCCGTCCCCACCGTCCATAATCCGGTGGGGGATCAGATCATGCATCACGAGTTCCGCGGCCTTGCGCTCCATCTCTGGACGGTCGACACGACGCCGTTCGAGGAGGCGCTGGCCGCCGCGAAAGCGGGCGGCTTTGGAGCGGTCGAATTGCGTCGTGTCGATTTCGAGCGGGCCGGGAAGAGCGGACTGTCGAACACCGAACTCCTGGGGCGCGTGCGCGCGGGCGGGCTGCGCGTCAGCGCCGTCGGCTGCGAATATGGCTGGACCTTCGCGGCCGAGCGGGATCGCGAGCGGCTGTTCGCCTCCCTGGAAGAGGCCTGCGAGCGGGCGGTCATGCTCGATTGCCCGACGGTGATGAGCGGCATCGGGCCGGGTTCGGCGTCGCTGGAGGAAGGCGTCGCCAACATCCGCCGGGCTGGCGAGATCGTTTCGCGCCACGGGCTCAGGCTCGCGCTCGAATACCAGTTTCAGCATCCCATCGTGAGCCGTCTCGACATCCTGCGCGAACTGATCGCCAAGGCAGGAGAGAAAAGTGTCGGCCTGCTGCTCGATGCCTATCACCTCGAGCGGGGCGGTCGCCCGGGCCGTGGCTTCGAGGACGTGCCGGGCACGGAGATCTTCTACGTCCAGTACAGCGACGTGCCCGATGCGCCGCCCAATGCCGTGCCGCCGGTCGACCGTCTGCCGCCGGGGCAGGGCGTGGTGCGCTGGAGCGATCTTTTCCAGCTGCTGAGTGAGAAAGGCTACGAAGGCTGGCTGAGCTACGAGGCGCCCAATCCCGCGCATTGGGCGAGACCCGCCGCCGAGGTCGCGCGCGAGGGCGCAACGGCGACGCGGCGCGCCCTGGACGCCGCCTTCGCCTGAGCCGCCTGCGACCAGTGGCGGGATGGATGGCACGGGCCGGACGCGCTACGTCTGCGCACGATGGCGCAGAAGAAGAAGTCCCCGAGCAAGTCGCGGAAGAGCGCTTCTTCCGGCGCCAAACCACCTTCTTCCGGCCCCAAGCCAACGGCTTCCGGGACGAAGCCGAGGGCCCGCAAGCCCGCACCCCGTACGCCCGCACCGCGACCGCTGCCGCCGCCGACCACGACCCTTCAGCAGGAACTGCGCATGATGGCGCATAGCGGCGTGGAGACGATTCAGAGCCTGATCGTGTTCCTCGCGGTCGTGGTGGTGATCGTGGCCGCCGGGGTCGGCGCCTGGGCGATCCGGCCGGTGCCCAGCTACGCCTCGGAAGAGCAGAAGGCCGGCTCGCCCTTCGACGCGACCTTCACCGCCGACAACCCCAGCCCGTGGTTTGCCATGAAGGGCCTGAAATTCGCCTGTGTGCTCGATCACGTGCGCGCCTCGGGCCGCGAGCCGACCCTGATCGAGGCGACGGACGTGCGCTTTCCGGCCGGCTCGGCGGGCGAACTGAAGCCCGGCGAACAGGCGACCTTCAAGTGTCCGTTTCGCGCCCTGTTCGGCCTGCCGCCGCTCAACGAGGATTACGGGGTGGTGCAGCGCTCGCAGATCTACTTCCACGCCTCCTACGATCTGCCGTTCATCGGCACGATCCGCCTGAGCGACAACAGTGTGCCGTTCGTCCTCAACACGAGGCTTTTGCCGCCGCGCTGGACAAGCCGGCCGGAGGGCTAACGCAGCCCCGCGAAAGCCTTCATCCGATCCGGCGTGAAATGCCTCAGCGGGACATGGCTCGTCGCGCCATCCACAATCAGTTCGGCCATGGCCTCGCCGGTCGCGGGGGCGTTGAGCATGCCCCAGACGCTGTGGCCGGTGGCGACCCAGGCGTTGGCGACACCCGGCACGGCGCCGATCAGCGGCAGCCCATCCTCGGTGACGGGACGGAAGCAGGCCTGGCGCGCGACAATGGGCGCGTCGGCGAGGGCCGGGGAGACGGCGCGGCACAGCGCTTCCAGCCGTTCGTGCGCGCCCGCGTCGCCCGTGATGTCGGCCGGATCGACCGGAAGCGACGCGGTGCTCGACACCGCGCAGGCCCAGACCGTGCCGTCGGCCCGCGCGAAGATCTCGGGCGTCAGCGCCTCGCCGCTCGCCTCCTCGTATTCGAGGAACAGGGCTTCGGCCGGCACCGCATCGCCGGTGCGGAAGACGAGGCTGTGTCCCTTGAATCCGTACACGGCGGGCAGCGGCAGCCAGCGCGAGGCGAGGATCGACCACGGCCCCATCGCGATGACCACGCCATCGGCTTCGATGGTCTCGCCGCTTTCGAGCGTCACGCCGCCGATCGCGCCGGACGCGCTCCTCATCAGTCCCGTGACGGTTGCGTGGCGCAGCTCGGCGCCGTTCGCTTCCGCGGCGCGCATCAACCCGGTGGTGAAGGCGCGCGGCTCGACCAGGGCCGTCGTCTGCGGCGAGCCGATTTGCCCGGTCAGCGTCACGTCAGGCGACAGCCACGGCCGGCCTGCGTCCCCGTGCCCGCGCCGGCCCTCCGCAGCGTCGCCGGAAAAGGTCGTGAGCCTTCGGTAGCCCCACGGATTGTCCAGCTCGTCGGCGAGGCTCGCATGCAAGGCGAAGCTGCGCCGCGCCAGCCGGTCTATCGCGGTCCCGCGACACCAGTCGAGCGCGAGGAAGCCGCCCGACTTGCCGGAGGCCGCGCCTCCGACCTCGTGGCGCTCGACCACGACCGGCCGCGCGCCGCGTCGGCTCAGGTAGTAGGCGGCGGCCGCGCCGATGGCGCCGCCGCCGCAGACGACGATCCGCTTCTTGCTGCTCATGTCCGATCAATCCACGGCCGCACTGGAGGCTGCGTCTCTGGTGCAATATCTTGCTTGGAAACTCGGGAGGAAGCGTACATGAATTGGAAATCGTGGGGACTCGCCATGTTGGCGGGCATCGCCGGCTGGCTGTCGCTCGCGGCCAGTGTCTCGGCGCAGGCGCCGGTCGGGCAGAAGCCGATCAAGGTGGCGGCGGTCGATTTCGTGCCGGCGTGGGGCGATCTCGACGGCAACGTGGCGCGGCTCGTCCAGGCGGCCGAGCAGGTGGCGCGGCAGGACGTCCATTACGCGGTGTTCCCCGAGACCGCGGTCAGCGGCTACCTGTTCAGCGGGCCGAAGCAGCTCGCGCCGTTCCTCGATACCATTCCCGGCAAGACCACGGCCGCGCTCTTGCCCGTCCTCCAGCGTACCGGCCTGTACATGAGTGTCGGCATTGCCGAGCGCGATGCCGCGACCGGCCTCGCCTACAACACGGCGGTGCTGCTCGGCCCCAACGGCATCGTCGGCAAGTACCGCAAGAACGGTCTGAACCCGCAGGACCAGAAGGTCTTCGCGCCGGGCACGACCGGTGTCGAGGTGTTCGAGACGCCGATCGGCCGCATCGCGCTGCTGATCTGCTACGACGACACCTACTGGCAGTATGGTCGGCTCGCGGCGCTGCGCGGCGCCCAGATCATCGCCTGGCATTCGGTGTCGGACCGCGTGATGCCCGGCACGCCGCCCGCCGAGGCGACGGGCAATCACTCGACCGTGTCCAACGTCCAGTACCTCAGCGCCCAGAACGGCGTGTGGGTGGTCGGTGCCACGCGCAGCGGTGTCGAGACCAACCCGATCACCGGCGGCAAGCTCTACTACAATGGCGGTTCGAGCATCTGGTCGCCGAAGGGCGAGAAGCTGGTGCAGGCGCCGGTGGTGCCGCCCGAAACGCTGGCGCCCGGCCTCGCTGGCGTCTTTGCGACCAGCATCGTCCCGGCCGAAGCCGATGCCGAGCGGACCGCCCAGCTCGCACGCCGCCGTTCCGATCTCTACGTGCCGCTGCTGGCGCTGCATCGCAGCCCCACCGATGGCAATGCCACGACGTCGGTCCGCTCCGTCGCGCTGTCGGCCGCGCAATGGCCCGACGGACCGTCGCTGCTCTCGTCGGCGCGCCCCGAAGCGGGCGAACTGCTGGTCCTGCCGGAACTCTCGGCGCTGCCGTCGGGTCTGTCCGCGGCCGACATCAAGGCGAAGGCCGAAGCGCGCGACGGCGCTTTCGAGCAGGCCCTGTCGGCGGCCGCCAAGGCCGGCAGCGGCTTCGTAGTCGGCTCCTATCCCGAGCGCGACGGCGACAAGGTCTATCATACGGTCGTGCTGGCCGGGCCCACGGGAACGGTGCTCGGCCGCTACCGCGCCACGCACCCGTCCGCCGCGACCGCGGCCTGGGCGAGTGCCGGTGACGAGCCGGTCGTGATCGACACGCCGCTCGGCCGCATCGGTCTCGCCACCGGCGAAGAGCTGCGCGTGCCGGAACTGGGCGGCCTCTATGGCGCCCTGCGCACCGACATCCTGGCCGCGCCGGCGGGACGGCCCGAGCCGCTCAAGGTGCAGATCGATGCCAAGCTCTTCGCCGTAAACGATCCGCCGACCGGCCGCGCCGATTTCTTCCCCTACGCTTCGGCCAAGCAGAACCAGCTCTGGCTGGTGAGCGGCGGCCGCAGGGTCGGCAACGCCACGGCGGCCGGCATCTACGGCCCCGAGCCGGTCGTCGACACGCCGACGCTGACGGCGGCGGCCGGCGAGAGCGTCGTGCGCTATCGCACGCGCGTGCCGGCGCCGGGCACCTGGATCAACCAGCAGCAGCTCATCGCCGGGCAGCAGTCGCTGCTGTTCGTGCCGCTGGTGATGAAGGACGACAGCGAGTGCCTGAAGCAGTGGCGGAGCCGGGGCACAGGCGCGCCGCCCTGCCGCTGAGCGCTCCATCGCAGGGAGAACGGCCGGGCTTGCCGCCCGGCCTGTCCCGACGGCACCATGCCTCCGGATCGCAGCGGGGACATGGACCATGGACGACTATTACGATCTCGGCGCCTACAAGCGCACCGTCACCACCTCGTCGCCGCAGACGCAGCTCTGGTTCGATCGCGGACTGAACTGGCTCTACGGTTTCAACCATGCCGAAGCGATCAAGTGCTTCGAGAAGGCGCTCGAGACCGATCCCGGCTGCGCCATGGCGCATTGGGGTATCTCCTACGCCGCCGGGCCGAACTACAATCTTCCCTGGCACCGCTACGATCCCGCCGGCAAGAAGCGCGCGCTCGAAGCCTCGTATGACGCCATGCAGCGCGCGCTGGCCGCCGCGCCCAACGCCGCCCCGGTCGAGCAGGCGCTGATCCGTACGCTGCCGGCGCGCTATCCGCAGCGCGAGGCGATCGAGGACCAGACGACGTGGGACAAGGCCTTCACCGTCGAGATGCGCAAGCTGTTCCGCGCCCATCCCAACGATCTCGACCTGCGCTCAGTGTTCGCCGAGGCGATCATGAACGAGACGCCCTGGCAGATGTGGGACCTGAAGACCGGGCAGCCCACGCCGGGCGCCGGCACCGAGGAGGCGGTCGAGGTGCTGGAGAGTGCCTTCCGCGACATGCCGGCGAGCTGGGACCATCCCGGCCTGCTGCACCTCTACGTCCACCTGATGGAGATGTCGCCGTTCCCGCAGCGCGCCCTGCGGGCCGGCGACCGGCTGCGCGACCTCGTGCCGGACTCGGGCCACCTCGTGCACATGCCGACCCATATCGACGTGCTGTGCGGCAACTATCGCGACGTCGTCGTCTACAACCAGAAGGCCGTCGTGGTCGACCGCAAGTACCTGGCGCGCGAGGGCGCCCTGAACGTCTATTCGATGTATCGCAGCCACGACCATCACTTCATCGTCTACGGCGCCATGTTCCTCGGCCAGTACACGCCGGCCATCACCGCGGCGCAGGAGCTGATCGACACCACGCCGGAAGAGCTGCTGCGCATCCCGTCGCCGCCGATGGCCGACTTCGTCGAGGGCTATCTCTCGATGAAGCAGCATGTGCTGGTGCGCTTCGGCAAGTGGCGCGAGATCATCGCGCAGGAGCTGCCGAAGGACCCCGACCTCTATTGCTCGACCACGGCGATGACGCTCTACGCCAAGGGCGTGGCGCATTCGGTGCTGGGCGAGATCGAACTGGCCGAGCAGGCGCGCGCCGCCTTTCGCGCCGCCAAGGCGCGCGTGCCCGAGAGCCGGCGCCTGCACAACAACACCATGGTCGACCTGCTGGCCATCGCCGACGAGATGCTGACCGGCGAGCTGGAATACCGCCGCGGCAACTTCGATCTGGCCTTCGCCCATCTCCGCCGCGCCGTCGAACTCGACGATTCGCTGCCCTACGACGAGCCCTGGGGCTGGATGCAGCCGACCCGCCACGCGCTGGGTGCGCTGCTGCTCGAGCAGGGCCATCTCGCCGAAGCCGAAGCCGTCTATCGCGCCGACCTCGGCTTCGACGGCAAGACCAACCGCGCCTGCTGGCACCCCGAGAACGTCTGGAGCCTGCACGGCCTCCACGAATGCCTGACGCGCCGCGGCGAAACGGTCGAGGCGCCGCTGATCAAGGCACGGCTGGATCTGGCGTCTGCGCGGACCGAGTTTCCGGTGCGCGCGTCGTGTCTTTGCAGGAGGGAAGCTGCGTAGGCGGAACTTCACAACGCTCGCGATAGTCCTGCCCAGCGCTATGGAATCGCCAAGACGGACCTCATGCTGAGGAGAGACGCTTCTCAGCAGGACGAGGGGGAGAAGCGAGATATCCGCTTCGAAGGCCTTGACTCGCCCAAAATCGGGTCCGACCCGGGAGCTGCGGCATTCGTTTCAGATATTTCGTTTATTTCGTTTATTTCGTATGCTCCATCCCGCCGGCGGTCAGGGCCCAGGCGCGTCGCGGCCGGCCACACCCGCTGGATCATCGCGAACAGGAATGCGGTCGTGAGGCCGAACAGCAGCATGCCGTTCAATGCTTCCAGCGCTCCCAGCATCTTCCATTCGTGTTCGAGGTTGATGCTGGTGTCGCCGTAGGTGGTGAGCGCGCCCAGCGAGTAGAGCATCGCCGAGCGGTTGTCGGGGATGGCGCCAAGTACGCGGTAGGCGATGGCCCAGATGCCGCCTTCGACGATGTGCAGCGCCGTCACCAGCGTGACCGCCATCGCCATCACCAGGGCGAAGGTGAGGGAGAAGTGGCGGCGGGTCTTCACATGGTCGACCGCGTACTCCACCCGCGCCGTGAACAGCGCCAGGCAGAGGACGTGGAGCACGCTGGTGAAGGCGATCAGCGGGATGCCCCACGCCCAGTCGGCGCCCCACTGCACTTCATTGAGCGGGTTCATCCTCGCCGCGCCCCCTGTCTTGAGTGTGCGGGGCCGCCGGTCTAGCGGACCAGCGGCTTGTACTTGATGCGGTGCGGCTGGTCGGCGTCGGTGCCGAGGCGGCGGTGCCGGTCGAGCTCGTAGTCCTGGTAGTTGCCCTCGAACCACTCGACATGGCTGTCGCCCTCGAAGGCCAGCATGTGGGTGGCGGTGCGGTCGAGGAACCAGCGATCATGCGAGATCACGACGGCGCAGCCGGCGAACTCGACAAGCGCCTCTTCGAGCGCGCGCAGCGTGTCGACGTCGAGGTCGTTGGTCGGCTCGTCGAGCAGCAGCACGTTGGCGCCGCTCTTCAGCATCTTGGCGAGGTTCACGCGGTTGCGTTCGCCGCCCGAGAGCTGGCCGACCTTCTTCTGCTGGTCGGCGCCCTTGAAGTTGAACGACCCGCAATAGGCGCGGCTGGACACTTCCTTGGTGCCGAGCTTGATGATGTCGAGGCCGCCCGAAAGCTCCTCCCACACGCTCTTGTTGGGATCGAGCGTCTCGCGGCTCTGGTCGACATAGCCCAGCTTCACCGTCGGGCCGACCGAGAAGGTGCCGGTATCGGGCTTGTCGAGGCCGGTGATCATCTTGAACAGCGTGGTCTTGCCGGCGCCGTTGGGGCCGATGACGCCCACGATGCCGCCCGGCGGCAGGTTGAAGGTGAGGTTGTCGATCAGCAGCCGGTCGCCGAAGCCCTTGGAGATGCCCTCGGCGCGGATGACATGGTCGCCCAGGCGCGGGCCGGCCGGGATGACGATCTGCGCCCGGTCGAGCGTCTGCTGGCTGTCCTCCGCCACCATCTGCTCGTAGGCGGCGATACGGGCCTTGCTCTTGGAGCGGCGGGCCGACGGGCTGGTGCCCATCCACTCGAGCTCGCGCTGCATGGTGCGGCGGCGGGCGTCGGCGGTCTTCTCTTCCAGCTCGAGGCGCTTGTCCTTCTGCTTCAGCCAGGACGAGTAGTTGCCTTCCCACGGGATGCCGGCGCCGCGGTCGAGTTCGAGGATCCAGCCGGCCACGTTGTCGAGGAAGTAGCGATCGTGGGTGACGGCCACGACGGTGCCGGGGAATTCCGCGAGATGGCGCTCCAGCCAGGCCACCGACTCGGCGTCGAGATGGTTGGTCGGCTCGTCGAGCAGCAGCATGTCGGGCTTGGAGAGCAGCAGGCGGCACAGCGCCACGCGGCGCTTCTCGCCGCCCGAGAGCTTGGTCACGTCGGCGTCGGACGGCGGGCAGCGCAGCGCGTCCATGGCGATCTCGACGGTGCGGCCAAGGTCCCAGCCATTGCCGGCGTCGATCTTCTCCTGCAACTCGCCCTGCTCGGCGATCAGCTTGTCCATGTCGGCGTCGGGGTCGGAGAAGGCGTTGGAGACCTCCTCGAAGCGCGCCAGCATCTTCGCCATCTCGCCGGCGCCGTCCATGACGTTGCCCAGCACATCCTTGGCGGGGTCGAGGCCCGGCTCCTGCTCCAGCAGGCCGACCTTGACGCCCTCGGCCGCCCAGGCCTCGCCGGTGTAGCTGTCGTCGCGCCCGGCCATGATCTTGAGCAGGGTGGACTTGCCCGAACCGTTGAGGCCGAGCACGCCGATCTTGGCGCCGGGCAGGAACGAGAGCCAGATGTCCTTCAGGACCTGCTTGCCGCCGGGAAAGGTCTTGTTCAGACCCTTCATCACGTAGATGTACTGGTAGGATGCCATGGGGCGAGCTTTTAGCGGCCCCGTCGGGTCGGTTCAATGACGCCCGGGTCAACGCGCGCGCAGGCAGAACTTCTTTTCATACGAGATTGCGTATAATGTAATTAAATACGCGATGCCGTATATTGTTTCTTGATACGCGTTCGCGTATGCTGTTCGCATGGAAATCATCGCCAGGGATCCGAAGCAGCTCGGGATCGCCGTTCAGCGCCGCCGCAAGGAGCAGAATCTCACGCAAGGCGAGCTGGGCGCCCGCATGAACGCCCGTCAGGCGACCGTCTCCAAGCTGGAGAAGGGAGAGCCGGCCACGCAACTCCAGACCTTAATGAATGCACTGGCGGCGCTGGACCTGGAGCTCGTCGTTCGCCCCCGGACCACGAGCCGCGTGGAGGAGCTCGAGGAGCTGTTCTGATGGCCCGCTCCCGCGCCACGCGACCGCTCGACGTCTTCCTGAACGGAAAGCGCGTCGGGCAGCTTCGCCGGGAAGTGAGCGGCGCCATTGACTTCAGGTATGCAGACGAGTGGCTCGGCTGGAACAACGCCATTCCGGTGTCGCTGTCCCTGCCGTTGAGCGAGCGGCGTTATGCCGGCGCCCCCGTCGTCGCGTTCTTCGACAATCTTCTGCCCGACGATGAGGACATTCGTCGCCGTGTCGCTGAGCGCGCGCGGGCACAAGGGCCTGATTCCTACAGCCTGCTCGGCGCCATCGGCCGGGATTGCGTCGGTGCCCTGCAGTTCCTTCCCGAAGGGGAGGCGGCGGCGCCTCCCGACCGGCTGGACGGGAGGCGCATCGGCGATGCCGACATCGCGGAACTGCTCGGCAAGCTCGCGCGCAACCCACTCGGCATCGACGAAGGGGGCGACCTGCGGATCTCGCTGGCCGGGGTGCAGGAGAAAACCGCGCTCCTGTTCTGGAAGAAGCATTGGCATGTGCCGCATGGCACCACGCCGACAACGCACATCCTCAAGCCGCAGATCGGCGCGCAGCCGAATGGTCTCGACCTGTCGGACAGCGTCGAGAACGAGCATTTCTGCCTGCGCCTGATGGAGGCATTCGATCTTCCCGTGGCGCAATCGCAGATCGTGGATTTTGCGGGACGGCGCACCCTGGTCGTCGAGCGGTTCGATCGCCTGTGGACCCGGGACAGGCGTCTGCTGCGCGTGCCCCAGGAGGATTGCTGTCAGGCCCTGTCGGTTCCTCCCACCCTGAAGTACGAGCAGAGCGGCGGACCCGGCATGGTCACCATCGCGCGCCTGCTGAAGGCAAGCGATACGCCGGACCTCGACCTTCGGCGCTTCTTCAAGACACAGGTCCTGTTCTGGCTGATTGCGGCAACGGACGGGCATGCCAAGAACTTCAGCATCCGCCTCGCGCCCGGCGGACGCTTCGCGCTTGCGCCGATCTATGACGTGCTCTCCGTGCAGCCGGCCTTCGATGCGGGCCAGCTCCGCCGCACGCAGATGAAGCTGGCGATGGCCGTGGGAAGCAACCGCCACTATCGCATCGACGAGATCACGCCTCGCCATTTCCTGCAGACCGCCGGGCTGTGCGACATTCCGCAGGCCACCGCGACCGCCGTCCTGGACGAGATCGCGCAGACCGCCGACGCAGCCCTCGACCACGCTCAGTCGTCGATGCCGAAAGGGTTCCCGGAAAGGCTTGCCGCGTCGATCATCAACGGCGCGAGGGGGCGACTGAAGCTGTTCGGGCAGGGTAAGTAGCGCTGAGCAGGGGGCGTGCATCGCTCCCGCTTGTTCGCGCCCCCTCGAACGGGTTCAATGACGGCGGGGAGAAACGCGCACGCATGCTGGTGGAACCGGCTGTCCTGGCCTTGTCGCTGGCCTATTTGGGGCTGCTCTTCGCCGTCGCCTGGTTCGGCGACCGCTATGCGCGTGACTGGTCGAAGAACTCGGTGGCGCCGCTCGTCTACGGCCTGTCGCTGGCCATCTACTGCACCTCCTGGACCTTCTACGGCGCGGTCGGGCGGGCAGCGACCTCGGGCATCGACTTCATCCTGATCTATACCGGGCCGGTCCTGGTCGTGACCCTGGGCTACCCGATCCTGCGCAAAATGGTCAGGGTCGCCAAGCAGCACAACGTCACCTCGATCGCCGACTTCCTGGCCTCGCGCTACGGCAAGAGCCGCGCCGTCGGCGTCACCGCCACGCTGTTCGCGACGGTCGGCGTGCTGCCCTATATCGCGCTCCAGCTTCAGGCCGTGTCCTCGTCGTTCCGCACCATCGCGGCACCCCTGCCGTGGAGCGGCGACGCGCCGGGCGTCGTGCATGCCGACACGTCGCTGATCGTGGCGGCGTTGATGGCGCTGTTCACCATCCTGTTCGGGGTGCGCAACGTGCAGGCCTCCGAGCAGCATCGCGGCATGATGCTGGCCATCGCCTTCGAATCGGTGGTGAAGCTGCTGGCGCTGCTGGCGGTCGGTCCCTTCGTCGTGTGGTTCCTGTTCGACGGGCCGGCCGACATGATGGGCCGCCTGGCCGAGGTCCCGGCCGTGGCCGAGCGGCTGACGCGCGAGGCTTCGCCGCTCACCTGGGTGGTGATGTCGCTGCTGTCGGGCATGGCCTTCCTCTGCCTGCCGCGCCAGTTCCACGTCGCCGTCGTCGAGCACGACCATCCCGCCAGCCTGCGGACGGCGCGCTGGCTGTTCCCGGCCTATCTCGTGCTGATCAACCTGTTCGTCATCCCGATCGCGGCGGCCGGCCTGCTGCTGCTCGGGCCGAACGTCAGCCCGGACCTCTACGTGCTGCAGCTGCCGCTGGTCGGCGGCGAAAGCTGGCTGTCGGCCTTCGTGTTCATCGGCGGTCTCTCTGCCGCGACCTCGATGGTGATCGTGGCCTGCATGGCGCTGTCGGGCATGATCGGCAACGAGCTGCTGATGCCCTACCTGCTGCGCCGGCAGGCCGGCGTCGTGCGCGACATGGGCCCGCTGGTGGTGCTGGTGCGCCGCGCCGCCGTGGTGCTGATCCTGATGGCGGGCTACGCCTACGAGCGCATCATATCGGGCTACCTGCCGCTCGCCTCGATCGGCCTGATCTCCTTCTGCGCCGTGGCCAACTTCGCGCCGGGCCTCGTGCTCGGCCTGTACTGGCAGCGCGCGCACCGGTTCGGCGTCGTCGCGGGCCTGATCGGCGGCTTCGTCGTGTGGCTCTACGCGCTGCTGCTGCCGACCCTGCGCCAGGGGTTGGGGGCGGACGACTCGCCGATTGCCCCTTTCATGCCATGGCTGCCGGAGTCCCTGGCCGCCCTCGATCCGGTGCTGCAGGGCTTCCTGGCCTGCCTCGCGGTCAACACGGCGCTGCTGGTTGGCGTCTCCCTGCTGGTGCGGCCGGTGGGCCGCGACCGCGAGCAGGCGGATGCCTTCGTGCTGGGCGCCGAGCCGGCGCCGCTCTCGCGGCGTACGCCGGCCGATGCCGCCCGCATCGAGGAACTGCGCCAGCTGCTGGCGCGCTTCGTCGGCGTCGAGCGCGCGGCCCGCACGCTGTCGGGTGAGCTGTCGCTGCAGACCGCGCTGACGCGCACCGAACGCATGCTGTCGGGCACGCTGGGCGCCGCCTCGGCGCGCGTGATCGTGGCAGCGTCGGTCCGGCGCGGCCGTCTGCTGACCCGCAGCGCGCGGGCCATCATCGACGAGGCGTCCGAGGCGATCCGCTACAATTACGAGATCCTGCGCAACACGCTCGACCATGTCGGCATGGGCATTGCCGCCTTCGATCGCGAGGGGCGGCTGGAGATCTTCAACGACCGCTTCACCGCGCTGCTGGCGCTCGACGACGACGCCGTGGCGGTCGGCGCCGCGCCGGGCGAGTTCGGCGCCACGCAAGATGTCATCGACCTCCTGCGCCGGCCCGACTCGCCGCAGACGCACGAGATCGCGACGCGCGACGGCCGCGTGATCGAACTGCGGCTCGATCCGCTGCCGGAGGACGGATTTGTCGCGACCTGCAACGACGTGACGGCGCGCGTGCGCACCGCCGAGGCGCTGCGCGACAGCGATGGCCAGCTGCGCCGCGCCGCCGAGACGCTGGAGCAGCGCGTGGCCGAGCGTACGGCAGAGCTGGAGGCGAGCCGCGCCGAGGCCGAAGCGGCCAATCTCGGCAAGACGCGCTTCATCGCGGCGGCGAGCCACGACCTGCTGCAGCCGCTGCACGCCGCGCGCCTGTTCACGGCGGCGATGATCGACCGCGATCCGCGCAACGATCTCGGCGGCAAGATCGATGCGAGCCTGGGCGCCGTCGAATCGCTGCTCGACGCGCTGCTCGACATCTCCAAGCTCGATGCCGGGGCCTTCAAGCCAGAAAAGCGGCCGTTCGCGCTGCAGCCGCTGTTCGAGTCGCTGGCCACCGCCTTCGCCCCGACGGCCACGCGTTACGGCGTCGAGCTGGTGATCGCGCCCACGTCCGCCTTCGTCGACACCGATCCGGCCTTCCTGCGGCGCATCCTGCAGAACCTTCTCTCGAACGCGCTGCGCTACGGCCGCGCCGAGGGAAGACCTGCCAGGGTGTTGCTGGGCTGCCGCCGAATAGGCGACTCCCTGCGCATCGAAGTGAGGGACAACGGGCCGGGCATTCCTTCCGACAAGCAGGCGGTGATCTTCGACGAGTTCGTGCGGCTTCAGCCCGAGGACGAGGGGCCGCGCGAGGAGCGGGGGCTGGGCCTCGGCCTTGCCATCGTCGACCGCATCGCGCGCATGCTCGATCTGCCGGTCGCCCTGGCCTCGGCGCCGGGCCACGGCTCGACCTTCTCCGTGACCGTGCCGCGGGTCGCCGCGGTGGTGACCGCATCCACTGCCGCGCCGGTGCCGCAACCGATGCCCTCGATCGAGGCCGAGAGCTTCGTGCTCTGTCTCGACAACGAATCGCGGGTGCGGGAGGCGATGGCGGCGCTGCTCGGCGGCTGGGGCTGCAAGGTCGCCACCGCGGCCAGCGAGGCCGAGGCGCTCGACGCGGTGGCGCGGGCCGGGCGCCTGCCCGATCTCGTTCTGGCCGATCTCCATCTGGACGAACGCGCCGACGGGCTCGACGCCGTGGTCGCGCTGCGCGAGGCCTGGGGCCGCGCCGTTCCTGCGGCGCTGGTGACCGCCGATCGCGACCCGACCTTGCGTCTGCGGGCGAGGGCCCGGCAGGTCGAGCTGCTGCACAAGCCGGTGAAGCCTGCCTCCCTGCGCGCGCTCTTGAGATTGCGCAGCTCGGCGGCCGGGCGGCTGACGACGTAGGCCTCGCCCACAAGTTTCCTGTCATCCTGAGCGCAGCGAAGGATCTCGCGCCCGGCAGGGAGTCGATTGATCGCGCTGCAAGGTCCTTCGCTGCGCTCAGGACGACAGGTCTACTAAGTCCTGATCGTCTCCGAAGGCGGTAGCGCCAGACCGCGGGCCTCGATGACGGCTTGCGTTCGCGAGCGTACGCCGAGCTTGCGCAGGATCACCGTCACATGCGCCTTCACGGTGGCCTCGCCGACTCCGAGCTTGTGCGCGATCTGCTTGTTCTGGTCGCCGTGGATCATCAGCGCCAGCACGCGCCACTGCTGCGGCGTGAGCTGCGCGGCGCGCTGGGCGAAGCTGTCGCCGGGCACCGCGTCGGGCGGCGTGAAGATCTCGCCGTCGAGCACGGCGCGCACGATGGCGGCGATCTCCTCGAGCGGTGCGGACTTGTCGATATAGGCCGAGGCGCCGAACTCGTAGGCGCGTCGAATGACGGCCGCCTCGCGCGCGGCCGACACGACGACGATCGGCACGGTCGGGTGTTCGGCGCGCAGACGGGCGAGGCCTGTGAGGCCATCCATGCCCGGCATGTCGAGATCGAGCAGCACGGCATCGGTCTCGGGTTCGCGCTCCAGCACTGTCTTGGCCTGGTCGAGCGTGCCCGCCCTGTCGAAGCGCGCGCCGGCAAACGACTGTCCCAGCGCCGACGCCAGCGCGTCGCGGACCATGGGATGGTCGTCGGCGATCAGGAAGGAGAGCGTTTCCCCGGACATCGAGTCATCTTTGTTGCGGCACGGTAGAAAATGCTGCGACGCACTCTACGCGACCTTGGACCTTGGTCGAATTGCAGCACACAGCACGTGCGATTTACACAAGAATCAAGAAGGGGTCCGTGTCAGGACACCCGCACAATGTCCAGGGGAGAAAACGCACATGGCCGTTGTAGGCTCGGTAAACGATCGCGGTCGTCCGATGACGCGCGAAGAGAGGAAGGTCATCGTGGCCTCCTCGGTCGGCACCGTCTTCGAATGGTACGACTTCTATCTCGCTGGCGCGCTCGCCATCAACATCAGCGCCAACTTCTTCTCCGGTGTGAACCCGACGGCGGGCTTCATCTTCACGCTGCTGGGCTTTGCCGCGGGCTTTGCGGTTCGTCCGTTCGGCGCGCTGTTCTTCGGCAGCCTGGGTGACCTGATCGGCCGCAAGTACACCTTCCTCGTGACGATGACCCTGATGGGTGTCGCCACTTTCGTCGTCGGTATTCTTCCCAGCTATGCCTCGATCGGCATTGCCGCCCCCATCCTGTTCATCGCCTGCCGTCTCCTCCAGGGCCTGGCGCTGGGTGGCGAGTATGGCGGTGCGGCGACCTACGTCGCCGAGCACGCGCCGCACGATCGCCGCGGCTTCTACACGTCGTGGATCCAGACGACGGCGACCGTCGGCCTCTTCCTGTCGCTGCTCGTCGTCGTGGCGCTGCGCCTCGCGCTCACGCCGGAGCAGTTCGCGGCCTGGGGCTGGCGCGTGCCGTTCCTCCTTTCGATCATCCTGCTGGGCGTCTCCATCTGGATCCGTCTGCAGCTCGAGGAGTCACCCGCCTTCAGGCGCATGAAGGCCGAGGGCAAGGGTTCGAAGACGCCGCTGCGCGAGGCCTTCGGTGTCTGGAAGAACGCCAAGATCGCCCTCATCGCCCTGTTCGGCGGCACCGCCGGCCAGGCGGCGGTCTGGTACACCGGCCAGTTCTACGCTTTGTTCTTCCTCACCCAGACGCTGAAGCTCGACGCCACGACCTCCAACATCGTGATCGCGGTGTCGCTCCTCATCGGCACGCCGTTCTTCGTCTTCTTCGGCTGGCTGTCCGACAAGATCGGCCGCAAGCCGATCATCCTGGCGGGCTGCGCGCTCGCCATGGTCACCTACTTCCCGCTGTTCCACGCGCTCACCAACGCGGTGAACCCGGCGCTCAATGCGGCGATCGAGAAGTCCCCGGTCGTCGTGATCGCCGATCCGAACGAGTGCTCGTTCCAGTTCAATCCGACGGGCACCGCGTCGTTCACCACCTCGTGCGACATCGCCAAGTCGTTCCTCGCGCGCAACTCTGTGAACTACGCCAACCAGGCGGCTCCGGCTGGCACGCCGGCGCAGATCAAGATCGGCGACAAGGTCATCACCTCCTTCGACAAGGCGAAGGCGGGGGCCGAGGGCGTTGCCAAGGAGCGCGCGTTCAACGCCGAGGCGACCGCGGGGATCCGCGCCGCCGGCTACCCGGCTACGGCCGACCCGAAGCAGATCAACATGACGATGGTCATCGTCATCCTGACCATCCTCGTCATCTATGTGACGATGGTCTACGGGCCGATCGCGGCCCTGCTGGTCGAGCTGTTCCCGACCCGTATCCGCTACTCCGGCATGTCGCTGCCGTACCACATCGGCAACGGCTGGTTCGGCGGCTTCCTGCCGCCGACCGCCTTCGCCATCGTGGCGGCGACCGGCAACATCTACTCGGGCCTCTGGTACCCCATCGTGGTGGCCGGCATGACCCTGGTGATCGGCCTGCTCTTCATGCCGGAGACCAAGGACCGGGACATCTACGCCGACGACTGACGCGTCCTCTGCGACAAAAAGGAACCGGCGGTCCGCAAGGGCCGCCGGTTTCTTTTTTGGATGTTCTGGCGCGGCTCCGGTAAGTATCGCGCCATGAAACTCGAAGCCATTGCCATCGGCCACCGGCCGCCCGAAGACGTGAACGCCATCATCGAAGTGCCGATCGGCGGCGAACCCATCAAGTACGAAATGGACAAGGAAGCCGGCGCCCTCGTGGTCGACCGTTTCCTGTACACGCCCATGCGCTACCCCGGAAACTACGGGTTCGTGCCGCACACGCTGTCGGACGACGGCGACCCGATCGACGTGCTGGTCGCCAACACCCGCCCGATCATTCCCGGTGCGGTGATCAACGTGCGCCCGATCGGCGTGCTGCGGATGGAGGACGATGGCGGCGGCGACGAGAAGATCATCGCGGTGCCGTCCCCCAAGCTGACGAAGCGCTACGTCCACGTGAAGACCTACACCGACCTGCCCGAGATCACCCGCCAGCAGATCGAGCACTTCTTCATCCACTACAAGGACCTCGAGCCCGGCAAGTGGGTGAAACTGCTCGGCTGGGGCGACGTGGACGAGGCCAAGCAGCTCATCGTCGAAGCAATCGAGCGGGCCAAGAACAAGCGCTGAGCAGGCGACGCCGGTCGGGGGAGGGGCGTGAATCGTCGGAATACATGGTCGGTGGCGGCGGCAGTCGCGGCGTCCCTGGTCGCTGCCGGCCCCGCGACCGCCCAGTCCTGGAACTACTATCAGGGATCCTCGAACTTCTTCGTTCCGTTCGCAGACGGGGCGATGAACGCGTCATTGTACGGCTACGGCACCGTCTCCCTCACGATGAGCTACGGCCCCGTTCTCACGAACAAGTCGAACTTCGCGATGGATACCGGCTCGACCGGGATCCTCGTCTCTGCGGATCGCTTCATGCCGGGCCCGACCGACACGCTGGTCGGTCCCGGATCGATCACCTACACGAGCAGCGGAAACATCAACCAGGGTCTCGTCTACATGACGGACGTGGTGATCAACGGCCAGAACGGCCAGACCGCGACGGCCCGCGTGCCGGTACTGCTCGTGCAGTCGATCGGATGCGAGCCCGCCAAGCAGGCGTCAGGTCAATGCACGCCCAACGCTGATCCGAAAAATCTGGCGTTCATGGGGGTCGGCTTCGACCGAGGGGCAGCCAACGCCGCAGCCGGTGCGGCCGTCCAGCTCGCACCGAGCGGAAATCCGTTTATCAATCTCACGGCGATCAACGGCAGTGCGGTCCCGAGCGACATGCGCGCCGGATTCATCATAAGCAACGCCGTTACCGACATGCGCACGCCGGGTGTCACCCTCGGCCTCACGACCGGCGCGACGGCGAATTTCGCCTTCGTCCAGCTCGCGCCCAACGGTGCCGCCGCCACCTGCACGCAGCCCATTCCCGCCTGCGGTCTCGCCGGCAACTTCAATCCCACCACCATGACCGTTACAGCCAACGGCGCCTCCGCGACCGGCACGGTGCTGCAGGACACCGGCATCAACTACATGTTCCTGACGCCGCCCGCCGGCAGCGGGCTGGTCGCCGGTACTCAGTCATACGCGCCGAGCGGAACGGCCATCCAGATCGCGCTGCCGGGTCAGGCGGGGACGGCGGCGTCCTATCAATTCGTCGTCGGGCAGCCGGGCACGCCGCCCAACCTGCTCATGCCGGTCGACGTCCAGCTCGTGTCCGGTAACACCTACGTCAACACCGGCCGCCAGTTCTTCTTTGGCTTCGATTACCTCTACGATCCCTATGGCGGGTTCGTCGGCTATCGCTGGAACCGGGAGATCGCGAGCCAGTACGGGGCCGTCACGCCGATGCTGGCCCTGCAGGGTAACCTGGCACTCGACAGCGGCTTCTGGTCCGACTTTCCCGCCTACCTGATGAGCCCGACCACGCTGCAGCAGGCGGGCTCCGGCACGCTCGCGGGGAATATCGCCGGACCGGGCAGCCTGACCCTGGCCAGCGGCAGGATGACCCTGTCGGGAGCGAACAGCTACACCGGTGGCACCATCGTCAACGGCGGCGTCCTCGACATCGGCTCGGCAGGCGCCCTGCCGAACGGCGGCGCCCTCGCCGTCAACGCCGGCCGGCTCAGTCTCAATGGCTACAGCCAGACGATCGGCACTCTCTCCGGTGCCGGCGGCGTACTCGACCTGGGCAGCGGGCGGCTCACGATCAACGGGACGGGCAGCAGCACCCTGGCGACGATCGTTACCGGCAGCGGCGGGCTGACACTGGCCAGTGGCGACCTCTCCCTGACGGGGATCAATACCTATGCAGGCCAGACGCAAGTGCTGGGTGGACGCCTTGGCATCGATGGCACCATCGCCAGCGATGTCGTTGTCGGCGCGGCCGGTACGCTGGGCGGTACGGGCACGATCTTCGGCAATGTGCGGAACACCGGCGGGCTCGCGCCAGGCAACTCGATCGGGACGCTGAGCATCGCCGGCGACTATCTGCAGAGCGGCGGATCGTACCAGGCTGAGGTCAACGCCGCGGGGCAGGCCGACCGTTTGAATGCGAGCGGCACGGTCACGATCGGCGCGGGCAGCACGGCCGTCGTGCGCCCGCAGGCCGGGAGCTATGCGCCGCGCACGACGTACACGCTGCTGAATGCGACCGGCGGCGTGGCAGGCACTTACGACTCTGTCGCCAGCCTGCTGCCGTTCCTGCAGCCGAGCCTGAGCTACGATGCGAACAACGTGTATCTGACGCTGCAGGTCGGCGGCTTTGCGCAGGCGGCGCTGACACCGAACCAGGCCGCCGTGGGCGCGGTGCTCGATGCCACGGCGCCGCTTGCGACGGGCGACTATGCGACGGGCGACTATGCGACGGTCATCGGCGCGTTGTCGACGCTCTCGGCGCAGCAGGGGCAGGCGGTGATGAATGCGATCAGCGGCCAGAACTATTCTGGCTTTTCCAGTTCGATGGTGCAGGGCACCCAGCTCTTCCTGAGCAACTTCGCGGGCCAGGCAGGCGGGGGCGGCAGCCTCGGCGGTTCTGGCCGTGTTGCGCTGGCCGAAGCCTGTGATGTTGCCTGCGACGGCGCCCCGCCGGCCCTGTGGGGCGCGTGGGGCGGCGCGCTGGGCGGAATCGGCACGATCAGCAATGGGGGCAGCAACGGGGGCAGCAACAGCGGCGCGCTCACCTACAATGTGAGCGGCTTCGCGGGCGGCCTCGACCGGCTCGTTGCGCCCGGCCTGCGTCTCGGTGCTGCGGTCGGATACCAGAACGCCAACCAGTGGGTCGCCGGCTTCAGCGGCAGCGGCAACTCGAACACGTTCCAGGCCGGCCTCTATGCCAACTACAGCGACGGTCCGCTCTACGCCGATGCCGTCGCAGGCTATGCCTACAGCGCCAACCAGATGTGGCGCAGCATCGTCATTCCCGGTCTGGCACCGCGCACCGCCTACGGTCTCACGGGCGCCAACCAGGTCTATGGCCAGGTCGAGACCGGCTACCGCTTCGATCTCGGCGGCCTCGCCGAGGCGTTCGTCACACCGTTCGCGCGGCTGCAGGCCTATACCGGCACCCAGAACGCCTTTACGGAGGCAGGCGCGGGCTCGCTCAATCTGTCGGTGGCGCAACAGACCACAAACTCGCTGCGCACGGTCCTGGGCGCGCAGCTGGGCGGCTCGATGGACCTGGGCTGGCGCGATCGCCTCGCGATGAAGGTGCGGCTGGGCTGGAGCCACGAATACGCCGACACGGCGCGGCCGGTGACGGCCTCCTTCGCCGGAGCGCCGGCCGCTCCCTTCACGACCTATGGCGTGGCGCCGCAACGCGACGGCGTCGTACTGGGCCTGGCGGCCACCACGGCGGTCGCCGAGGCCATGAACGTCTATGTGCGCTATGAGGGCGAGGTCTCCGGCCAGGACAACGCGCACGCCTTCACCGCCGGCGTTCGCATGACTTGGTGAGCGGCACGCCGCGCGCGCCGTCGTGGTGGTGCTGGACGACTCCCTCGCAATTTATTGGCCGGTACGAACTTTCATCTGTTAGACATCGTATGCTGCCGAGAGCCCCGATTCTACCGAGGCCGTGATCAGACGACTTGGCAATGGTTGCCAGCTCTTGCAGTGAAGCGGCTGACAAAGGGGAATTCGGTGGGCCAGATACTCAAGCGGGGCGCCCCGAGCGCCTGCCGAAGATTGTTCACTGTGCTTGGGAGCATGGCGGGCCTCTGCCTCTTTGCCGGATCGGTGCAGGCGCAGCTCATTTTCAAGCGCTATCAATACGGCACGAGCGGGGTCACGACGGTCACCGGCATTCGCGGTGACAACATGACGGGCAACTACTCGATCCCCAACAGCGGGGGCGACACGGGCGGATTGCTGTTCGGGTTGACCAACGCCACCATCGCACCGTTCCCGACGGCGACGGCCAACCAGTCAAATTACCCCGGGGCCATCAGCAGCACGCCCTATGGTCCGAGCTTTGGCTCCTCCACGGGTATCCTGCGCGTCGTCGGGAGCTACATCACGACGGTGTCCAGCCCCTACGACCTCGGCTACCTGTTCGATGCGGCGGCGCCGTCCGCATCGCAGCTCACGACGCTGCGCTATCCCGGCATCGCCTCGACACTTTACACCATCGCCCACAGCAATTTTGGCAACCAGATCGTCGGCAACTACGACACCAATCTCCCGACCGGGAATGCCTTCATCTACGACATCCCGACCGCAACGTTCACGAACAACAACAAGCCGGGCGCGCTCAGCACCACGGCCTACGGCGTCTACGGCAACAAGATCGCCGGCGGCTACGGCGAAAACGCCGGACCCGGGCCTGTGCCCATCCCGACGGAGCATGGCTACATCTACAATCAGACGACGAACGTCTTCACGCGATACGATGCTCCGGATTCCCTCTTCACGCATTTCGAGGGCATCACCAGCGGCGGCCGGGCCAATACCTATAATCTTGTTGCTGATTCCATCGGCACCGACCTCAGGCCACATGCCTGGGCCGTCTCCGTCGATGCGGCGGGCGTTGCGACCTGGACGGAGATCATCGTGCCGGGCGCCGAGGTGACGTCGGCAAATTCGACCTATGGCGGCACCGTCATCGGCGTGTACGTCGAGGGCCGCGTGACGAAGGCCTACACCGTAAACATCCCAGGGCTTTACAATCCCGTCACCAATTCAGCCAATCTCACCTCCGGTGCCGCCGGCGCGGTGGCGATCAACGGCGCGGGCGACGACGTCGTCAACAACGGGTCCATCCTGATGACGGGGGCCAACAGCATCGGCATCAGCAACGGCACCTATGGCGTCGTGACCAACTACGGCACGATCGGCGTGACGGGTGCCGGCGGCACAGCCGTGCAGATGGCGGGCGATTTCAGCACGCTGCTGAACGCGGGCACGATCAACGCCGCGCCGGGCGGATACGCCATCCAGACCGACGCCACGGCGATGGGGTCGATCGTCGTCAACAACGGCATCATCAACGGCCTGGTGTCGATCGCGGCCGGATCCTATGCCCGCTTCGAGAACAGCGGCTGGCTCGGCATCAGCGCCGCTGGCGCCGGCGCGACACACCAGATCAGCGGCACCTTCGTCCAGACGGCGGCCGGCACGATGGGTATGCGCGTGTCACCGACCGCGGCCGATCGGCTCCTGGTGGACGGCACCGCGAGACTGGACGGCGGCCTGCAGGTCATTGCCCAGCCCGGCACCTTCGCGCCCCGTTCCAGCTACACGCTGGTGACGGCAACGGGCGGATTGAGGGGTGCCTTTCAGTCGGCGACCAGCACCTTGCCGTTTCTCGTCCCGACGCTGAGCTACGACGCCAACAACGCCTACCTCAACCTGCAGGTCGGCGGCTTTGCGCAGGCGGCCCTGACGCCCAACCAGGCGGCGGTCGGCGCGGTGCTCGACGCCACAGCACCGAATGCGACCGGCGATTACGCCACCGTCGTCACGGCGCTCGCGGGCCTTTCCACCCAGCAGGGCCAGACGGTGATGAACGCCATCAGCGGCCAGAACTATTCCGGCTTCTCGAGCTCGATGGTCCAAGGCACCCAGCTCTTCCTGAGCAACTTCACGGGACAGGCTGGCGGTGGCGGCAGTCTGGACGGCTCGAACCGCGTCGCACTGGCCGAAGCCTGCGATGTCGCCTGCGACACGGCTTCTCCCGCCCTGTGGGGCGCTTGGGGCGGTGCGCTCGGTGGGCTGGGCACAATCAGCAACGGCGGCAGCAATAGCGGCGCACTGACCTACAATGTCGGCGGCTTCGCCGGCGGCCTCGATCGCCTCGTGGCGCAGGGCCTGCGGGTCGGCGCGACGGTGGGCTACCAGAACGCCAACCAGTGGGTCGGCGGCTTCAGCGGCGCCGGCAACTCCAACACCGTCCAGGCTGGCGTCTACGCCAACTACAGCGAGGGCAAGGTCTACGCCGACGCCATTGCGGGCTATGCGTACTCCGCCAACCAGATGTGGCGCAGCATCGTGATCCCGGGCCTGGCGCCGCGCACGGCCTACGGTCTCACGGGCGCCAACCAGGTCTATGGCCAGGTCGAGACCGGCTACCGTGTCGACATTGGCGGCCTCGCCGAGGCCTATGTGACGCCTTTCGTGCGGCTGCAGGCCTATACCGGCACGCAGAACGCCTTCACCGAAACCGGGGCGGGCTCGCTCAACCTGTCGGTGGCGCAGCAGACCACGAACTCGCTACGCACGGTGCTGGGTGCGCAGCTCGGCGGTTCGATGGACCTCGGCTGGCGCGACCGCCTGGCGATGAAAGTGCGGCTGGGCTGGAGCCACGAATATGCCGACACGGCGCGTCCGGTGACGGCCTCGTTGGCCGGCGCGCCGGTGGCGCCCTTCACGACCTACGGTGTGGCGCCGCAGCGCAACGGTATCGTGCTGGGCCTTGCCGCCACCACGGCCATCGCCGACGCGACTTCGATCTATCTCCGCTACGAGGGCGAGATCTCCGGGCAGGACAACGCCCATGCCCTCACCGCCGGCTTCCGCATGACCTGGTAGAGCGCCGGACACTCTTGCCGTCTGCGCTGCCTTTCCTATATCCACCGCCGGAAAATCAACCGCGAGGAATTCAAGCGCAATGAACGTCGACGGTAGAGCAGCCCAGGGCGGCCCGGAGAAGCACCAGTTCCAGGCCGAAGTGGCCGAGCTTCTCAACCTGATGATCCACTCGGTCTATTCCGAGACCGACGTATTCCTGCGCGAGCTGGTGTCGAACGCCTCGGACGCCTGCGACAAGGTCCGCTACGAGGCCATTGCCCGGCCCGAGCTTCTCGCGGGCGACGAACGCCTGGCGATCCGCATCAAGCCGGATGCCACTGCCAAGACCCTGACCATCGCCGACAACGGCATCGGCATGGACCGCCAGGAGCTGATCGACAATCTCGGCACCCTGGCCCGCTCGGGCACCAAGGCCTTCCTGAAGGGGCTGAAGGATGCCAAGGACGGGCTGGGCCTGATCGGCCAGTTCGGCGTCGGTTTCTACGCCGCCTTCATGGTGGCCGACCGCATCGAGGTGACCAGCCGCCGCGCCGGTTCGGCCGAGGCCTGGACCTGGACCTCCGCCAGCGGCGCGGGCTTCGAGGTGGCGCCCGCCACGCCGGAGCAGGCGGCGCGGGTGTCGCGCGGCACCGAGATCGTGCTGCACCTCAAGGAAGACGCGGCGCGCTACCTCCAGCCCTACGAGCTGGAGCGCATCGTGCGGACCTATTCCGACCACGTGCTGTTCCCGATCGAGCTGGTCGACGACAAGGGCGAAGCGCGGCAGGTCAATGCCGCCAGCGCGCTGTGGCAGCGCTCCAAGTCCGAAGTGACGGCGGAGGACTACACACAGGCGTACCGCTCGCTCGCCATGGCGTTCGACGAGCCGGCGCTGACCCTGCACTACAAGGTCGAGGGGCGGCAGTCCTATGCCGTGCTGCTGTTCGTGCCCAGCACGCCGCCGTTCGATCTCACCGATCCCGCGCGCAAGGGGCGGGTGAAGCTCTATGTCCGCCGCGTCTACATCACCGACGATGCCGAGCTGTTGCCGGCGTACCTGCGCTTCGTGCGCGGCGTGGTCGACAGCGAGGATCTGCCGCTCAACCTGTCGCGCGAGATGCTGCAGAACAACCCGCAGGTTCGCCAGATCCGCTCGGGCCTGGTCGGCCGTGTCCTGTCTGAACTGGAAAGCACCGCGACGAAGGATGCCGATGCGTTCGGCAAGATCTGGGAGACCTTCGGCTCGATCCTCAAGGAAGGCCTCTACGAGGACCATGAGCGCCGTGCCCAGTTGCTCGGCCTGGCGCGCTTCGCCTCGACCGCGGGTGACAAGCTTCGCTCGATCAAGGACTACGTTGCCGACCTGAAGCCCAACCAGACGGAGATCTATTACCTGGTAGGCGACAGCCTCGACCGGCTGAAGTCCAACCCCAAGCTCGAGGCCGCCAAGGCGCGCGGCGTCGAGGTGCTGCTGCTGACCGATCCGGTCGATGCCTTCTGGACGACGATACCGCAGGAATTCGAGGGCAAGCCGCTCAAGTCGCTGAGCCAGGGCGAGGTCGATTTCGGCCTGATCCCGCTCGTCGACGAGGAGAAGGCGAAGGACACCGGTACCGAAACCGTCGAGGACGATGCCGCCGTGCTGGAGGCCGCCAAGCAGGTGCTGGGCGACAAGGTGGCGGATGTGAAGGCCTCGACGCGCCTGACCGACAGCGCCTCCTGCCTGGTGGCGAGCGCGCAGGGCCGGGACCGCGAACTGGAGCGGCTGCTCGAACGCCAGAACCGCGGCAGCGGCACCAAGCCGATCCTCGAGCTCAACATGAAGCATGCGATGGTGCGGGCGCTGGGGACGGCGAAGAAGGAAGACCGCGCTCAGGACGTGGACGATCTGGCGAACCTGCTGCTCGACGAGGCCTGCATCCTCGACGGCGAAATCCCGTCCGATCCTGCCGCCTTCGCACGCCGTCTGAACGACTATGTCGTACGGGCTCTGGGCGCCTGAGCCTCGGCGAGCCGGCATAAGACTTTTTGTTCCGGCGTGCAGTGGATCGGCGGCGATTGGGCTTGTCCGGCCGCGCGCCGTGTCCGAAGGCTTCCGTCACAGTCGACAAGAACTGCCTGTGACGGAGGACTCAAATGACCAAGAACGCGATCATGCGGCGTCGCATTTTCCTGGGCGCCGCGGTCGGAACACTGGCGGCGCCGGCGATCGGTCGCGCCCAGGCGTGGCCGAACAAGCCGGTGCGCGTGGTCAATGCCTACAGCGCCGGCGGAACGGCTGACGTCGTCTGCCGCATCTACTGCCAGGCGCTGGGCGAAAAGCTCGGCCAGAGCTTTACCGTTGACAACAAGCCGGGCGCGGCGGGCACCATCGCCGCCCAGATCGTGGCGCGCGCGCCCAACGACGGCTACACGATTCTGTACGATGCCACGGCGCAGTCGGTGAACCCGTCGCTGTTCGCGGGCAAGCTCTCCTACGATACGCAGCGCGACCTGCTGCCGATCGCCCAGACCATGCAGACGCCGGTCACGCTGATGCGCAATGCGCAGTTCCAGGCCAAGACCGTTCCCGAGCTGATCGCGCTCGCCAAGAGCAAGCCCGGTGCGCTCGATTGCGCCTCGACCGGCGTCGGCACGGTGCAGCATGTGTCGCTGGAACTGCTGAACCAGAAGGCCGGCATCAAGATCAATCACGTGCCCTACAAGGAGATGGGCTCGGTGCGGAACGACCTGTTCGCCGGCCGCATCCCGCTGCTGTTCAGCAATGTCCCCGGCACCGTGGCGCTGCTCACCTCGAAGGATGTGAGCTGCATGGCCCATACCGGCCCCAAGCCGGTCGAGGTGCTGCCGGGGGTACCGGCCATATCGGAGGTGATTCCGGGCTTCGAGACCTGGGAATGGAACGGTCTGTTTGCGCCGGCCGGCACCGATCCTGCGCTGATCTCGCGCCTCAATGCCGAGGTCAACGCCGTGATGAAGATGGAGGGCGTGGCGAAGCGGCTGGCCGAGCTGGGCGCGCTCACGCAGGCCAACACGGTCGCCGAGTTCACGGCCTTCCGTGCGAAGCAGATCGCCTTCTTTGCCGAGATGGTGAAGAGCGCCGACATCCGCATCGAATAGGAGCAAGTCGATGGCCGAGAACGATCCGCTGCTGGGACACGGTCGACAGATCATCGTGCGCGAGGACTGGCTCGGGCTGACCAACGAGCCGATTCTCGAGCCCGAGTTGCCGATCGTCGATCCGCACCATCACCTCTGGGAGCGCGACGGCGGCCATTCCTACTTGCTGCCGCAGCTTCTGGCCGACACGGCCAGTGGCCACGACGTGCGCGCGACCATCTTCGTGCAGTGCGGCGAGATGTATCGCGCCTCGGGGCCGGCCGACGAGCAGTCGCTCGGCGAGACCGAGTTCGTGACCGGCGCCGCCGCGGTCAGCGCCAGTGGCCGCCACGGGCCGACGCGCGCCTGCGCCGGTATCATCGGCATGGTCGACCTGACCCTCGGTGACCGCGTCGAACCCTTGCTCGAGAAGCATCGGGCAGCCGCGGGCGGTCGCTTCTGCGGCATCCGCAACCGCACCGCCTGGCACCCCTCGCCGGACGTCACGTCGAATCTTGTGATGAAGCCGCCGGGACCGCTCGAGCATCCGTCCTTCGCCGAGGGCGCGCGGCGGTTGGCGAAGCAGGGGCTGCCGCTCGATGTCTGGGCCTATCACACGCAGCTCGCGCATGTCGTGACGCTGGCCCGGACCGTGCCGGAGCTGACCGTCGTCGTCGACCATGTCGGCGGCCCGCTCGGCATCGGTCCGTTCCGCGGCAAGCACGCCGAAGTCTATCCCGAATGGAAGCAGCGCATGATGGAACTGGCGGCGCTGCCCAATGTGCGGGTGAAGCTGGGCGGTCTCACCATGTTCGTGAACGGCTTCGACTTCCACAAGAAGCCGAGGCCGCCGGGCTCGGAGGAACTCGCGAAGACCTGGGCGCCCTATATCGAGCCCTGCATCGAGGCGTTCGGCGCCGACCGCTGCATGTTCGAAAGCAATTTCCCGGTCGACAAGGGGCAGTGCAGCTACCCGGTCTTGTGGAACGCCTTCAAGCGCCTGACGGCAAGCGCCGGCACGGCAGAGAAGACGGCGCTCTACAGCAGCACGGCGATGCGCACCTACGGCCTCGACCGCCTGCCGGCGGCGCTGGCGGTCGATCTGCAGGCGAGGTAGCGACCGGAGCAGGCGGTCTCAGTCGGCGGTGATGTTTGCCGCCTGGATGATCCGCCGGTTCGTGTCGCTTTCCTTTTTCAGGCTCGCGACGATTTCGTCCGGTGTCAGCACCAGCGGCCGAAGGCCGATGGCATTGAGCGAGGCGATGGTCGGCGCATCCGACAGGATCTCGGCGAAGACCTCGTTCAATCGCGCCAGAACGGGCGCCGGCGTCGCCGCCGGTGCAACGGCCACGAAGCCGCTGCTCAGTTCCCAGTCGGGAATGCCGGCATCGGCGATGCTCGGCACGCCGGGCAGATCGTCGCGAAGGTCGTTTCCGGACACCGCGAGACCGCGCAATTGTCCGGAGCGGACCAACGGGGCCGTGATCGGGTCGATCATCAACTGGACGAGGCCCGCGGTCGCATCCTTCGCGGCGGCCGCGCTGCCGCGATAGGGCACGTGCACCATGTCGATGTTCGCGCGAAGCTTGAGATATTCCCCAGCGAGGTGTCCTCCGGAGCCGTTGCCGGCCGAGCCGAAATTGAGCTTGCCGGGGTTTTCCCTGGCATAGGCGATCAGCTCCTGCAGCGTCTTGACGGGCAGGGAGGGGTGGATCGCAAAGACGGAGCGCGATGCGCCGACATAGCCGACCGGCTTGAAGTCACGGAACGGCTCATAGCCGGTCCGCACAAGCTGGGGCGCGATGGTGAGGTTGCCGGTCGAGGCGTTGAGCAGCGTGTGGCCGTCCGGCTTCGACTTGGCGACGAACTCGGCACCGATCGATCCGCCGCCGCCCGACTTGTTGTCGACGACAACCGTCTGTCCGAGTTTCTCACCCAGCTTGCGGGCGACGATGCGGCCGGAACTGTCGTTGGTGGCGCCTGGCGGGAACGGGACGACGTAGGAGATGGGGCGGCCCGGATAGGCCTCTGCACGCAGTCGAAGCGGCAGCGCCGTTGCAGCGATTGCGGCGGCGCCGGCGCCGAGAAAGTGGCGCCGTGTTGCTTTGCTGCCCGTCATATTGAACTCCTACGCGTGGTGAACTCGCAATGTCCGGATCGACTGCGATCCGGTTATTGCGAGCCAAGCGTGGCAGCACGTGACGGCTTCATACATCGAATCTTCGCATCGATGATTCCGCGAAGGCGAGATCGTCACATCGTCTCGCGCGTTTGCGTAGAAAGTTTAATCTCCGTCGTGGCACGGCGGTGCGCATCGCCCGCCGTGGTATAGACGGACATGTCCAACGAGCCGCTTCAAATGACCGTTCCACCCATGTGCTTTGGCCTCCGGGCTTTGGTCCATAGCCGCCGAGCCGCGCCACAGGATCCCAACGAGCCTCACGGCGCTTCGTGGAAGCGCGAGCGCGAAATGACCCGGGAAATCGAACGGTCGCATGTCAATTCCACGCCGACGGTCGCGTCGCGGATCGGGGATTTCAATCGCGCGGGCATCGAGCCCTTCAGGCTCCCGTTCCAGCCCGTCGAGACAGAAGTGCGCCGCTTTGCGGAGCCCGCCATGCTGCGTGTGCATCATGCTTGACTCGATCGTGATCCTCGGCGGCGGATTCGCAGGGGCCGCAACCGCCATCAAACTGGTGGAGGCGGGATACCCAGCGGGGCAGATGACGATCGTCGAGCCACGAACCGAGCTCGGACGTGGCATCGCCTACAGTACGTCGGATCTCGACCATCTCGTCAACGGGCCGGCGCGCATGTTCAGCCTGTACCCGGCCGATCCTGGACACCTGTCGCGATGGCTGGCCAACCATCCGGACAGGCGGGGCTGGGCGGGGCCGGCCGACGGGAACTTCGACGCGAGTTTCCCGCCGCGCTGCCTGTACGGCGACTACGTGCAGTCGGAGCTGGCAAGGACCGGGGTGCAGCATGTGGTCGATCGTGCCGTGGACGTCTTGCCGGAAGGTGAGGTCCTGCTTGCCTCGGGACGCCAGCTTCCCGCCACCAGGATCGTCTTGGCGACAGGCCTCGTGCGCAACGAATCGGGGTTTGCGATTTCCGATTTGGTGCGCGCGCAGGGGAGATACATCGGCGACCCGTGGGCGGCGAGCGCCTATGACGCGATCGACGGCACGGACGGCGACGTGGCGATCATCGGCAGCAGCCTGACGATGCTCGACATCTTGATCAGCCTCGAGAAGCGGGGCTTTCGAGGGCGTTACTTCACATTCTCGGGCCGTGGTCTGCTGGTGCACGCCCGGCGCGAAGCCGAGGCGTGGCCTGCCTTTCTGCGCCCCGAAGCCCTTCCCCGCACCACGCTGGCCCTGTTGCGGGAAATCCAGCGCGAACGGCGCGCCATCGCGAGGGCCGGGGAGGATTGGCAGCGCCTGGTCCTGAGCCTGCGTCCGTTCATCGAGCCGCTCTGGGCCAATGCGTCTGACATCGAGCGACGGCGGTTCACGCGCCATCTCAGGACATTCTGGGACCTGGCCTTCCATCGCGCCGTGCCCGATTCGATCGCGTGGCTGGATCGCGCCCGCACGCAGGGACGTTACTTCAATGTGGCTGGACGCGTGCGGAGACTGGCGCCGTCTGCGGAGCCCGGCGTCGAGCTGACATGGCGTCCGCGCGGCGATGCCGAAAGCCGGAGTCGTCGCTTCGACCATGTCGTGAACGCCGCGGGATACGAGGCGGACTGGCGGCGCTTGCCCGACACGCTGGCCCGCAATCTGCTGGCCAGAGGCGCGGTGAGGTCACATCCGGTCGGGTTCGGCATCGAGGCCGATGCAGCGACCGGCGCGGTGATCGGAAGCGATGGCCATGCATCGCGACGCCTGTTTGCCGTTGGCCACCCGCTTCGCGGCGCAGCCTGGGAAGCGAGTTCCGTCCTCGAGCAGATCGAGGGCGCGACACGCGTCGCACGTGCCGTGTCGGCGGACAGGATGCGCGACGCGGCCTGAAGCCGGTCACGATGTTCCCGCTGTTCGAGGCCGAGTGCGCCGCGAGCCGGGACTTGCAGATCGCGGCGTCAGACCACCTTCGGCGTGACCTTCGCGACCTTGAACGGCCGCTGGACGCCGTCATGCTCGGTGACGGACACGTATTCGCCGGCCACGAATCGGTGGGTGTCGAAGCGGAAGATCGGTTCGTCGTCGTCGTCTCCCGGCTGGTAGGAGAAGGCCCACTTGCCGTCGCGGCGATGGATCAGATGGCCGGTTTCGTCGTCGGCACCGTCCCAGAAGCGACGCACGGTGCAGGCGGCCTTGTGCTTCGTCCAACCCTCGGCCTGCAGGTGACCCTGCCCATCGAGCGGGGCAACGAATTCGTAGCCATGGTTCGAGCTGCCGTTGGGAAACTCCGGCGTCCGGGCCAGTTCGAGGACGATCTTCTTGAGCGGCATGACTTTCTCCTTTGGCGATGGCGCACTATGCCCGCCATCGCTCATCCGCCCATGATCCAGATCAATCGGTGCTAGTTGCCTTCAGAAGCCTCCCGCTCGGCCTCGTCGAAGCTGGTCTTGATCATGAACCAGCAGAACAGGACGCCGAACAGCGAGAGACCGAGTCCGAAGGCGAGGATGCCGGAATCCTTCGCGGCGCCCGCCATGAAGAGGCCGAGCAGGCCCATCAGGGCGGCCATGGTTCCCATGATCCAGTAGGACATCATTTGCTCCTTGTGTCGTCGTCATCGAAAAGAATCCGGCCGGCAGCGCCGTCGGGATCGTCGTACTGCCCGTTGCGCAGGGCCCAGAGGAAGGCGGCGAGGGCGAGCAGGCCCAGGATCAGGGCCGCCGGCACCAGGACGAGCAGGCTGTCCATCAGGGCCTCCGTCCTTTGGCTCCGCCGATGCCGAGGCGCAGGGCATTGCCGATCACCAGCAGGGAGGACGAGGACATGGCCACCGCGGCAATCAGGGGCGTCACGTGGCCCAGGATCGCCAGCGGCACGGCGCCGAGATTGTAGAGGAGCGCGAGGGCGAGGTTCTGGCGGACGAGCCGGTCGGCGCGGCGCGCCACGTCCAGGATCTCCGCGACCGGTCCCAGCGCGTCGCCCTGGAAGACGGCGTCGGCGGCGGATTGCGTGGCCTCCGCGGCGGTGGTCGGCGAGAGGGAAGCGTGAGCGGCGGCGAGCGCCGGCGCATCGTTCAACCCGTCGCCCACCATGAGGACGCGCTTGCCCTGGGCAGCAAGCTCGGCGAGGCGCTGGGCCTTCTCTGCCGGTGTGACGCCGGAGCGCCACGTGGCGATGCCGGCAGCCGTTGCAGCATCGTCAACCGCGGCCTGCCGGTCGCCCGACAGGACTTCGACGGCAAGGCCTCTTCGGCGCAGGACGGCGATGGTCGCGGCGGCGTCCGGCCGCAGACGATCGGCGAAGGCAAAGCGTGCGCGCTCATGGTCCGGCCGCGACAGCCACAGTTCCGACCGTCCGTCGTCCAGCGGATCCGTGATGCCGCAGAAAGACGCCGACCCAAGTCGCATGCCGTCCTCGCCCTCAAGTCCCGCACCGGGATGTTCGATGACACCAGTGGCTGGTAAAGCCTCCGGAATGGCGCGCACGAGGGCGCGGGCCAGCGGATGGCGGGAGTTGAGCGCGAGCGAGGCGGCCAGCCGCCGGGTCTCGGGATCGTCCGGCGCCGCCACCAGTTCGGGCCGGCCGAGCGTCAGCGTGCCTGTCTTGTCGAAGACCACGTGGTCGACCTGCGCCAGGCGCTCCAGCGCCGTCGGCGACAGGAGCAGAATGCCCGACCGCAGCAGGCGCGTGCTGGCCACGACCTGGACGACCGGCACCGCCAGCGCCAGCGCGCAGGGACAGGTGATGATCAGGACGGCCGTGGAGATCAGCAGCGCACGGTCCCAGGCGAGGCCGGCCAGCAAGGTCCAGCCCAGGAAGGTCAGCAGGGCCGTGAGGTGGACAACGGGCGCATAGGCGCGTGCGACCCGGTCGGCGAGGGCCACGAAACGCGAGCGTCCGCGTTCGGCGGCTTCGACCAGGCGCACGATTTCCGAGAGCAGCGTGTTGTCGCCCGCAGCCGTCACCTTCACGCGCAGGGCCGCCCCGAGATTGATCGTGCCGGCGAAGGCCTTGACGCCGGGAAAGGCGGGCTGCGGTAGGCTCTCTCCCGTCACCAGGGACGCATCCAGAGAGGAGACGCCCTCGCTCACGATGCCGTCGGCGCCCAGCCGCTCGCCGGCGGCGACCAGCAGCACGTCACCGGGCACGAGAGCGTCGACGCGGCGCGAGGTCGTGCTGCCATCGGCACCGACCAGGGTGGCGCTGCGGCTGGACAGCGCCAGCAGCGCATGCACCGCCTGCCGGGCCCGCCCGCGCGCACGGCGGTCGAGATAGCGCCCGATCAGGAGGAAGAAGAGCAGGGTGATGGCCGAATCGAAATAGGCATGCTGCTCGCCGGCCCAGGCCTCGTGCAGGCTGACGATGCAGGCGAGCGTGACGCCGATCGAGATCGGCACGTCCATATTCGTGCGCCCGCCGCGAAGCGCGTTCAGGGCGGAGCGGAAGAAGGGCCGGCCGGCATAGGCGACGGCCGGAAGGGCGATGGCCGCCGACAGCCAGTGGAAGAGGGTGCGGGTGGCCTCGCCCATCGATCCGTCATGGCCCGCCCAGACGGCGACCGAGAGCAGCATCACGTTGGCCGCCGCAAAGCCCGCCACGGCCAGCGCGCGCAGCAACTCGCGGGTCTCGCGATCGTCGCCGGCCGCCGCGGCGATGGTGTCGTAGGGGGCCAGCCGGAAGCCGAGGGCGGCGACCAGGCCGGCATGTCCGTTGGCGTCGTCGACCGATCCCTGCCACGCCAGCGACAGGCGCCGGGTCGAGAGATGGACGCGCGCGCGGGTGACCGTGGGATTGCGCGCCAGCAGGCTCTCGATCAGCCAGACGCAGGCGGCGCAGTCGAGCCCGTCGACCAGAAGCTCCAGCGAGGCGCCCCCGTGCCCGTCGGGTTTGGCATAGGCGGCGAAGTCGATGTCGAGCGGTTCGGGCCGGTGAGCACGCGTCTGTTCGAGGCGGCGGTAGAAGGCACCGAGTCCGGCGGCGCCGATGATGGCGTGCGCGCTGGCGCAGCCCGGGCAACAGAACTGTGCGTCCGGCATCCCCCGCAGCGTCTCGCCGCAATGCGCGCAGGTCCGCGAGGCCGCGGGAGCGGAGACGGCGGAAGCGTAGAGGACCGCGTCGGTCACCTGAGGAACATCCGGCGCGTCTGCGCGAAGCGCTGGCCGCCCTGCTCGACGGAGATGTCGACGTCCCAGTTGCCGCGCGCCGGCAGGGCGACGTGACCGGCGTGACGGCCGATATCGACAGCCTCCATCGCAACGCCGACCACCGCGCCTTTCTCGGCCGGCCGCACCAGCGCCACGGCGACCTGCGCGCCGGCGAGTGGCCGGCCGGCACGATCGAACACGGCGATCTCGAGATCGTCGCTGCCGGGCCGCCAGATCGGCTCGACCCGCCAGCCGAGCGCATCGCGCGCCTGCTGGGCGGCGATGACCTCGTTGTAGTGCAGGCCGCGGTCGCGCGGCTTCGGCGTGTAGAGGCCGGAGAAGGATCCGACCGCTACCCCGATCATCGTCCCATTGACCGCGAAAACGATCGCGAACCCGGCGACGAAGAGCCAGGGGATGTAGCGGCCGCGTCCGACAGTGGTGGTGCTCATGGTGCTCTCCTCAGCGTCCCGGGCCGACGAAGACGGCGTCGTGCGACGCGCCCCGGCCGCCGGCCTCATCGCGCACGGTGAAGGTGATGGGCTTTGCGCCAGCCGGCGCCGCGGTGGCCGGCACCGTGACGAAGACACGGAAGGTGCCTACGGTGTCGGGCTGGACGGACAGAGTCGCGGTCGCGCCGCTGCCTTCGATGTCGGCCCCCACGAAGCCCAGCTGCGCCGACGGCAGCCCGTCGATCTCGAGGTGGACATGCTGGGGCGTGCGGCGCTTGTTCAGCACCTTGACCGCGTAGGAGTTGCGGATGTCGCCGTTGGACAGGCGCACGAAGTTCGGGTTGCGGTCGCGCTGGACGGTGAGTTCAGTATCGGCGCGCAGCGCGAAGACCACCAGCATGACCGCGGCGACGACGCTCAGCAGGCCGGCGTAGAGCAGGGTGCGCGGCCGCACGGGCCGCCACGGCACGGCGGCGGCACCGGTCTCCTTCGCCTGCTGCGCGGCGAGCGTATCCCAGCGGATCAGGCCGGTCGGACGCCCGACCTTGTCCATCGTCTGCGTGCAGGCGTCGATGCACAGGCCGCAGCCGATGCACTCGATCTGCTGGCCGTCACGGATGTCGATGCCCGTCGGGCAGACGGCGACGCACAGATTGCAGTCGATGCAATCCCCGCGGCCGGCCCAGCTGTCGCCGGCCTTGTGCTTGCCCCGCTTTTCGCCGCGCCACTTCTGATAGGTGACGATCAGGCTCTGCTCGTCGAGCATCGCGGCCTGGAAGCGCGGCCACGGGCACATATAGGTGCAGACCTGCTCGCGCGCCCAGCCGGCCAGGACATAGGTCGTGGCGGTGAACAGGCCGATGAAGGTGTAGACTTCCATCGACGCCTCGCCGCGGAAGATCTTCACCAGCGTGGTCGGAGCGTCGACATAGTAGAAGACCCAGGCGCCGCCGGTGGCCGCGGCGATGGCCAGCCACGCGCTGTGCTTCAGGGTCTTGCGCAGGGCCTTGGCGGCCGACATCGGCTGGCGGTCGAGCCGCATGCGCTCGTTGCGGTCGCCCTCGATCAGCCGCTCGACCCACATGAAGAGGTCGGTCCACACGGTCTGCGGGCAGGTGAAGCCGCACCAGACGCGTCCGAACAGCGACGAGGCGAAGAACAGGCCGAACGCGCCCAGGATCAGGAAGCCCGTGACGAAGTAGACTTCCTGCGGCCAGATGACGACGTCGAAGAACCAGCCGCGACGATGGTCGAGATCGATCAGGATCGCCTGCGAGGGCGCGCCGGGGCCGCGATCCCAGCGCAGCCAGGGCACCACGTAGTAGAGGCCGAGAAGCACGACCAGCGTGGCCCACTTGATCTGCCGCCACTTCCCGGAGACCGCGCGCGGATAGACCCTGGCGCGCGGGGCGTAAAGCGGCGGCGGCTCCGGCGTCGGCGGCCGTGGCGGGGCCCTGTCGGACTGGCGGGCGGGGGAAGCCATCGTTCGACCCACATCACCCCTAGCGGTCGCCGCCCAGCGCGTGGACGTAGACCGCCAGCATCTTCATGGTCGCCTCGTCGAGGCGGCCGCTCCACGCCGGCATGCTGCCGTTGCGGGCATAGAAGATGGAGCGATAGATCGCGTCGCGGCTGCCGCCATAGAGCCAGATCCCGTCGGAGAGGTTGGGCGCGCCCAGTTCCTGGTCGCCCTTGCCGCCGGCCTTGTGACAGGCGACGCACTGCTCCTCGAAGATCTTCGCGCCCTCGGGCGTGGCCTTCGCCTTACCCGACAGGCTGAGCACGTAGTCGGTCACGGCCGCCACCTGCGCGCCGGTCAGCAGCCCGTCGACGCCGAACCGCGGCATCATCGACTGGCGGGACTTGTCGTCGGCGTTGCGGATGCCGTGCTCGATGGTGGCGTAGATCTGGTCGATGCTGCCGCCCCAGATCCAGTCGTCGTCGACCAGGTTGGGGAAGCCCGTGCTGCCACCGCCGCCGGCGCCATGGCACTGCATGCAGTTGGTCTGGAAGGCCGACCGGCCGCCCGCCATGGCGAAGTTGAACAGCTCCGGATCCTTGCGGATGTCGGCGAGCGACGCGGCGCGGATGCGGTCGACGAAGCTCGCGCGTTCCTTGGCCTGCGCGCTAAGCTCCTGGCGCAGCTCGGCGCGGCTGGAATAGCCCAGCAGCCCGTCGGTATGGCCGGTGAGCCACGGCCAGGACGGGTACAGGGCGCAGTAGACGACGGCAAACGCGATGCAGGCGTAGAAGGTATAGACCCACCAGGTCGGCAGGGGCGTGTTCAGCTCCTTGACGCCGTCCCATTCATGGCCGGTCGTGTTCTGGCCCGACAGTGTGTCTTTCTCGATCTTGGTTGGCATGGCCAGTCCTTCAGCGGTCGTCGTCGAGGGGGATCCGGGCGTCTTTCTCGAAGCGCTTCTTGTTGCGTGGCCGCAGGGCCCAGAAGACGATCACGAGAAAGATGATGACGGCCCAGACCGTCCAGAAAGAGGCGAGGAATTCGTGCAGACTCTCGAGGGTCATGGCGGGCTCCTCTCTATTGCTTGAGGCGGTCGGGCGGGATGTCGCCGAACTGCACCAGCGTGCCCAGCATCTGCAGGTAGGCGACGAGCGCATCCATCTCAGTGACCGTCGTCGTCTCGCCGTTGAACTTGGCGACCGGAGCGCGGGGATAGCGCTTCTGCATGGCCGTCGGATCGCGGTCCGGATCGACCTGCGCCTCGAGATCGGCGCGTGCGTTGGCGATCATCTCGTCGGTGTAGGGCGTGCCGACATTGCGCAGCGTGCGGAGATGCTGGCCGATGTCGGAATAGTCGAGCGGGGTGCTGGCCAGGAAGGGATAGGCCGGCATCACGCTTTCGGGCACGACGGCGCGCGGCGAGGCGAGATGGGCGACGTGCCAGTCGTTCGAGTAGCGGCCGCCGACGCGCGCGAGATCGGGTCCCGTGCGCTTGGAGCCCCACTGGAAGGGCTTGTCGTACATGCTCTCGGCCGCGAGGCTGTAGTGGCCGTAGCGCTCGACCTCGTCCTTGAAGGGACGGATCTGCTGGCTATGGCAGAGATAGCAGCCTTCGCGGATGTAGATGTTGCGGCCCATCAGCTCGAGCGGCGTGTAGGGCCGCATGCCGTCGATGCGCTCGATGGTCGTCTCGACGGTGAACAGCGGGATGATCTGCACCAGGCCGCCGATCGATACCGTGATCAGCGTCAGGACCAGCATCAGGATGACGTTCTTCTCGATCGTCTCGTGGCGAATAAACATGGGACGCTCCTTACGCCGCGAGTGCCGGTTGGGTGGTTCGGGTGGCGAGCGTCTCCGTCTCGGTGCGGATGGTTCGCCACATGTTGTAGGCCATGATCAGCCCGCCGCTCAGGAAGCAGACGCCACCCAGCAGACGGATCAGGTAGAACGGATGCATGGCGGCGACGGTCTCGACGAACGAGTACTGGAGGAACCCGAGTTCGTCGTAGGCGCGCCACATCAGGCCCTGCATGATGCCGCTCACCCACATCGCCGTGATGTAGAGCACGATGCCGATGGTCGCGATCCAGTAGTGCCAGCTGATGAGGCGCGTCGACCACATGGCCGGCCGGTTCCACATCTTCGGGACCAGGTAGTAGAGCGTGCCGAACACGATGAAGGCGACCCAGCCCAGCGCGCCGGAATGGACGTGTCCGATCGTCCAGTCGGTGTAGTGGCTGAGCGAGTTGACCGCCTTGATCGACATGACCGGCCCCTCGAAGGTCGCCATGCCGTAGAAGCCGACGGCGGTCACCGAGAAGCGCAGGCCCGGATCGGTGCGGAGCTTGTCCCAGGCGCCCGACAGCGTCATCAGGCCGTTGATCATGCCGCCCCAACTCGGCATCCAAAGCATCACCGAGAAGGCCATGCCCAGGGTCTGGGCCCAGTCGGGCAGCGACGTGTAGTGCAGGTGATGCGGGCCGGCCCAGATGTAGAGGAACACCAGCGACCAGAAATGGATGATCGACAGCCGGTAGGAATAGACCGGCCGGTTCGCCGCCTTGGGGATGTAATAGTACATCATGCCGAGGAAGGCCGCGGTCAGGAAGAAGCCGACGGCGTTGTGGCCGTACCACCACTGGATCATCGCGTCCTGGACGCCCGACCAGGCGCCGTAGCTCTTGGTCCCGGTGACCGAGACCGGCAGGGCCAGGTTGTTGACGATGTGCAGCATCGCGATGGTGATGATGAAAGCGAGATAGAACCAGTTGGCCACGTAGATGTGCGGCTCCTCGCGCTTCATCACCGTGCCGAGATAGGCGATCAGGTAGGCCACCCAGACGATGGTGAGCCAGAGGTCCACGAACCATTCGGGCTCGGCGTACTCCTTGCTCTGCGTGATACCGAACAGGTAGCCGAGCGCCGCGGCGACGATGAAGAACTGGTAGCCCAGCAGGACGAACCAGCCGAGCGCCTCACCACCGAACAGCCGCGCGCGGCAGGTTCTCTGCACCACGTGGAAGGCGGTGCCGATCAGCGCCGTGCCGCCGAAGGCGAAAATGGCGGCTGAGGTGTGCAGCGGCCGCAGGCGTCCGAACGTGAGGTAGGGGCTGTCGAAGCTGAGCTGCGGCCAGACGAGCTGGGCCGCGATGACGACGCCGACCAGAAAGGCCGCGATGCCCCAGAACATGGTCAACACGACAGCCGCGCGGATCACGTCCTCGACGTAACGCGGCGCCGGCCGCTGGTCGGCTGTCAATACGGCTTGGCTCGGCATGCATACTCCCCGGATAATCGGGGCGAACCTAGGAGGCCTCGCGGACGGCTCCCTTGATTTGGGTCAAGGCTCCCGCGCCGAGCGGCGGATCACAATGCCGCATGCAACCTGAATGTGAGGCGTCATGAGCGAGACCATTGCGGTGTTTCCGACGCCCCGGCCCCTCATCCGGCGCGTTCCCGTGGATCGTCCCTGGACCTGGCTCGCCGCTGGCTGGCGCGACATGGTGGCCGCGCCCCGTGCCAGTCTCTCCTATGGCCTCGTGCCGGTGGCCGCCGGCTGGCTGGCCATCGTCCTCATGATGCGCTTCGATCTACCTTATCTTGTGCTGCCTCTCAGTGCCGGCTTCTTCTATGTCGGCCCTTTCATCGCCACCGGCCTGTATGAGATCAGCCGCCGGCTGGAGGCGGGACAGCCGGTGGACGGACGGTCCACCTTGATGGCGTGGCGGCGCAATCCGGAGCAGATCGCGCTCATGGGCGTGCTTCTCCTGCTCTTTCATCTGGCCTGGATGAGACTGGCGCAGCTTCTCTTCGCCCTCTTCGAGTTTCGCACCGTCCCCTCCTGGGATCGCTTTCTCGACCTCGTCTGGACGACCTCGAAGAGCCTGCCGTTCCTGGCGCTGGGCATCGGTCTCGGCGCCTTCCTGGCAGCCATCGCCTTCGCGATCGGCGCCTTCTCGATTCCCTATCTCCTGGACCGGCGGAACTCGAACATGTTCGAGGCGATCGCGACTTCGGTGGCGGCCACTCGTCTCAATTTCCGGCCGATGCTCCTGTGGGCGGGGCTGATCGTCTTCCTGACCGGTGTCGGCATGATTCCGGGACTGCTGGGGCTGGTCGTGACGCTGCCGCTGGTCGCGCATGCCACCTGGCATGCCTACCGCGACGTCATCAGGTTCGAGCCGGAGCCCGCCGAGGGTGCGTCACTTTCACAGCGGACCCTACGTAGTATCCCTTAGTGCAAAGCCCAGATGGCCGCGGGAGGCGCAAGCTCGTATCGAAAGGGCACTGCGGCGCTGGCTGCAGATGCCAGATCGTTCGAGGGAGAGGGGCATGGTCAAGCAACGGAAGCCGATGACTCCCGAAGAGTTCGTCCAGGATGTCGGCGGGATCGCGCTCTGGCTGTTCGCAGCAATTCTGGTCGTGCTGGCTCTGGCCACGTTTCTGGAGACGCTTGCGACCTCATGAGGTCGTGGTCGACGTCACGCTTACAGGCCGCTGCAACGCCGGAATCCTGGCGATAAACGAAACAAACGAAATAAACGAAACAAACGAAGCCGGTGTCGCAGCTCCCGAATCAGGGGGCGTGGCGCCGGTTGACCGGTCGGTTCTGCCCGCCGTCAGGTCAGAAAAGCCTGCTTCAGAGGCTGCTAGAGCCGCTGGCTGGCCAATGCGAGCATGACCAGGGCGTTGCCCGCGAGGAGAGGCGGGCTTATCCACCTCGCGACGGTCTTTAGCTGGCGGCGCATGATCAGTCCGCCCCAGCCGACGGCGACGAGCGCCGGCACGGTGCCGAGGGTGAAGCACGCCATGGCGATTGCCCCCGACACGACGGATCCGGTCCCGGCTGCCGCCGCTAGGGCGCCGTAGAGCAGCCCACAGGGCAGGAAGCCCAGGATGACACCCAACCCGTACCGCGCGACAGGCGTGTGCGAGGCGGAGAGGGGACCGGCGAGGCGCGCCACCAGGTTCGTCGCGGGTGAAGCGGCGTTGATGGCCATGCCAAGAGCCTGGGCCGCCAGCAGGCCGGCGGCCGCGATCAGGAGGATCGCCGACAGCCAGCCGAACATTTCCAGCGAGGCAAACACGGCCGTGACGCCGCCGGCCACGGCGCCCAGCGCCGTATAGGTGGTGAAGCGGCCCAGATGATAGGGCGTGAGCAGGGCGCCGGTCAGCCGGTGCCACTCGCCATAGGGTCGATCGCCCGGCTGCTCGGCCGAGGCCATCACCTGGCCCAGCACGAACGGGCCGCACATGCCCACGCAATGCACGAGGCTGCCCGCAAGCCCGGCCAGGAACAGTGCGGCCGGCAGGCCGAGCGGCATCGATGCGGCAGCCATGAGGCCGTCGCCGCACATCGCGAAGAAACGGGAGATGATGTCCATCGACGGCAATGGACCACGAATTTTCCCGGTGGCGATTGACCTGCGTCAAGGTCGCGCCCGTCGCGGCCGATGAGGATCGACGAACTTTCAGGAGGATGCCCATGGCCTACAAGACGATTCTCGTTCACTGCGATGCGAGCCCGAAGGTGGGCCAGAGGCTGACCGTGGCGGCGGAACTGGCGGAGCGCTATGGCGCCCATCTGATCGGCATGCACGCCCGTCCGCCGCTCGAAGCGCCGATCTTCTTCGAGGGCGGCGTCGCCATGGATTCCCTGTTCGCCAGCTATGAGGCCAGCGCCGACGCCGACCAGGCCGCCGCCCTCAAGGCCTTCGAGAAGGCCGTAAAGGAGCGCCGGGTTCCGTCGCATGAATGGCGGGTGACCGACGGCTTCATCGATTCCGAGCTCGTCATCCAGGCGCGCTACACGGACCTTCTCGTCCTCGGTCAGACGGACCCCGATGCGCAGACGCCGACCCCCTCCGATCTGCCCGAGGCCGTCGTCCTGGCCAGCGGCCGGCCGACCTTGGTCGTGCCGCATATCGGCGTGCGCGGGCCGATCGGCGAGTCGGTTCTGCTCTGCTGGAACGCCAGCCGCGAGAGCGCGCGGGCGGCGGCCGATGCCCTGCCGTTCCTGCGCATGGCCAAGAAGGTCGTCATCCTCGTGGTCGACCCAAGGACGTCGCCCGATGGGCATGGTGCGGAACCGGGCGCCGATGTGGCGCTCTGGCTGACGCGCCACGGGGTGAAGGTGACGGTGCAGCGCGACGTCGCCGCCGACAGCGATGTGGGCGGCGTCATCCTGTCGCGGGCCGCCGATATCGGCAGCGACCTCATCGTGATGGGGGTCTACGGCCACTCGCGGGTGCGCGAGATGGTGCTGGGCGGCGTCAGCCGCACGCTCCTGTCCAGCATGACCATCCCCGTGCTGATCTCGCACTGATGGACGCCACCACCATCGCGGCGTACGACCGGTCGGTTCCTCGTTACACGAGCTATCCGACGGCGGCGCAGTTCCATGGCGCCGTGGGCGCCGTGGAGCACAAGGCATGGCTCGCAGACCTCGCGCGCGACTGCCCGACGGTCTATCTCCATGTCCCCTTCTGCAAACGTCTGTGCTGGTACTGTGCCTGCCACACGGCGGCGATGAACCGTTCGGAGTCGCTTGCCGCCTATGCACGTGCCCTGATGAAGGAGATCGATCTCGTCGCCGAGGCCGTTCCCGGCATGATGGTCGGCCAGATACAGTGGGGCGGTGGGACGCCGTCGCAGCTGGGGGCGACGAACCTGGTCGCGGTGGCAAAGCGGCTGGCGGCGCGGTTTGACCGGCGCAGCGGTTCGGAAACCTCGATGGAGGTGGATCCGCGCTTCTGTGACGAGGAATTCGTCGCGACGATGCGCGAGATTGGCGTCGATCGCGTGAGCTTCGGTGTGCAGGATTTCGATCTCGACGTGCAGAAGGCGATCAACCGACTGCAGTCGATCGAGGATACGGCTTCTGCCATGTCGAGAATCCGGGGCGCCGGTATCGGCCGCATCAACATCGATCTCGTCTATGGCCTGCCGAAACAGACGCCGGAGACACTGGCACGCACGCTAGATGCCGCGCTCGACCTGGCGCCGGACCGCTTTGCCGTCTTCGCCTACGCGCATGTGCCATGGATGAAGGCGCGCCAGCGCCTGATCGAAACCGAAAGCCTCCCGGGCGCGGAAGCGCGCGCTGCGATGGCCAATCTCGTGGCGGAACGCCTGGTCGAGGGCGGCTACAAGCGGATCGGCCTCGATCACTATGCGCGGCCGAACGATGCGCTTTCGACCGCGGCCGACCGCGGCCGGCTGCGTCGCAGTTTCCAGGGCTATGTTGCGGTCGACCAGCCGTCGGTCGTCGGCCTCGGCGCCTCGGCAATCTCGAGCCTGCCGCGCGGCTACACCCAGAACATCGCCGATCCGGGGCGCTACCAGTCGATGATCGAGGCCGGATGCTTCGCCTCGGCCCGGGGACTGGAGCTTACCGATGCCGACCGGCTGCGGGGCGAGATCATCGAGAAGCTGATGTGCAGTTTCTCGGTCGACCTCGACGACGTCTGCCGCCGGCACGGCGCTTCGGCCCGATCGTTCGTCTCGGAGGTCGCGGCACTGCCCCAGCTGGTGAGCGACGGGCTGGTCCAGCGCGACGGCGAGAAACTGCAGGTCACCGAGCGCGGGCGCCCGCTGGTGCGCTTCGTCTGTGCGGCGTTCGACGCCCACCTCGCGCATGCCGATGGCCGGCATTCACGCGGAATCTGAAGAAGGAATCGTCATGAGCACTTATCAAATGGTTTCGCGCCACGTGGAGGCCGCCCTGGCGGAGGGCGCGGGGAAGGGGATCGCCGGCGATGTGGTCGCCCGCTGCCTGCTCTCCGAAGCGATCCGCATTTTCAGGCTCGGTCGCTCGAACGACGACATTGCGGCAGAGCTCACCGCGGCGATCGACAATCTCGACGAAGACGCACCGCTCTCGTTCATAAGGCCCTGATTGGCGTGCCACTGGCACGTCGGCGCATGCTATAAGGCTCGCTGTCATGGTGATGCGCCGATGAGCCGGATGCCCCGATGAGCGACTCCTCGATCGCGCTTGCGCTCGAGGCGGCGGAAGCGCGCCTGCGGTCCATCCTGCAGACCGTGCCCGACGCCATGATCATCATCGACGAGCGGGGCCACATCGAATCGCTCAGCACGACCGCGGAGCGCCTGTTCGGCTACGACGCCGACGAGGCCTGTGGCTGCAACATCAGCCTCCTGATGCCGTCGCCCTATCGCGAGCAGCACGACGCCTATATCGAGCGCTACCTCAAGACCGGTGAGCGCCGGATCATCGGCATCGGCCGCATCGTGGTGGGCCAGCGCAAGGACGGGACGACCTTCCCGATGCATCTCACGGTGGGTGAGCTGCACACCGGCGAGCGCCATCACTTCACGGGCTTCATCCGCGACCTGACCGACCAGCAGCTCACCGAGGACCGGCTGAAGGAGCTCCAGTCGGAAGTGACGCACATGTCGCGGTTCACGGCGCTGGGCGAGATGGCCTCGACGCTCGCGCACGAAATCAACCAGCCGCTGACGGCCATCAGCAACTATCTCAAGGGCTCGCGCCGCCTGCTCGACCGCATGGAGGGCGAGAACGTCGAGATGCTGCGGGACGCCGTCTCGAAGGCGGCCGACCAAGCCCTGCGCGCCGGCCAGATCATTCGTCGCCTGCGCGAATTCGTGGCCCGCGGCGAAAGCGAGCGGCGGATCGAGAGTCTTCCGAAGCTGATCGAGGATGCCAGCACGCTGGCGCTGGTCGGTGCGCGGGAACACGGTATTGCGGTCACGTTCAGGCTCGATCCCGCCGCCGATCTCGTGCTGGCCGACCGCATCCAGATCCAGCAGGTGCTGGTCAACCTGATGCGCAACGCCATCGACGCGATGAGCGAGGGCGGCGCGGTCCGCCGGCTCGACATCGCCACGGCCACCGGACCTGAGGACCAGGTCGAGGTCACCGTGGCGGACACCGGGTCGGGCCTTGCGCCGGAAGTGGTGCGGCAGCTCTTCCAGCCCTTCGTCACGACCAAGCGCAAGGGCATGGGGCTCGGCCTGTCGATCTGCCGCACGATCGTCGAGGCGCATGGCGGCAAGATCTGGGTGAACTCGCCTCCGGAGGGCGGCACGATCTTCCACTTCACCCTGCGCGCGGCGGCACACGATCGGGAGAACGAGGATGCCTAGCCAGGTCGTTCACGTGATCGACGACGATGTCGACGTCCGGCAGTCGCTCGCCTTCCTGCTCAGCACGGCCGGCCTCGCCGTGCGCGTGCACGAGTCCGCGGTCGCATTCCTAAAGGCCCTGCCGGACGCTCAGCCGGGTTGCGTGGTCACCGATATCCGCATGCCCGAGATGGACGGGCTGGAGCTGCAGCGGCGCCTGGTCGCGCAGAAGGCCGGCTTTCCCGTGATCGTCATGACCGGCCATGGCGACGTGCCCATGGCGGTGGAGGCCATGAAGGCGGGCGCCGTCGACTTCATCGAGAAGCCATTCGACGACGAGACCCTTCTCTCCGCGATCAGGTCTGCCCTCGACAGCCATTCCCGCAACCGCGAGCGCGAGGACCGGATCCTGGCGATCCGCAAGCGCCTCGACGCCCTGTCCGGGCGCGAGCGCGACGTGCTGCGGGGGCTCGCGGCCGGCAAGGCGAACAAGGTGATCGCCTACGACCTCGGCATCAGCGCGCGTACAGTGGAGGTCTATCGCGCCAACGTGATGACCAAGATGCAGGCCGACAGCCTTTCCGAACTGGTGCGCATGGTCCTCATGGCCGAGGGAGAATCCTAGCATTTGCGCTGGATCAACGCGGGCCCGCTTGCGGTGGGCGACGTTGGTGCATGTCGAAGGATTCCGATGCCATCCTGCTCGTCGATGACGACGCCGCCGTGCGCCACTCGCTCAAGTTCTCGCTCGAACTCGAGGGCTTCGACGTGCGCCTCTATCCCACGCCGGAGGCATTGCTGCAGGAGCACGACCTGCCGGCCGGCGGTTGTCTCGTCATCGACTACAGGATGCCGGAAATCGACGGGCTGGAACTCGTCGAACGGCTGCGCGCGCGCGGCGTCAACCTGCCAGTCTTCCTCATCAGCGGTCGGGTGACGCGCTCCCTGCGCGCCCGGGCATCGAGCCTTGGCATCGAAACCGTGCTGGAGAAGCCCCTGTCCGATCTGGCCGCCAGGCTCAGGCCCGTGCTCGATGCCCGGCCGTGACGGTCATGCATCCATGCCGGCGACGATCCTCGGCTTCGTGCTCCGTTCGTCGGGGCGCCATCAGGCGGCGCTCGCCGTCCTGTCGGTTCTGGTCTTCCTGCTGAGCGCAGCGCCGCTGGAGCTTCAGCGGCGGGTGATCAACGTTCTGGTGGATCGCGGGGCGTTCGAGACCGTGTTGTGGCTGGCCGCCGCCTATGTCGGTGTGGTGCTCTCCGAACAGAGCCTGAAACTCTGCCTCAACGTCTATCGCGGCTGGGTCGCGGAGGATTCGGTTCGCCGCCTGCGCAGCCTGGTCGGCCAGTATGCCGATCGCGCCACCCGGGACGTGAGCGGCGAGGAGGCCGGCGTCGAGATCGCGATGGTGCTCGAGGAGGCCGAGCCCATCGGTGGCTTCACCGGCGTCAGCCTTTCCGAGCCGTTGCTCCAGGGGGGCGTGCTCACGAGCGTGATCATCTACACGCTCTATCTCGACTGGCGCATGGCGCTCCTGGGCCTCGCGTTCTTCCTGCCGCAGGTCGTCTTCGTGCCCCTGCTGCAGCGGGCCATCAACCGCCGGGCCCAGTCGCGCATCCTGGTCAAGCGCGGCATCAGCGGCGGGCTGGTAAGCCGCATTTCCAGGCGGGGCGCCGGCTCCGACAGCCGCATCGGCTGGGGTTGGACGCAGGATCCGATCGAGCGTGTTTTCACGCTGAACATGGGCATCTACAGGATCAAGTTCACGATGAACCTGCTGATGAACATGATGCATCACCTGGCCGTCGGCTCCGCCCTCTGCTTCGGTGGCTGGCAGGTGCTGCAGGGAAGGATCGAGGTCGGGACGGTCGTGGCGGTGGTGGCGGGGCTCGGCAAGCTCAACGACCCCTGGGGAGACATCGTGAACTGGGCTCGCGAACTCGCCGTCGTGGGGGTCAAGTACCGACTGTTCGCGGGGGTGCTGGAAGGCCTTGTGACTCCGGCGGACGCGCGGCCGGCTACGTAGAATCCCTTAGTTCAAGACCCAAATGGTCGGCCGCCCGCCCGGGCCCTATCCCTGTGTCCATCAAAGACACCCAGCCGGGAGCCAGCCATGCATACGAACTCAGTAATTTCTGCCCGTATTCCTGCTGCCGTCGTCCTGCGCGGAGCTGCCAACATGCAGCCTGCGGGTACCCCGGCCTGCGGCCAGCCGCGGATGCTGGCAAAGGGTGAGGAGCTGTTCGCCGAAGGCGACCCGGCGGACTATTTCTACAAGGTGGTTTCGGGGTCCATCCGGACCTGCAAGCTGCTGAGCGACGGCCGCCGGCAGATCGATGCGTTTCATCTTGCCGGCGACATCTTCGGGCTGGAAGCCGGCCCCGAGTACCGCTTCACCGCCGAAGCGCTGGGCGATGCCACCCTCGTGGCCTTCCGCCGCTCGCGCCTCGCCGAATTGACGGCCGCCGATCCGGACTTCGCCAACCAGGTGCTCGCATCGATGATGAAGTGCCTCGGCCGTGCCCAGGACCACATGCTTCTGCTCGGTCGCAAGACCGCCCAGGAGAAGATCGCGACCTTCCTGCTCGACATGGCCAAGCGCATCTCCAGCGACGACGAGCATGTCGAACTGCCGATGCAGCGCTCCGACATTGCCGACCATCTCGGCCTCACGATCGAGACGGTGTCGCGCACCCTGACCCAGTTTGCGCGCCAGGGCCTGATCCGGCTTCAGGCCGGCAGCCGGTCGGTCGATCTCTGCAATCTCGCCGCCCTGCGCAAGCTCGACGCCTGATCCGGTATGCGAGAATCGGGGCGACCGTCACCCGCGATTCTCCGGCTAAGTCCAAGCCCGCGGATGCGCGGTCAGCGACGGGGAGGCTGCTTTACGATGGCGACAGCCTGGGCCTGTTGCGACCGCAGGTATTGCGCGGTCGCCGAAGCCACTGAAATGCCCAGCAGCAGGAATGAGGCACAGGCGAGCAGCAGGAAATAGATCGGGATATCGGTCATCGAACTCTCCTCGCTTCCTTGATGTTCAGTGGGAAACGGCGCCGATCGGGGCGTTGGGCCGCAGTCGATCGATCGCCTTGAACGACCGCCGCGCATGGGCGAGCAGCTCGCCATCGGTCGGATGGTCCATCGCTTCGACACCCACCAGCGTCTTCTTGACGTGTGGCAGATGCTTGTCGAGATGGTGGATCAGTTCCTGCTTGGCTTGTGCGGGCCCGACCAGAAGCCATTCCTGGGCGCCGCGGATGGCGTCGACGATGTGGTCGAGGAAACTCACGTCGAGAGCGGCATGGCCTGCACCGATGACACCGGCCTTGTGGTGCACTTTCCGGAATGGGCTGTGGGCTTTGATGTTCTCGCGCTCCACATCGTCGGCGTTGAAGCGGAACACGTGGGCTTCCTTGCTGTCCATCCAGACGATGGCGTGACTGTGGGTCATGGTTTCTCCCAATGGCAATGTTAGAATGGTGGCTCGGCGGACACGGCAATGCGTTGATTCAGGTCAATCGTCGGACGATGTTGGATCAACTGACTTCCGCCGCGTGGCGACCGCGCGCAGTTCGCTCATTCCCTTGCCGGTTCGTGGGTCAACGACATGCAGTCCATTGCAGGCCAGGCAGTGCTGTCCGACGAACGGGGGCAGGGAACCATTGCCGTCTTCGTAGCGGCCCTGGACATTGTAGCCCGTGGTCGGGCAGCGGAAGACGAACGTACGCACCTCGCCATTATGTCTTCGCAGTGATGATGCGCTTTGACGCAGGTCAAAGCGGAGCGCGACCGCACCGACGATCTTTTCCCGCAAAGGGGATTTTCATGACCAATTGCGTTTCCAAGGACAGGTTCGGCTATCTGGGCACGGAGGCGGCTGCGCTGCGGGAACATTTGGACCAGGCGTCCGCCGCCATTGCCCGCGCCGCACAGAGCGAGGGCACGGAGGCCGCCACGGCGGCGGCCGAAGCGGCGCGCGAACTGCTTGCCCGCGCCGCATTGCTGGCGGACGAATGGGTCGACAAGGCGAAGGTGGCGGGGAAAGTGGTCGACGCGGGACAGGAGGGTCTCGCCGACATGGTCCGGCGCAAGCCGTTCGCGGCGTTGGGTCTCGCCACCGCGGCCGGCTTCGGGCTGGCGCTTCTCATGCGCCGCAAATGAGCGTTGCCTCGGAGACGGGAGCTTTGCTGGTGGCGCTGGCGAAGTCGCTCGCCACGGTCGGCGCCGGTGTTCTCGTCGCCTCCGGCCGGCGCCTCGCGGCGACCGTGGCTGCCTATCTGATCGTCGGCACGTTGCTGGCCGCCAGCCTCGCTTTCCTGACCCTGTCGGCCTATCGCGCGATCGCCGCGTCTCTCGGCGATATCTATGCGCCTCTGATCATTGGCTGCGTTTTCCTGGTGGCGGGACTCATCGCGGCGCTGATCGTGCAGACGCGCCGCCGCTAGGCTCATGCTCAAGGTTCGAAGGCTCGGAATCGACGCCTGTCAGGAGACCGTCGCCTACCTCGCGCGTCGCTGCGAGCACTATCGCGCGCAGGAATTCGTGGCCCTCGCCCGGATCGAGATCTGGGGCGGGGGGCGCCGCATCGTCGCCACGCTGAACATCGTCGATGACGAGTCGATCATGGCGACCGACGAGCTCGGCCTGTCCGAACTCGCCTACCGCCAGCTCGGGCTTCCGGCGGGAACGCCGGTGGAAATCGCCCAGGCGGGGCCGCCGCCCAGTCTCGACCATGTCCGTGCCAAGATCGACGGCGCCGAACTGGATCCGGTCGCCTACCAGGAAATCGCGCGCGATCTCGCCGCGCATCGCTATTCCAAGATGGAGATCGCGGCCTTCCTGATCGCCGGCGCACGCTTCACGACCGCGGCCGAGGTGCTTTCGATGACCCGCGCGATGGCGGCGGTCGGGGGCCGGCTGTCCTGGGCCAGCGACATGGTCGTCGACAAGCATTGCATCGGCGGCATTCCGGGAAACCGGACGTCGATGATCGTGGTCCCGATCGTGGCCGCCCACGGCCTGACCATCCCCAAGACGTCGTCGCGCGCGATCACCTCGCCGGCCGGTACCGCCGACACGATGGAAGTGCTGGCGAGGGTCGATGTCGGCTCGGACGAGATGCATCAGATCGTGGCGGCCGAAAACGGCTGCCTGGTGTGGGGCGGCCATGCGAACCTCTCTCCGGCGGACGATGTCCTGATCTCCGTCGAGCGGCCTCTGGCGATCGACACACCCGAACAGATGGTCGCCTCGATCCTGTCCAAGAAGCTGGCGGCCGGATCGACTCATCTCGTCCTCGATCTGCCGGTCGGGCCCACGGCCAAACTGCGCGATCGCGAGCGCTTCCTGCGGCTGCGCAAGCTCTTCGAATACGTCTCCGACCAAATCGGCATCAGCACGACGGTCCTGGCGACCGACGGCAGCCAGCCCATCGGCCGCGGCATCGGCCCGTGGCTCGAAGCCCGCGACGTGATGCGCGTGCTGGAGCGCCATCCCGAGGCGCCGCGCGACCTCGAGGAGCGCGCCCTCCTGCTGGCCGGGCATGTGCTCGAATTCGATCCCGCGCTACGCGGCGGCCAGGGGATCGTGCGGGCCCGCGAGCTGCTGCACAGCGGCGCGGCGTTGGCGAAGATGCAGCGCCTGATCGCGGCTCAGGGGAGTCCCCCGGAGACGGCCAGCCTGGGGAGGCTCACGCATGACGTGCCGGCCACCCAGGACGGAATCGTGACGGCGATCGACTGCCTTAGGCTGGCGCGCGTGGCCCGCCTCGCCGGTGCGCCCATGGACAAGGGTGCGGGCGTCGATCTGTTCAAGCGGATCGGCGATCCCGTGGAGCAGGGCGAACCGCTCTACCGCATCCATGCCGCTTTCGAGGCCGACTTTCGCTTCGCCACCCAACTCGCCGCCGCCGGCGACGGCATGACCATCGGGAAACGCGCGTGACTCTGTCGCTTCATATCCACGGTGCCGCCGGCACGGTCACGGGATCGTGCCACCGGCTGGTGACGCCACACGGGACGCTGCTCGTCGATTGCGGTCTGTTCCAGGGGCCGAAGTCGCTGCGCGCCCTGAACTACCGGGCCTTTCCTTTCGAGCCGGCCGAGATCGCGGCGGTGCTGTTCACGCATGCCCACATCGATCACAGCGGGCTCTTTCCCAAACTGACCGTCGCCGGATTTCAGGGTCGCGCTTTCGCCACCGAAGCGACGCGAGACCTGTTGCGTTGGCTGCTCCCCGACGCCGGCGCCATCCAGGAGTACGACGTCGAACGCCTGAACCGCCGCAACGCCAGGCGAGGCGAGCCGGTGGTGGCGCCGATCTACACGCGCGCGGATGCCGAGGCGTCGCTCTCCTTCATCGAGTCGCAGCCTTACGATCGCTGGTTCGAGCCGCTGCCCGGCGTCCGGGCGCGCTTGCGCAATGCCGGTCACATTCTCGGCAGTGCCTTCGTTGAAATCGAGGTCGATGCCGCACCGCGTCCGCTGCGGCTCGTCTTCTCCGGCGATCTCGGGCCGCTCGGCAAGACCCTGCAGCCCGATCCCGCGCGGCCCGGTCGCGCCGATGTCGCGCTGGTCGAGTCCACCTACGGCAGCCGCTCGCGCGAGGCGATGTCGGAAGCGGATCGCAGGGCCGTCCTGGGCCGCGAACTGGAGGCCGCGCTGGCCGCCGGTGGGAACGTCGTCGTGCCGGTCTTCGCGGTCGAGCGGACGCAGGAGATCCTTGAGGATATTGCGGAACTAAAAAGGGGCGGCAAGCTCAAGGGCGCACAGGTCTTTCTCGACTCGCCGCTGGCGGGCCGAACGACCGAGGTCTTCCGGGCCCATCGCGCCTCCCTAAGCCGCTCCGAAGGCGGGCAAGCGTTCAGCGGCGGCGAGTTCCGGCTGAGCGAGACCGTCGACCAGAGCCGGGCGATCGGACGTATCCATGCCGGTGCGATCATCCTCGCAGGGTCCGGCATGTGCGACGCCGGACGGGTGAAACACCATCTCAAGGACAATCTTTGGCGCGCAGAGTCGACGATCCTCTTCGTCGGCTACCAGGCGCCCGGCACGCTGGGGGCGCTGATCCGCGGTGGTGCCGCGCAGGTGCGAATCCATGGCGAGGAGATCGGCGTCCGGGCGCGCATCCGGTCGATCGACTCCTATACGGGTCATGCCGATCGCGAGGAGCTCGTCAGCTGGTGCCGGCCGATGCTGGACGGGCTTGGCTCTCTCCTGCTCGTCCATGGGGAGCCGGACGGAATCGACGGCCTCTCCGCCGCGCTCACCGCGACCGGGGTCGATCGAGCCCGCATCGTTGCGCCTGTCCTCGACGAGAAGTTCGTCTTCGTCCATCGCGACGGAAGGTGGATGGCGACGCCCGAAGCGGGCGGGGTGCCCCGTCTCTCGCCCGACGCGGCGCATGCGCGGCGCGACTGGCACAACGACTATGCGCAGATGCTGCTCGATATCCGGGGAGCCCTGCAGGCCGCTCCCGACGACGCGGCGCGGCACCGGCTCCTGCAGGGACTGCGCCGCGTGCTGGGCAACAGCGGCCGATAGGTCCAACATAAAAAAGGATGCGCCCCGACGCCGGGGCGCATCCTGCACCAAACGCACCGTATGGTTACTTGGCCGCCTTGAGCGTGACCTCGGCCAGCCCGGCGGCGACGTTAAGGCCCACGTTGCCCTCGACGCTGACCGGCTGCAGGCTGACCTGCTTGTTGCCGCCACCGATCAGGACGTTGGCGCCCGCGCCCACCCCAGCCGAAGCACTGGCCGTCGGACCGACATAGTCGCCGGCAAGCGCGCCCTTGGCGACCTGACCCGGCGCGAAGACCAGCCAGACGACATGCCCCTGCTTGGTGAAGCCGAGATCGACGCCGTACTTCTTGATGGTGCCGGTGTAATGGTCGGCCGTGCCGTCGGTCTTGGCCAGGATGCAGTCGAGGTCCTTCGATGAGCCGAAGACGAATCCGACGCCCCCGGCGACGGTGCAGGTGAGCGAGCCAACGTTCACACCCTTGGGCGGCGTCTGCGCCTGCGCCGCAGGACCAAAGGAAAATACGGACAGCGCCGCCGTGAGGGCCGCAGCATACATGTTCATCGTTTTTCTCCTGGGAGGCGGAAAGGGTTTCTCCGCATGCTTCAACGTACGGTGCGGATACCGCAGAAGCGTTGATCTGCATCAACCTCGGGCAGGTTGATGCAGATCAACGGCGGGTGTCCGATTCCGGCCTACAGTCCACATTGCAGAAGCGGAGGGTGAGATGAACGACATGCATGCGGACAAGCTGCCGAGCGTGGAGTCACTGCCGGCGAGCAACATGGCGAATGCGGCACTTTCGACATACGCCGATTGTTTCGAGGAATGGGCCGCCATCGGCGCGGCCTGGCAGAGCGAGCTCTCGCAATTCGCCGAACGCCGCCTCAAGGACAATGTCTCGACATACCTGACGCTGCTGTCGGCGCGCGACGCCGCGAGCGTCTGGCAGGCTCACGGCGCCTGGGGCGTTCGCGCGCTCGAGGACTATTCCGGAGAAGCGAACCGTCTCGCGCGGCTCATCACCAGCGTGACGGTGAGCGGCGCCACGCCCGAGGCCCAGCAGACAACGCAGCTTCTCGGCTAGCGAAGGCTCAGTATGTAGTCGACCAGCGCCTGGCGTTCGCGATTGCTGAGGGAGAAGTCGGGCATGCGCGTGTGCCCGGTCGAGAGGTAGGCCTTGAGCTGCTCGGCGTTGGTCGTCGGCCTGGCCGCGATGGCGGAGAAACTCGGGATACCGTTGGCGCTGGCGGTCCTGGGCGCGGGCTCGACGATGTGACACGCCATGCACCAGCGTTCAGCCAGAGCGGCCCCGTAGCCGGGGCTCTGCGCCAACGCGGGAAGCGGCAGAAGCATCAGCAACGCGATCAGTTTTTTCATCGGGTTCTCCATGATCTGATTAGGTGCGGCGCAGCGCCCGGAAAAGGGCAATGCCGACGATGAGGATCAACACCGAGGGTACCAATCCCATCAGGGCGAGTTCGAACGGGTCTCGTGCCGTGCCGCGCAGGAAGGGAAGCCACGAATCGTCCGACTGGCACCACAGCCGGCCATCGGCCTGGCGGATGCACGACTGGTTGAGCAGCAGCATCCAGCCGACCCACGCAATCGCACTGGCAACGGCCCAGAGGGTTATCAATGCGCGTCCCGAGCCCATCCTGCCGGTCCTTCTTCTGGGAGTGCTGTTCAGGCGGTGACGTTGAGCTCGTCCGGAAGTACGCCGGGGGTGTGCTCCACGCGCTTGACGCCCGGGACGTTCTCGGCGGCCACGCGCATGGCATCGCGGGTCGCGGCGGACCGCACGTAGCCCCAGAGGTTCACCACGCCCTTATCGACGACGACATTCGTTGTGGGACCGACGATCGCACCGATACGGCCGATTTCCTTTTCCACATTCTCCCTGATCTCCTCGTCGCTGGCCGTGACGTCGCCGAGCGGCTGACGCGACAGGAGCCCCAGGAGCAGATTGGAGCGGCTCACGAGACCGACGAGTTTGCCGTCGCGAAGGATGGGGACTCGCTTGATGTTGTGCTGCTTCATCAGCCGGGCAACCTCTGCGACGTCGGCATGCTCGCCGGCTGTCACGACATCCTTTGTCATGACGTCTGTCACGCGGCGTGAATGCGAACGAACATAGTCGCGGGCAATGACCGCCTCGTCGGCGAGCAGGCGCTGAAACCAAGAGCGCGACGGCGTGGTGCCGGTTTCGGCACGGAACATCAGATCCGCCTCGCTGACGATCCCGATCATCGTGCCGTCCGTGTCGACGACGGGCGCGGCGCTGATCCCCGAAGTGAGCAGCTTCTCGGCGGCCTCGAAGACGGAGGCGGTGGCCTCGATCGTGATGACGGGTTTGCTCATGATCTGCTGGACATGCATGGCGACCTCCGGGTTCTGCGGGGAGTCCGGAGGAAAGTTCACCCGAAGGAGCGTCCTTCCGCCTTGTCCCAGATCAAGCGGCCGCGGCTGACCGGGCTTGATCTGGATCAGGGCGCCGCGGGACTTCTTGTCCCTTAGCTGGCACGATGACCGGAATGGGAAACCGACAGGTGGGCCTGTGAGGGACGGGGAGATCGAAACCGGAGAGCCGGTGCTTGCGGCAGTTGCCGATCACCGCTCGCTGCTGTTGCTGCGCGGCGCGGCGGCGCTGCTCTTTGCCTTCCTCGTCTTCTTCTGGCCCAAGCTCACGGTCACGGGTCTTGCAGTCCTCTGGGGCGGCTATTCCCTCGCGGACGGTACCCTGGCCCTGACCGCCGCGAGCTTCGCGCGCCGCGGCGCGCCACGGATATGGCTGGGAGTGATCGGACTGGCGGGCCTGGCCTGTGCCGCCAGCGCCCTGTTCGCGCTCGACCTGCTCGCCGGGCATCTGGTCGGGATCATCTCAATCTGGGCGATCTCGACCGGGGCGATGCAGCTCTGGGCCGCGCTCGAATTGCGCAAGACGGTCGACGGTGACTGGGTGCTCGCCGTGGACGGGCTGGGCGCGCTCCTGTTCGGACTGGCACTCGCTTTTTGGCCGGGGCCGGAGGAGCAAGTGCTGATCTGGGTGACGGGATGGTTTGCTCTCGCCCTCGGGAGCTTGTTCACGAGCATCGGAGTCTGGCTCGGTCGACCGACTTGAGCCGCTTGACGCAGGTCAAGGACGGCTTGCCCTGTTACTCTAGAGTGCCTCGCATTCTCCCGACGGCAGGAGCGGGCAATGCTGGCAAGAGACATCATGACCGAAAAGGTCGTCTGCGCCCGGCCGACCGACTCGCTGTTCGACGCCGCCGAACTCATGCTGGGCGCCCATGTCAGCGCGCTCCTCGTGGTCGGCGACAAGCGCGAAATCGTTGGGATCATCAGCGAGGCAGATCTTATCCGTCGCGTCGAGACCGACACGGCACCGGCGAAAAGTTGGCTGCTCCGTCTGCTGGAGAAGGATGGTTCGGCGGCGCGCACCCTGGCCTCGACACGGACGCGGCGGGTTGGCGAAATCATGACGAGGGAAGTGGTGACGGCGGGCGAGGAGACGCCGCTGCAGGAGCTCGTGGAGCGTCTGCAGCGGTACCGGGTGAAGCGCATTCCGATCGTTCGCGACGGTTTTCCCGTGGGCATCGTGAGCCGCGCCGACGTGGTGCGGGCCGTGCTGTCCCACGCGCGGCAGGCCGCCTCCAGTGGCGACGAGGCCGCCTTGCGCCGGAAGGGTGTCGGCCCATGATGGACAGTTCATCCCCCGTCAGATGGTTTCGGGACATTCGCGGGACCGATCTCGCATCGGTCGGCGGCAAGAATGCTTCGCTCGGTGAGATGGTATCGGCGCTGTCCGGCCAGGGGGTGAAGGTACCGGACGGCTTTGCGCTGACAGCGGACGTCTATCGCGAGGCGCTTGCTGCAAGCGGCGCCTGGCCGAAGCTGGCGGCCCTGCTCGTCGGCGTCGGTGCGAACGATGTCGGTCGGTTGGCCAGGGCGGCCGCGGAAGCCAGGGCCATCGTCTATGCCGCGACGGCCACGGACCGGATCCGAACGATGCTGGTGGAGAACTACCGCAAACTCGAAGCCATGTATGGCGCGCGGGTCGCGGTCGCCGTCCGCAGCTCCGCCACGGCCGAAGATCTGCCCACCGCGAGCTTTGCGGGCCAGCACGAGAGCTTCCTCAACGTCCAGGGGATCACCCAGCTCGAAGAAGCGTGCCGAAGGTGCTTCGCCTCCGCCTTCACCGACCGGGCGATCGTCTATCGCAATGCCAATGGCTTCGATCATCTGAAGGTCGCCCTGTCCGTCGGCATCATGAAGATGGTGCGCTCCGATCTCGCAGCCAGCGGCGTGGCCTTCACGCTCGACACCGAAAGCGGCTTTCGTGACGTCGTGCTGGTGACCGGTGTGTGGGGATTGGGCGAAAGCATCGTGCAGGGCAAGGTCGATCCCGACGAGTTCTATGTCCACAAGCCGACGTTTCGCGCCGGCAAGCGCTGCGTCCTGCGGCGCTCTCTGGGACGCAAGCAGCAGGAGCTGATCTACGGCAAGGAGCATGCGGCCGGTACGACCGTCTATATGGAGACGCCCGCCGACAAGCGCGACCGCTTCTGCATCAGCGACGCCGAAGTGCTCGAGTTGACCGACTCTGCCCTGCGGATCGAGGCGCATTATTCGCAACTGGCGGGTGAGCCGCGGGCGATGGACATCGAATGGGCGAAGGACGGTCCCGATGGCGACCTCTTCATCGTCCAGGCCCGCCCCGAGACGGTGGTGTCGCGGCGCACCGCCTCCGTCATCGAAACCTACAGGGTGCGCAGCAAGAGCGCGCCGCTGGTCGAGGGGCGTGCGGTGGGCGAGAGAGCGGCCAGCGGCGCCGTGTATCCGGTGTCGAGTGCCGCGGACCTGCCGAGCTTTCCGCCGGGCGCCGTGCTGGTCGCGAGCTCGACCAGCCCCGACTGGGAACCCGCGATGAAGCGGGCGGCAGCGATCGTGACCGATCGAGGCGGGCGGACCTGCCATGCCGCCATCGTGGCGCGCGAGCACGGCATTCCGGCCATCGTCGGCGCCGGAGATGCCACGACGGTCCTCAAGAAGGGCACGCGGGTGACGGTATCGTGCGCCGAGGGCGAGACCGGCCGCGTCTATCCGGGCGACCAGCCGATCGAGATCGTCACGAAGGACTTTGCGGACCTCGCCCGGCCGCGCACGCCCATCATGGTGAATCTGGGCAATCCCGACCTCGCCTTCCGGACGGCCATGCGACCGAACGAGGGTGTCGGGCTCGCCCGCATGGAGTTCATCGTCAACCAGCATATCGGCGTTCATCCGATGGCGCTGGCCCATCCCGAGAAGGTGACCGACCCGGCCGAACGCGAGCAGATCTCGCGGTTGACGCGGCACTTCGACGATCCGAAGGACTTCTTCATCGAGCGCCTGTCGGAAGGGATCGGTACCATCGCCGCGGCCTTCCATCCCAAGCCGGTCATCGTGCGGCTGTCGGACTTCAAGACCAACGAATATGCCAAGCTTCTGGGCGGAAGCGGCTTCGAGCCGCGCGAGGAAAACCCGATGCTGGGTTTTCGCGGCGCCAGCCGGTACACGCACCCGGCCTATGCGGATGGCTTTGCACTCGAATGCGCCGCCCTGCGTCGGGTTCGCGAGGACATGGGACTGGAGAACGTGCGCATCATGGTGCCGTTCTGCCGCCGCGTGGAGGAGGCCGCTCAGGTCATTGCCGCACTCGAGAAGCACGGTCTGAAGCGTGGCGACAGGGGACTCGAGGTCTACGTGATGTGCGAGATCCCCAACAACGTCATCCAGATCGATGCGTTCGCCAAGCTGTTCGACGGGTTCTCGATCGGCTCCAACGATCTGACGCAGCTCGTCCTGGGCGTCGACCGCGATTCCGACATGGTCTCGTTCGAATTCGACGAACGCGATCCCGGCGTGCTCGAAATGCTGCGACTGGCGATCGAGGGTGCCCATCGCAACGGACGTCATGTCGGCATCTGCGGCGAAGCACCGGCCAACTATCCGGAGGTCGCGAGCTTCCTGACCAAGCTCGGCATCGACTCGATCAGCGTCAATCCCGAGAGCGTCGCGCAGACGATGGACGTCGTGTTTCGCGCGGAAGCTTGAGGCATATCAATTCCCCGGCGTTCCGGCGCGCCTAGCGTGAGCGCCAACAACGGAGGAAGCCATGCCAAAGATGATGGCGGCAGTCTTTGCCGAGCCGGGCCGGATCGTCCTCGAGTCGCGACAGGTGCCCGATGTCGGCCCCCTGGATGCGCTGGTGCGGATCAGCACGACGACGATCTGCGGTACCGACGTGCACATTCTTCGTGGAGAATATCCCGTCGCGAAGGGGTTGATCGTCGGCCACGAGCCGGTCGGAATCATCGAGAAACTGGGATCCGAGGTCAAAGGCTACAAGGAAGGCCAGCGCGTGATCGCCGGCGCCATCACGCCGAGCGGGCACAGCTACGCCTGTCTCTGCGGCGCGCACTCCCAGGATGGGCCCGGAACGCGGCACGGTTTCAAGCCGGCGGGCGGCTGGCGCTTCGGCAATACGATCGACGGCTGCCAGGCGGAGTTCGTTCTGGTGCCCGATGCCATGACGAATCTCGCCCCGGTCCCGTCAAACCTCACCGACGAGCAGGTGCTGATGTGCCCTGACATCATGTCGACCGGATTCGCGGGTGCCGAGGGCGGCAGCGTTCGGATCGGGGACATCGTGGCGGTGTTCGCCCTCGGCCCGATCGGCCTTTGCGCCGCGCTGGGCGCGCGTTTGATGGGGGCCACCACGGTGATCGGCGTCGATACGGTTCCGGCCCGGATGGAAGTCGCCCGAAAGCTCGGTGTCGATCATGTCGTTGATTTCAAGAAGACCGACGCCGTCGCGGCGATCCGCGAACTCACGGGAGGGCGTGGTGTCGATGTCGCGATCGAGGCTCTGGGCACGCAGCAGACCTTCGAGAGCGCCCTGCGGGTACTGCGGCCCGGTGGAACGCTGTCGAGTCTCGGCGTCTATTCGACGGATCTACGCATACCGCTGGATGCGTTCACGGCCGGGCTCGGCGACAACAAGATCGTCACGTCGCTCTGCCCGGGCGGCAAGGAGCGCATGCGGCGGCTGATGGACGTCATCGCCGCGGGGCGGGCGGATCTCGGCGCCCTGGTGACGCACCGCTTCAAGCTCGCCGACATCGAGCAGGCCTACGAGCTCTTCGCGCATCAGCGGGACGGGGTTCTCAAGGTCGCCCTCACACCGTGATGGGGAGCCGCCCAAATGGTCAGTCCACCTTCCGGCTTCGAAGGCCAGGCCGTGCCAGTGTCGCCGGGGCGGCGCCTCTTGCGGCCCGACTTCGTCTGGGGTGTCTCGACCTCGTCCTATCAGATTGAGGGCGCGGCCCGGGAGGAAGGGCGCGGTCCCAGCGTCTGGGACGGCTTTTCCCACCAGCCGGGGCGAATCGCCCATGGCGATACCGGCGATGTCGCGTGCGATCACTACCATCGATACGCCGAAGACATCGCGCTGATGCGCGAGATGGGTGTAGGCGCCTATCGCTTCTCGGTCGCCTGGCCGCGCGTACTGCCGGAAGGGCGGGGGACAGCGAACGAGCGCGGGATCGCCTTCTACGACCGGCTCGTCGACGGGTTGCTGGCCGCGGGCATCGAGCCTTGGGTGTGCCTGTATCATTGGGACCTGCCGCAGGCGCTGCAGGATCGCGGCGGCTGGGCCGCACGCGACAGCGCGAACTGGTTCGCCGACTATGCCCGACTGGTGGCGAGCCGGCTGGGCGACCGCGTGAAGCGGTTCGCGACCTTCAACGAGCCCGGCGTGTTCACGCTGTTCGGGTATGCATTCGGCTGGCATCCGCCGGCTGTCGACGATGCAGCCCAGCATCATGCCGCGATCCATCACGTGAACCTGGCGCATGGCGCGGCGATCGATGTGCTTCGGGCGTACCTGCCCGGCGTGTCGCTCGGGACCATCTGCAACATGCAGCCGGTGCGGCCGGTGGATCCGACCCCCGCAGACCGAGCGGCGGCCGCGTTGCTGGACGACTACTGGAACCGGGCCTTCGCCGATCCGCAGATTCGCGGCGCCTATCCCACCGTGCTGGCCCAGCGGATCGCGCCGTTCGTTCAGGATGGTGACATGGAACGGATCCGGCGCCCCATCGACTGGCTGGGCATCAACCACTATTCGCCGATCTACGCGCGCGCCGACGCGGGGTCGCGACTGGGCTTTGCCTGGAGCGATGCGCCGGCCGAGGTGCCCCGTTCCCCGATCGGGTGGCAGATCGATCCCGATGCCTTCAGGAACACGCTGCTCGACGCCTGCGACCGCTATCGGCTGCCGATCTACGTGACGGAGAACGGCGCCGGCGCGGAGGAAAGCGGCGATGCCGCGGGGGCTGTGAACGACGTCGAGCGCATCAACTATCTCTCGCGCTACCTCGATGCGCTCGAAGAGGCGGTCCTGCTGGGGGCCGACGTGCGCGGCTATTTCATCTGGTCGCTGCTGGACAATTTCGAATGGGGCGCGGGGTACGCCAACCGCTTCGGCCTGGTGCGCGTCGACTATCCCACGCAGCGCCGCATCCCCAAGGCCTCGGCCCACTGGTACAAGGCGACCATCGCCGCCCAGGCCCGCGGAAGCGTGCCATGAGCTGCCTCCTCGCCGATGTCGGAGGAACACGCACTCGCTTCGCCCTGCTCACGGACGGGCAGGTCGGACCGATCGAATCGGTGCGTACCGGCGCCTACGCCAGCATGCACGATGCCGTTCATCACTTCCTCAATGGCCAGACTGCGAGCATGGCCGTGGACCGCGCGGTGATTGCGGCGGCCGGACCTGTCTCGGGCGGCCGCTGCAAGCTCACCAATGCCCGCTGGATCCTCGATGCCGAGAGTCTGCGGCAGGGGCTGCGTCTTCGGTCCGTGCACCTCGTCAACGACCTCGCGGCCCTGGCCTGGGCCGTGCCGCATTTCGGCGCCGACGACCTGGTCGCAGTCGGCGACGGCAGCGCTGTCCAGGGGGAGCCCGTGGCGGTCATCGCGCCGGGCACCGGGCTCGGCCTGTCGTGTTACCTGCCCGGCGCGCCGCCGCGGGTCGTGGCCAGCGAGGCGGGGCATGCGACGATGGCGGCGACCGACGCGGGCGACGCCGCGATCCTGGCATGGCTGCGCCAGCGCTTCGGCCATGTCTCGGCCGAGCGCGTTTTGTCGGGTGCCGGACTGGTTAACCTGCAGGCGGCGCTGGCGATCGAAGAGGGCCGGGAGTCCGGAACGGTCACGCCGGAGGAAATCGTCCGAGGGGCTGTCTATGGTTCGCCCCGGGACAGCGCCGCGCTGGAACTGTTCTGTGATTTCCTGGGATCTTTCGCGGGCGACATCGCGCTCACCTTCGGCGCCCGCGGCGGGGTGTTGTTCGCGGGCGGGATCGCGCCTCATATCCTCCCGGTTCTGCTGGATTCGTCGTTCCGCGCGCGCTTCACCGCCAAGGGCCGCTTTGCCGACTATGTCGGGCAAATCCGCACCGCCGTCATCGTCCGGCCAGAGCCTGCCTTCCTCGGCCTGGCGGCGCTGGCATCGCAGGGCGACGGATGAGGACCGACGACGGCATCTCGGCAGTCGGCCCGGGGCCACTCAGGCGCTTCTGGCATAGCGCGCTGGGGTTCGGCCGCGGCAAGGGTTCCTGGGTGCCGTGGGCCCTGATCGGGCTGCTGATCCTCTGCGTCGTAGCACAGCTTCTGGTGCAGTACCGGCTGAACGTCTGGAACCGGGACTTCTTCGATGCGCTGGAAAAGCGCAATGGCGCCGGGATCCGCCATCAGACCTATCTTCTGCCCGGCCTCGCCGCTTGCAGCATCTTCCTCGCCGCCTTCGCCGTCTGGGCGCGCATGACCTTTCAGCGCAGGTGGCGCGGCTGGCTCACGGCGCACCTGATCGGGCTCTGGCTGGAGAACGGCAACTACCGGCGCCTCGAGGCCGCGAGCGACGAACCCCAGCTCGCGGAATATCGTATCGCCGAAGATGCGCGCATCGCCACCGATGCCCCGATCGACCTCGTGACCGGCCTGCTTTCCTCGGTGCTCACGGCCGCGACCTTCGTGGTGGTGCTGTGGACGGTGGGCGGCGCGATCGCGATCGGACCCGCGCGTCTCGACCTCGAATTGCCGGGTTACCTCGTGTTCGCCAGCATCGCCTACGCCATGCTGACGACCGGGGCCATGCTGCTGGTCGGGCGGCGCATGGCGCATGTCATCGAGCGGAAGAACCAGGCCGAGTCGGAGCTCAAGTTCGCGGTCGCCCGGCAGCGCACGGCGCCGGTCGGTTCGGTGGGGGTGGGGGTACCGGCGGGAGCGGTGAGCTTCGCGCTGGACGAGGTGCTGCGGAACTGGCGGCTGTTGTGCGGCCAGCATGTGAGGACCACACTCGTATCCTCCGGCAATACGCTGCTGGCGCCCATCATCGGTCTGATCCTGTCCGTGCCCAAATATATCGACGGATCGCTGTCGCTCGGCGAGGTGACCCAGGCCGCCGCGGCCTTCGCGGCGGTCCAGATCGCCTTCAACTGGCTGGTCGACAATTACCCGCGTCTTGCGGAATGGGCCTCCTCCGCGAGCCGCGTGGGAGTCCTGCTGGTGGCGCTCGACCAGCTGGGCAAGCCCCGCCAGCCCGCGGTGGCGGAGATAGCATCCGGGAGGTGATCCGTGCCGCAATTCGAGACCGAGACAGTGGGAGGCTCCTGGCGGCCGGGCCTCTCGCAGGCGGATGCGCAGGCGCGCCTGCGGGCCGAGGGTTTCAACGAGCTCCCCGCGGGCGATGGCCGGGGCATCCTGCGCATCGTGGCCGACGTGCTGCGGGAGCCGATGTTCTCGCTGCTGCTGGCCGCGGGCGCGATCTACCTGGTACTTGGCGACCTCGGCGAGGCGATCGTCCTCCTTGCCTTCGCGACGCTGTCAGTCCTGATCACCGTCGTGCAGGAGACCCGCAGCGAGCGCGTGCTTGCGGCCCTGCGTGATCAGGCGAGCCCGCGCGCGCTGGTGATCCGCGACGGGGAGCGGCGGCGCATCCCCGGCCGGGAGGTCGTGCGGGGCGACACGATCGTCGTGCTCGAAGGCGACCGCATTCCCGCCGACGCGGTCGCCGTGTCGGCCAGTAGCCTCGTCGTCGACGAATCGCTGCTCACGGGTGAATCGGTTCCCGTCAGCAAGCGCGCCGGCGATGGGGATGACGCCATGGCGCGCCCCGGCGGCGAGAACACGCCGTATCTCTATTCGGGAACGCTGGCCGTCCATGGCGAAGCTATTGCCGTGGTGCGCGCCACCGGACCCGGCAGTGAGCTCGGCCGCATCGGCCAGTCGCTGAAGGCGATCTCTCCGGAGCCGCCGCGGCTGCAAGCGGAGACACGCCGGCTCGTGCGGATCTTCGCGACGGTCGGCGCCGCCGCCACGGTGGCCGTCGTCCTCCTCATCGGCCTCACCCAGGGTGACTGGCTGAAAGCCATATTGGGCGGCATCGCGCTCGGCATGTCGCTCCTGCCCGAGGAGTTTCCTCTGGTGCTCACGGCTTTCATGGTCATGGGCGCGTGGCGTCTGTCGCGCGTGCGGGTCCTGACGCGCCGCGCTTCCGCGATAGAAATGCTGGGCGCTGCGACGGTCCTTTGCTCGGACAAGACGGGCACGATGACCCAGAACCGCATGACCCTGGCAGAAGTGCGGACGCCCGCGACGATATGGCGGATCGGACAGGGCCAGCCGGATGCCGAGGCGACGAGTCTGATCGCGACCGCCCGGCGTGCGAGTTCGCCCGAGCCCTCCGACCCGATGGAGAAGGCCATCGCCGCCCAAGCCGGTTCGACGACGGGGGGCGAACTCCTGCACCGCTACGGTCTCCAGCCGACATTTCTGGCGATGAGCCATGTCTGGCAGGACGCGGCGGGCGGCCTTTGCGTGGCGACGAAGGGTGCACCCGAGGCGGTCGGCGCGCTCTGCCGCCTCGATCCGGCGGACCAGGCATGGCTGCGGCACGCGGTCGAGGAGATGGCCGGTGAAGGCATGCGGGTGCTGGGTGTGGCACGGGGACGTGTCTCGGACGGACGCTTGCCGGACGACCAGACGGGCTTGGATGTCGCGTTCCTCGGCCTGCTGGGATTCGCCGATCCGCTGCGCGAGAACGTGCCGGCGGCGATCGAGGAGTGCCACTCTGCCGGAATCAGGGTCGTCATGATCACCGGAGACTATCCGGCCACCGCGCAGGTGATCGCCGCCCGCGCCGGGCTGGATGCCGGTCGGACGCTCGACGGACCTTCGCTCGAGAGGCTGGACGATGTGGCCCTGCGCGGGTCCGTCCGTACGACCAACGTGTTCGCCCGCATCATGCCGGAGCAGAAGCTGCGCCTCGTGCAGGCCCTGAAGGCCGACGGCGAAGTCGTGGCGATGACGGGCGACGGGGTCAACGATGCACCGGCGCTCCGGGCCGCGCATATCGGCATCGCGATGGGCGGCCGCGGCACCGACGTTGCACGAGAAGCTTCCGCCATCGTCCTTCTGGACGACGATTTCGGTTCGATCGTGCGCACCATCCGCCTGGGACGGCGCATATACGACAATCTCCGGAAGGCCAGTGCGTACATCGTAGCGGTGCACATCCCGATCGCGGGCCTGGCGCTGCTACCCCTGCTGTTCGGGCTGCCGTTCATGCTCAGTCCCGTACACATCGCATTCCTGGAAATGGTCATCGATCCGGTCTGCTCGATCGCTTTCGAGGCCGAGACGGAGGAGCGCGATCTGATGCAACGGCCGCCGCGGGCCGCGGACAGCCGCCTGCTGTCCGCGCCGACGATGGTCTTCAGCCTGCTGCAGGGAGTGCTGGCACTGGTGGCGCTGGCCATCGTGCTGTTGGTGGGGGTCGGACGTAATATGCCGACCGATGAACTTCGCGCGCTCATGTTCACCTCGCTCGTCCTGATCAACGTCGGGCTGATCGTCGTGAACCGCTCCTTCTCGTCGTCACTGTCCGTGGCTGTCCGGCGCCCGAACGCCTTCCTCTGGTTCCTTCTGGCCGTGGTGGCCTCAGTGATGACGGCGGCGCTCACCTGGCCGCCGGCGATGGATCTTTTTCAGTTCGGCGCGCTGCATGCCGACGATCTCGGCGTGTCGCTGATCGCGACCGTAATCCTCATCGTCTGTCTGGAAGCGCTGAAGCCGTGGTGGCGGCACAGACTGCACCGCTGACGCTCGACGTTGAGATAGGTCAAGGCGGCGCCGCGCCGGTCCCGGCATGGTCGCGTCGCTGCCTTCAAACGGTCGAGACCGTCATGCTCTACCTCACCAACGCCAACCTGCCGATCTCGGTCAGGCAACAGCTCCCCCTGCGGGCCCAGGACCTTTATCGCGAAGCCTTCAACGAAACCTGGGCCCTGCACGCGGCCGATGCCGGTCGCGAGGAACATGCCAGCCGTGTTGCCTGGGCGGCCGTGAGGCAGCGCTATCACGCCGTGCCGGGCGGCCAGTGGCAGCCGAACGTGCCCCCCGATCTGCCGGGGCAGGAGGAGGGCAGGCGATGACGTACAGGGTCGTGATGGCGGCGCTGTCGCCGGGTCGGGATTGCCAGGGCGTGGCGGGCGCTGCCATTGCGCTTGCCCGGCAGTCGGACGCCATGCTGCTGGCGCGTGCCTACTGCCGTCCGATCCACTGCATCTGCGGCGACTACTCGGTCCCTGCGGCGCTGTTCCAGGAGGACCGGCGGCAGATCGAGCGTCACCTCAAGGCGTCGGAAACGGACTTCCGGGCGATCGCCGCCAAGCACGACCATGTCGCGGACTGGCAGGGCGAGAGCAGCATTGAGCCGCTTTCCGAGCGCTTGTCGCGCGAGTCCGCTGCAGCCGACATCGTCGTCGCCGGCATCCCAAAGGTCGGCGAACTGCCCGATGCGACGAGGCAGCCCGACCTGTGCGAGTTGGTGATGCAGGCGGGGCGTCCGGTCATGCTGGTGCCGGAGTCTTCACGGACTGCGAAATTCGACCGGATCCTCGTCGCCTGGAAGGATACGCGCGAGGCGCGGCGGGCCGTCTGTGATGCGCTGCCGCTGCTCGCCCAGGCCCGGAACGTCGTCGTCGTCGAAATTCACGCGGCGGAGGACCATGCTGCTGCCTGGCAGAGCGTGGCGCGGGTATCCGGTTGGCTGGCTCGCCATGGCATCGCGGTGGAGGAGAAGGTGGTCCCGGCCGAACTGGCCAATGCGGCGCAGCTGTCGGGCCTTGCGCGAACCTACGATGCCGACGTGATCGTGGCGGGCGCCTATGGACACAATCGTCAGGGTCGCTGGACGCTCGGCGGAATCACCAGCGAACTCCTCTCGGGTGGCCGATGCGTGCTTCTCTCGCACTAACGAGATTCGTCGCCGTCCTCGCTTTGTCGCTGATTGCAGGCTGCGCGGGCGATCCGGCACCGGCACCGTCTCCCGTCACGCCGCTCCCGCCCATGGCGCCAGTCTCCGAACTGTCGGCGGCACTGCAGGGGATCGGGATCGCCGTGCCGGCGCGCGGCAAGCTGGTGGTCGTCAACATCCCGTCGTTCGAACTCGTCGCCCTCGAAGACGGAAAGCCGGTCCTGCGCAGCCGAGTCGTGGTCGGCCGACCGTCGACTCCCACGCCCGAACTCTCGACGGCGATCTGGGCGGTGACCTTCAACCCCTCCTGGACACCGACGCCCGCCATGGTGCGCTGGGAAGGCGCGCGGCACATGCCGCCCGGACCCCAGAATCCCCTCGGCCGCATCCTGTTCGAACTCGACAACGACCAGCTGATCTTCCTGCACGACACCAACGACCGGAGATACTTCGAGCGCGCGGTGCGAGCGTTCAGCCACGGATGCGTGCGCGTGGAAAAGGCCCGTGCCATGGCCGCCTGGGCGCTCGGCCTCACGGAGGCCGAGATCGACCGGTCGATCGCACGCGGCGGGACCCATCGCGAGCCGCTCGCGGAGATCATTCCGGTGATGCTGGTCTACCGCACGCGCTTTCCCAATGATGACGGGCGCCTGGTGGACTATCCCGATGTCTACCGGCAGCAATCCGCCGCGGCCATCGCGGCCATCGAGCGTACCTCTGGCGAATGCCTGGGCCCGCTCTAGCCTGACGCTTGCGCAAGCAGGGTGCGCGGTGTTGATCGAGCGCTGCCGGCTGCAGCGGCGGAGGAAGCCATGCCCGATTCAGGGATCATCGACATCCGGATCAGCGACATCCGGCAGCTCTTCAATTCCCTCGACCCGTCTCCCTTTCACGAAAGGGATCTCGACCGTGATGCCGAAGAGTTCATCGTGGGCTGGGCGGACGAGTATCCGCTCCAGAGCCCCCTCGAACTCGTCATCCGTGTGCCGCGCGAGCAGCTCGACCAGGCGCGCCAATCGAACATTCCGGAGGCGATCCACAACTATTTCTCCTACCGCGCGGTGGCGAGCGCGAGGCGTATCCGGTTCCAGCTGCGAGAGGGCCGCTTCGCCCTCGCGATGGGGCTGGCCTTTCTCGCGGCATGCATCCTGCTTCGTCAGCTTGCCGGTTCGATCGCCCCACCGCCCTTCCAGCAGGTCTTCCAGGAGGGGCTGCTGATCCTCGGGTGGGTGGCGATGTGGCGGCCGCTGCAGCTTTTCCTCTACGACTGGTGGCCGGTGCGCCACCATGGAAGGCTCTATCGCAAGCTTGCCGCCATGAAGGTGACGGTTCTCGCCGCCTAGATCAGAAGCCGGATCGTATCGGCCACGGGGCACGGCCTGGCTAGGAAGCCAGGTGGCAGGCGACCTTGCGATCGTCGACTTCGCGCAGCACCGGCATTTCGACCCGGCAACGATCAATGGCCAATGGACAGCGTGGATGGAAGGGACAGCCGGCGGGCGGGTTCATGGGGCTTGGAATCTCGCCCTGCACCGCGGCCCGGCGGCGAGGGCGGCCCGGGCGAGGAACCGGCACGGCGGCCAGGAGTCCCTCGGTATAGGGATGCAGCGGCCGGCGGTAGACCGCGTTCTTGTCGCCAATCTCCACGATGCGGCCGAGATACATGACGGCGACGCGATCGGCGATGTGCCGCACGATCCGCAGGTCGTGGGAGACGAACACGTAGCTCAAGCCGCGCTGGGCCTGCAGGTCACGCAACAGGTTGACGACCTGACCTTGCACCGAAACGTCGAGCGCCGACACGGGTTCGTCGCAGACGATCAGCGCCGGATCGAGGGCGAGCGCCCGGGCGATGCCGATGCGCTGGCGCTGGCCGCCGGAGAATTGGTGCGCATAGCGCGCGCCGTGCTCCGGGGCGAGCCCGACCAGCGCGAGCAGCGCTGATGAACGCTCGCGGCACTCCTTGCGCGACATGCCGGCCAGGCGCAGCGGTTCGGTAACGATCTCGTGGACCTGCATGCGCGGATTGAGCGACCCGTAGGGGTCCTGGAAGATCATCTGGAAGCGCCGGCGTAGCGCCTGCAACTCGGCGCCCTTCGCAGCAGCGATGTCGTGGCCGTCGAAGGTCACGGATCCGGCCGTCGGATCGAGCAGACGGATCAGCAGGCGGCCCAGCGTAGACTTTCCGCAACCGCTTTCCCCCACGAGCCCCAGCACCTCGCCGCGCGCAACTGAGAGGTCGACGCTCTCGACCGCGCGAACCGTGCCGACCCGGGAGATGCCCAGCGGTCCGCCCAGAACGGGAAAATGCTTGGTGAGGCCGCGCGCCGCCAGCAGTTCGGTCGTCATGCGACCGCCAGTGGCTTGAGGCAGGCCGCGGCATGACCGGGTGCAAGTGAAAGCAGCGGAGGTTCCTGGGCGCGGCAGGCGGCAATGGCCTGCGGGCAGCGCGGCTCGAAGCGGCACCCGGGGAGCGACATCGCTGGCGCGGGCACGGACCCTTCGATGACGGCCAGCCGGTCGACCGCGCCCTCTTCGTCGCTTGGCATGCAGCGCAGCAGGGCAGCGGAGTAGGGATGTGCCGCGGCATCGAACAGCTTCGTGGTCGCGGCGCGCTCGACCACCCGCCCGGCGTACATGACGACCACCCGATGGGCCTGCTCGGCGACGACGCCGAGATCGTGGGTGATGAACAGCACGCCCATGCCAAACTCGGCCTGGAGGTCCGCGAGAAGATCCGTGATCTGCGCCTGGATGGTGACGTCGAGCGCGGTCGTCGGTTCATCGGCGATCAGCAGCGCGGGATCGCAGGCGAGCGCCGCCGCGATCATCACGCGCTGGCGCATGCCGCCGGACATGCGGTGCGGATAGTCGTCGTAGCGCTGGGCCGCAGAAGGGATGCCCACCCGGTCGAGCAGGGCGATCGCCCGTGTTCGTGCGTCGCGCTTCGACAGGCCGCGATGGAGCCGAAGCGGCTCGGCCACATGCGCCCCGATCGAAAGCAGCGGATTGAGAGACGACATCGGCTCCTGAAAGATCATGGCAATGCGATTGCCGCGCATCGCAGCCATCTCGCGCTCGCTGAGAAGAGCAAGGTCACGACCCTCGAAGCGGATGGCGCCGCGCGCCACACGGCCCGGTTCCTGAAGCAGACGCATGATCGCCAATGCCGTGACGCTCTTGCCGCTGCCGCTCTCGCCGACGAGGGCGACGGTCTCATGCGCATCGACGGTGAAACCAACGCTCTCGACGACCGTGGTCGCGTTGGCTGCCGGCCCGAAGGCGACGGTGAGGTCTTCGATTTCCAGCAGCGCCATGAAGAAGAAGGGCTCCCCTCGCGGTTCTACAATTCAAAATGCCTAAATGACCGGACAATTAGACATTGAGTCGTACAATAGACCGCTTTAGGCTTGGAGCAAGACACGAGCAGGAGAAAGCAATGTTGGGGCCATTGGGTGAGGAGTTCTCGACCTTCGCGATTTCGGCTCGTTGCGCGGAGACCGGGAAGTTCGGCGTGGCGATCTCGACGCGGCCCATGGCCGTCGGCACGCGCTGTCCCTTCGTGAAGCCTGGCCTCGGCGTCGTGGTGACCATGGCCGTTACCGATCCGCGCCTCGGTCCGCTCGGCCTCCGCCTGCTTAGTCTCGGTTATTCGGCGGCGAAGGCCCTGGAGGAGATCGCGGTCAGCGATCCCCACATCGAGTATCGCCAGATTTCCGTGATCGATCGCGACGGCAACGCCGTGGCGCGGACCGGCGCGAGCAATCACGATTGGTCGGGCCATTTCTGCGAGCCCGGCATGGTGGCCATGGGCAATGGCCTGATCTCCGAACGCACCGCCTCGGCCATGGCCGATACATTCAAGGCGATGAAGGGCGACGATCTCGAAGCCCGGTTGATGGCGGCACTGGAGGCCGGTCGCGATGCCGGCGGCCAGCATGGCGGCCAGCATTCGGCAGCCCTTATCGTCTATCGTACGCAGGAATATCCGCTGGTCGATCTGCGGGTCGACGAGCATGTCGAGCCGATCGGCGAACTGCGCCGCCTGTTCGACCTGTATCGCCCGCAGATCGAATACTACGAGACGCGGCCCTGGCAGCCGACGGCACTGGGGGTCGTCGAGGACTGGGTCGAGGCGCGCGCCAAGGCCAAGGCGGCAGGGTTGAAGCCATGACCTTCACCGTTGTCGGCCGCTGTCCGCGGACCAGGATGCTGGGCGTCGCCATGGCGACCCATGCCCCGGCCGTGGGCAATCGCTGCCCCGTGGTCATCCCGCGCATGGCCGCGGCTTCGGTGCAGGCGATCGCCGATCCCCGGCTCACCCTGCTCTGCACCAAGCTGATGGGGCTCGGGTACCATGCTGGCAAGATCATCCACGAACTCGAAAGCAGCGATCCCAACGCGCCGCTGCGCCAGATCGGCGTCGTCGATGCCTGGGGCAACGCTGCCGCCATGACCGGCATGGAGAACGGCGCCTACGCCGGCCATCTCATCGGCAAGGGCTGGCTGGTGATGGGCAACGGCATCGTCGGCCCGCAGGTCATCGAGGCGATGGCCCGGTCGATGGAGACCACGGGCGAGGAATTGTTGGAAGAGCGGCTGGTCCGCGCGGTCGAAGCGGGGGGACGCGCCGGCGGCCAGGCCGACGGGCATTTTTCCTCGTCGATCCTGGTCTACGGCGACGAACCCTTTGCCTACATCGACCTGCGCGTCGACGTGCATGAAGAGCCGATCGGCGAGTTGCGCCGCATCTTCGAATGGTTCCGTCCCTTGCTGCCCTACTACAGCGAGCGGCCCTACAACCCGCGCCTGCCGCGGGACGATCGCTGGCGCGATCAACAGAAAAAATAGCCGGGGGAAATCTAGAACAGGAGCTTCATCGCCGAGGGGGTGTCTATGCGTACGATCCTGAGAACGGCTCTGGGGGCGGCACTGGCCGTCGTGGTCGGCGCGTCGTCCGCGCAGGCACAGAAGGACAAGGATATGCTGGTGGTGGGCGCCTCGCTCTTCACCGATTCCATTGCGCCGACGGGCGGGGCCTACATCACGTTGAGCCTCTGCTATCAGACCTGGGAGCCGCTGGTCGCGCGCGACAACGACGACAAGCTTGTCCCGGCGTTGGCCGAGAAGTGGGAGGCGATCACCCCCACGCACTGGCGCTTCTTCCTGCGCAAGGGCGTGAAGTGGCATGACGGCACGCCCTTCACCGCCGCCGACGTCAAGTTCACGATCGACTATGTCATCGATCCCAAGCAGGTCTATGCGCGCAAGACGCGCATCGCGGGCGTCACCGGGGCCGAGGTGGTGGACGACTACACCGTCGACATCAAGACCGCCTCGCCGGCGCCGCTGCTGCTACGCGGCCTCGCCGACATTCCGATCGAGTCCAAGGCGCACACCGAGAAGGTCGGACAGGCCGAGGCACACAGGAAACCGATGGGCACCGGCCCCTGGAAGTATGTCAGCTGGGTGGCGGGTGACCGCTACGATCTGGCCGCCAACCCGGACTACTGGGGCGGCGCGCCGGCGATGAAGAAGCTCCGCATCCGCGCCATCCCCGAGGGGGCGACGCGCGTCGCCTCGCTGGTGGCGGGCGAGACCGACATCATCGAGGAGATTCCCGTCGACCTGCTGCCTTCGGTCGAAAAGCGCAAGAATCTGAAGATCGACGCCGTCGAATCCTCGGTGAGCCTCGTTCATACGTTCGACACGCGCAAGCCGCCGTTCAACGACGTTCGGGTGCGACTGGCGCTGGACTATGCCATCGACAAGCAGGCTCTGCTGAAGCAGATGCTGGGCGGCTACGGCTCGGTCCTCGACGGTCAACTCGTGACCAAGGCCACCTTCGGCTACAACCCCACTCTCAAGTCGCGGCCCTACGATCCGGCCAAGGCCAAGGCGTTGCTGGCGGAAGCGGGCTTTCCCAAGGGCTTCGAAAACAAGATCAACACGCTGTCGGGGCGGTATCTCTCCGACGTCGACATCGCCAATGCCGTCGCCGGCATGATGTCGGCGGTCGGCGTGAAGACCAGCGTCAACGTCGTCGAGGGCGGCGTGTGGTCCCAGCTCGACCGCTCGCGCGAGCAGGGACCAATGTATCAGGTCGGCTGGTTCAGCGTTGGCGACGCCGATTTCAATACCGTCTGGTACACGGAAGCCAGCAAGCGGAACTACTGGACGAACACGGAGTTCGACAGGCTATGGCTCGAGGCGCGCTCGACCATGGACGAGGCCGCCCGGCTGAAGGCCTACAATCGCATGATGGAGATCATGCACGAGGAGCTGCCGTCCATCTTCCTGCTCGGCCTGCCGCGCATTTCCGGCCGCAACGAGAAGGTCTCGGGCTGGCAGCCCTCCCGCGATTCCCTGCTGCGCCTCCACAAGGTGAGCGTGAAGCCGTGACGTCGGCCGGAAACTGACATGCGTTACCTGCTGAGGCGTCTCCTGCTGGTGCCGGTCCCGCTGGTCTTCGTCATCGCCTTCGTGTTCGTCGTGCTGAGACTGACCGGCGATCCGGTGGCGATCTATCTCGGGCTCGATGCGACGCCCGAGCAGGAGGCGGTGCTGCGGGCCGAGTTGCATCTCGACAAGCCCCTGCCGGTGCAGTTCGGCTACTTCCTGGTCGATCTGCTGCAGGGAGACTTCGGTACTTCGATCCAGTTCAAGCGTCCGGCCATGGAGATCGTGCTCGAGCGGCTGGGTTCGACGCTGCAGCTGCTCTCCCTCGGGCTGCTGCTGGCCATCGGGCTCGGCGTGCTGGGCGGCGTCGCCTGCGCGGTGTGGAAAGACAAGGTTCCGGATTTCGTCATCTCGGTGCTGGCCGTCGTGGGACAGTCGATGCCCAGCTTCTGGCTGGGCATCCTGCTGATCCAGTTGTTCGCGCTTGATCTGCAGTGGCTGCCGACGTCCGGGCAGGGCGGTTGGGAACATATGGTCCTGCCCGTGGTGACGCTCGCGACGTTCCTGGTGCCCAATTTCATCCTGGTGACGAGGGTGAGCGTATTGGAGACCATGCGCGAGCAGTTCGTCGTCACGGCACGCGCTCGTGGTTCGGGGCCGGCCCGCGCGCTCTGGCTTCACATCCTGCCCAACGCCCTCAATCCCGTGGTCAGCCTCGTCGGGCTGCAGCTCGGGCGTCTGATGGGCGGAGCCGTGGTGACTGAGTCGATCTTCGCCTGGCCGGGTGTCGGCCGGCTGATGGTGAGCGCCATCTTCCAGCGCGACGTGCCGATCGTGATCGCCGCGGTGTTCATCGTCGCCGTCACGATCGTGACCGCCAACCTGCTGGTCGATCTGGTGCAGGCCGCCATCGATCCGCGCATCCGGCTGCGGTGATCAAATGAAGTGGTTCGGCCCGCGACTGAAGATCCAGATCGGCGTCATGCTGGTGCTGGGCATGTGCGTCCTGGCGCTGTTCGCACCCCTGCTGGCGCCTCACGACCCCTATGCACAGAACCTGATGCTGCGGCTGCGCCCGCCCGTCTGGGAGGCTAAGGGAAGCTGGACCTACCCGCTGGGCACCGACAATTTCGGCCGCGATCTGCTGTCGCGCCTGATCTACGGCTCGCGGCTTTCCATCGCCGTCGGTTTGATGGCCATGCTGGTGGCGCTCACCTTCGGCACGACCCTGGGACTGGTCGCGGGCTATGTCGGGGGGCGCACCGAGCAGGTCATCATGCGCTTTGCCGACGGCTACCAGGCGATCCCGGAGATCCTGCTGGCCATCGTCGTGGTCGCAGTGTTCGGTGGCGGCGTCGTTGTGCTGGTCCTCGTGCTGGGGTTCGCCGGCTGGGAGAGCTATACGCGCGTCGCCTTCAACCTGACACGCTCGTTGCGCGAGCGGCCGTTCGTCGAGGCGGCGGTCGCGTCGGGAGCGGGGGGCCGATACGTGATGTGGCGGCACATCCTGCCGCAGATGTCGCCGGTGCTGACGGTGATCGCCACGCTGCAGGTCGGGCAGCTGATCCTGCAGGAGACGGCGCTGAGCTTCCTGGGTCTCGGGGTGCCCCCGCCGACCGCAACTTGGGGCAATATCCTGGCTGAGGGCCGCGACCGGCTGCTGGTCGCGCCCTGGATCGCCAACCTCGCCGGCATCGCCATCGTGCTGCTGGTGCTCGGTGTGAATCTGCTGGGCAACGGGCTGCGCGAGACGCTGGATCCGCGGCGCGCAGACCGGCGATAAAAAAGAAAAGAAGGAGAGGAAATGCGTCGAGATCCGGTTCCGGCCTACTACAGGATCTACCAGGTGCTGAGCGAGCGAATCGCCACGCGCGTCTACAGGCTGGGCTCCCAGCTCCCGACCGACGCCGAGCTGATGGCCGAGTTCGGCGTCAGCCGTCACACCGCACGCTCGGCGGTCGAAGAACTGGTGTCGCGCAAGCTGGCGCGCCGCTTCCCGGGCCGCGGCACCTTCGTTCTGGAAAGCGATCCCGAGAGTCGCGACTGGAGCGCGCACGCCCTAGAGGATCTCAGGATCCATGACCCCGACGCGCGCTTCGATCTGCACGGCATCGATCGCCTGCCCGAGCACGGTGACGACCGGGTGGCGGCGCTTCTGGAGGCCCCGTCCAGTCGAGGCATCCTGCGCATCTCGTGGAGCCGCGTGCGGCCGACCGGTCCGATCGCCTTCTGCCGGGCCTACCTGCCGCAAGGGCTGGCGGCGCGGCTGCCATCCGACATCGCCGTGCAGATGCGGTCGGCGCAGGTCATTCCGCTGATCGAGAAATACTGTGGCGTCCAGGCCTTTCGCGTGCAGCAGGCTTCCTCTGCGATCGCGGCAGATGCCGAACTCGCCCACCGCCTCGAGGGCGACCCGGGCGCAGCCCTCCTGCTGCTCCAGCGCACCTACTTCGATATCGAGGGCGTGGCGATCTATTACTCGGACCTCTACGTCCGCTCCGATCGCTTCGTGCCGAAGATCGAGCTCTTCCGCCATCGCCAGCAGGCCGATCTGGCGCGCCCAATGCCTGCCGGTTCGGAGGCGGCGATCCCCAACCATCGTAGCGTGAGGTCTCAGTCATGAAGAAGCCGTTCCATCTGGCGTGGTTCCTGTCGCAGGGCTATGGCCCGAAGAGTTGGCGCAGCGAGTTCCCCGGCAGCGACATCGATCGCTGGATGATGCCGGATATCTTCGTCGACCTGGCGAAGGGCATGGATCGCGCATGCTTCGACTACATGATCATCGAGGACAGCTCGAACGTGCCCTACACCTATCAGGGCTCGCACAATTCGTATCTGCAGTACGCGGCGAGCGCGCCCAAGCTCGATCCGGCGGTGCTGGTGCCCTATCTCGCCATGGCGACCAAGACGGTTGGCATCGTGCCGACGCTGTCGGTCTCGGAATATCCGCCGTACCTGCTGGCGCGACTGGTCAACTCGCTCGACCATACGACCGAGGGCCGCATCGGCTGGAACTGCGTGACCGGCAGCAACGATGGCGCGGCGCAGAACTACGGACACGAGAAGCACCGGCCGCATGACGAGCGCTACGACGTGGCCGATGAGTTCGCCGACGTCGTCACCAAGCTTTGGGAGGCCTGGGAGCCGGACGCGGTGGTACTCGACCGCGAGAAGCCGATGTTCGCCGACGGCTCGAAGGTCCATCCGATCAATCACGAGGGCAAGTATTTCAAGGTGCGGGGGCCGATCAACGCGCCACGCTCGCCGCAGGGAAGAGTGCCAATCTGCCAGGCCGGCGGTTCGCCGCGCGGCCAGCAGTTCGCGTCGCGCTGGGCCGACACCATCATCACCGAGGGCGGCGGCAGCGTCGAAAGCATGAAGGCCTATCGCGACAAGGTCCGGAAGCAGGCTGTCGAATACGGCCGCAATCCCGACGACATCAAGGTGCTGTTCCTGGCGCATCCGATCATCGACGTCAGCATGGAGGCGGCGCGGGACCGTGCCCGAATGGAAGCCGCCGAGGCCGAGAAGCATCTCGACCTGCATCTGTCGGGCATGTCGCGCCTGACCGGCATCGATTTCTCGAAGTTCGACCTCGACGAGCCGCTGCCTTCGCATCTCACGACCAACGGCCATCAGTCGTCGCTCGCCAAGTGGATCGGCAAGACGCCGCGATCGATCCTGCAGAGCTATTCGCGCAAGGGCGGTATCGACTTCACCGGCACGCCCGACTACGTCGCCGGTTTGATGGCGGAGATCATGGAGGAGGTGGGCGGTGACGGCTTCCTGATCTTCAACAGCTATTTCGATCGCCGTTACATCATGGAGGTTTGCGACGGTCTCGTGCCGGAACTGCAGCGCCGTGGCGTGACGCGCAAGCAGTACGCCCACAAGCACCTGCGCGACAACCTGCTGGAGTTCTGAGGTCCGGCGCGGCGGGCGACGTCCGGCCCAGGAAGAAGCGCTTCCATTCGGGATCCGGGACGATCGCCGTACCGCCGCGCGCGGGCGGATTGATCCTGATCAAGTCGCGTCGGCGCGGAAGCCGGTATCAGGGACCTGCAACCACTACGAGCCGGGAAGGAGGTTCCTATGACAGATGCAAAGTCCCTGACGACGCCGCATAGCGCACTGCCGTTCGGCGGCGACTTCGATCAGGTTTTCAATCGCATGATGCGTGGCTGGCCGTTCGGCTGGCCCGAGATGGCTCCCAGCACCGCGCCGAAGGCGCTGCGGGCATTCGATCACGTGCCCAAGGTAGAGGTCAAGGAGAGCGGCAAGGCCTACACCGTGACGATCGAGTTGCCCGGTCTCGACGAGAAGGACGTCAAGGTCCAGATCGAGGACGACGTTCTCACCATCTCCGGCGAGAAGAAGGTCGAGCAGACCGACGACAAGATGCACTACACGGAGCGCAGCTACGGCTCCTTCACGCGCGCCTTCACACTGCCGGCGGATGCCGACCGCGACGGGATTTCCGCGAAGTTCGCCAAGGGCGTTCTGGAGTTGGAGATCGCCAAGACGGCGAACCCGCCCGCCCAGGTCAAGCAGGTCGCCATCAAGGGCGCCTGAGGCGCCGTCACTCCGCAGGAAGAGGGAGTCCTTCCTTGAAGGCCATGGTTCTCTCTTCCACGGGCGGGCCGCTCCAGCTCAAGGAACGGCCCGATCTCCGTCCCGGCCCCGGTGACCTGCTGATCAGGGTCGAGGCCTGTGGCGTGTGCCGCACCGATGTCCACATCCTCGATGGCGATCTGTCGGGAATCCGGCATCCGATCGTACCGGGCCACGAGATCGTGGGCATTGTCGGCGCCGTGGGCACGGGTGTGTCGGCCGCACGGATCGGCAGCCGAGTCGGTGTACCGTGGCTCGGCGGAACCTGTGGCCATTGTCCGTATTGCGAGTCGGACAGGGAGAATCTCTGCGATCGTCCGGTCTTCACCGGCCTCACGAGGGACGGCGGTTTCGCCACCCACGTATTGGCCAGTGCGGACTTCTCGTTTCCGCTGAAGGGCTTCGACGACCCGGTGGCCGCGGCGCCGCTCCTGTGCGCCGGACTGATCGGCTGGCGGTCCCTCAAGCTCTGCGGCGACGCACATCGCATCGGCCTTTATGGCTTTGGCGCCGCCGCGCACATCATCGCCCAGGTGTGCCGATGGCAGGGCCGCGAGGTCCATGCCTTCACCCGGCCGGGCGATTCTGCGGCGCAGGCGCATGCCCGTTCGCTGGGAGCGTTCTGGGCCGGAGGCTCCGATGAGAGCCCGCCGCATCCTCTCGACGCAGCCATTCTGTTTGCGCCGGTCGGCGACCTCGTGCCGGCGGCGCTGAAGGTGGTCCGGAAGGGCGGACGCGTGGTCTGCGGCGGCATCCATATGAGCGACATACCCGCTTTTCCCTACAGGCTCCTCTGGGAGGAAAGGCAGATCCTCTCCGTCGCCAACCTTACGCGCGAGGATGCACGGGAATTTCTGGCGCTGGCGCCGATTGTGCCGGTGAAGACGACGACGACCGTCTACCCGCTGGCGGCTGCCAACGAAGCCATCGCCGATCTGCGTGCGGGGGCGTTCCAGGGCGCGGCTGTCCTGGTGCCCTGACCAGACAGGTCCGGCGCAGAGACTTTGACATGGCGCAATGCGGTCGGTGGCGCCCTGGACGACCGTGCATCATCAGATCGAGAGAAGGGAACGGGATATGCGCGCCAAGGACATCATGACGGAGAGCATCGTCTGCGTGAACGTGAAGGAGACGGTGTTCGATGCCGCCGAACTGCTGCTGGGTGCCGGCGTGAGCGCCGCGCCGGTCGTCAACGACAAGGGCAATGTGGTCGGGATCGTGAGCGAGGCCGATCTCATCCATCGCGCCGAGATCGACACCGCGCCGCGCAAGTCCTGGTTGCTGCGGCTGCTGGACAGCGAGGCGACGGCGGCCCACGACTATGTCGCGTCTCACGCCCGCAAGGTCGCGGACGTGATGACCCGCGAGGTCGTCACGGCCAGCGACGAAGCCACCCTGGGTGAGTTGGTCCAGCTGATCGAGAAGCATCACGTCAAGCGAATCCCGATCGTGCGGGACGACAAGATCGTCGGCATCGTCAGCCGGGCCAACCTGCTCGGGGCGCTGCTGTCGCGCGAGCCGGATGGCGCCATCGGGCTGCCCGACGACAAGAAGCTGCGCCACGCCGTGGTCGAAGCATTCGACAAGCAGGCCTGGAAGTCGCGGTGGCCCGTCAACGTCGTGGTCAGCGACGGCGTGGTGCATCTCTGGGGCTTCGTGGAGGGCGAGGAAGTCCGCAAGGCCTACCGCGTTGCCGCCGAGAACGTGCCCGGTGTGAAGAAGGTCAAGAGCCACTTGCGGTCGATGCCCGCCGCCGTCGGCATGGGCGTCTAGGGCAGGGCGCGGGGGCCCTTCAATTCGGCTTCTCGAGCGTGAGGACGACCGGGCCGAGAATGTCCCGGTCGGTCAGGAGGCGAGGACCCGGCAGCCGGTATCGGACCTGACGAGCAGCCACCAGCCGCGCCGTGAGGGCAAGCTTTCGGCCCTCGGCCGAGAAACTCGCCGGCAGGCGCAGGGCAAAGGGAATCGGGACCTGCCAGCCGCTGCGCACCACCTGCTCGGCGAGGAGCTCGCCCTCTGCCGAACGGGCAACATCGAACAGCTGGATCTGCAGCTCCACGCCGCGCGACAGGGCGGTCTTCTCGGCCAGCGTGGCGGTGCCGGAGATGATCGCTGCCGGCGGCAGGGTGTCGCCAAGCTTGGGCATCAGGAGGCTGGCGTGGAACATCAGCGCCTCGCCGTTGGCGTCCAGCACGCAGGTGAAGCGGAAAGGGACCGAAGTGCCGTTCCGGCGGTGCCTCGATCCCGTCCCTGTGACGGTGGTCATGATCGGCTGCACTCCAACCGCTTCGTCCGTTCGTTCGATCGAGAGCCAGGGAACGCCGTCGAGCGCGAGGAGGCCGAAGGCAGCATCAGACTGGCGTGTCTCGAGGCCGGCCTTTCCGGCGCAGCGAGAGAGCATCGGGGTGGAAACGCCGCCTTCGGGGCCCGCCAGCGCTGGGGCGGCGACGCAGGCGGCCAGCAGGGCCGCGAGAAGTCGATGGATCGTGGTCATGGGGCGCCCCTTCGCAGGCGAATGCCGGCGTTCGACGGCGCAGCCTGCCCGGATTTGCCGCTGCTTCATTGACCTGCATCAACGGGTGCCTGCAGGGCAGGTTTGATCTGGATCAGTCGCGGCCCCGCCGTTCCGGGCTAGCATGGGTCGAACGCGGGAAGGATTTTCCATCATGCAGGCTCTGCGGCGGATTGTGCGTACGGCCCTGGTGGCCGGCATCGTCACCGGGCTGTGGTTCACCCCGGTCCTCGCGGGCGACGTCGCCCCCCAGGCCGGCTGGACCCTGGAGCAGGGTGTCGACCTGCCCAGTTACGCGCTGATCGAGCCGCGCAGCCGCAATTTGAACCTGGATGTCGTGGTGCTGGCCTGCGAACCTGCGGACGACCGCCGCGTGCTGCAGCTCCAGCTCTATCTCACGAACGACGGTCCCCTGATGCCCGACGGCGTGGCGGCGGGACGAGCGAAGCATAATCCGCGTGCCGAGATCGTCATCGACGAGCATGTCTTTCCCGTGGGCCTTTTGTTTGCGGAAGACCATGTCGTGATGAGCGACGAGACTCGGGAGATGTTTCCGCGCCTGTCGGAGCGCCTGCTCGATGCGATCGAGCAGGGCACGACGATGCGGCTGCGCTTCGACCTTGTCGGTAAATCGGTCGGTCAGCCTGCTGCCTTCGACGCGGAGGCGGTGGTGGACTTGCACGCAGGGCCTGCCGATGCGCGTGGAAAGGCTGTCGCCGCGGTGCGCCGCTGCGCTACGGGCGTGCCGCCGCAGAGTGTTGCACTCGCCACCCCGCGCCGCTGACGGGATATCCCCTACGGAGGATCGGCCGGGCTCTGCGCGTCGCCCTGCGGCCACCCCGGTGCCCCGATCAGGGGAACGAAGCGGACGGGCTCGAGGCTTTCCGTCGTGTCGTGGCCATTGCCCGCCCGGACCACCCGGACGAGCATCTGTCCCTGGTGCTTGTCGGCCACGGGCATGACCAGCCGTGTGGTACACATAGCGCTTCGTCGCCGTTGGTGCGATCCTGAGACCGGTCGTCCTCGCTGGCTCTCGCTTCTGATCGATGGAACATTTTGTGAAAGAGCGACGGCTCAGCCTGCGGGTCGAGCCGGGAACCACCGTTTCGGCTCTCTATCGAACGGCTCCGCACGCTGCCGCTCTGCTCGTCCTGGCCCATGGGGCAGGCGCGGGCATGACACATCCGTTCATGACCGCCATGGCGGAGCGTCTGGCGGAAGCGGGTGTGAGCACCCTCCGGTTCCAGTTTCCCTATATGGAGGCCGGTTCGAAGCGGCCCGACCGCCCGGCCGTGGCGCATGCCGCAATACGGGCGGCCGTCACGAAAGCGACGAAGCTCGCGCCGGCGCTTCCCCTGTTCGCGGGAGGCAAGTCGTTCGGCGGCCGCATGGCGTCCCAGGCCCAGGCGCTGGAACCCTTGCCGAACGTGCGCGGCCTGGTGTTCCTCGGCTTTCCGCTGCACCCGCCTGAAAAACCCTCCGTCGAGCGCGCGGCGCATCTGTCCGAGATCCGCATTCCCCTGTTGTTCATTCAGGGGACACGGGACGCGCTCGCGCAACCTGCGCTCCTGCAGGAGGTGTTGAAGAGCTTGGGCAAGCGGGCCACCTACCGGCCTGTGAGAGAGGCCGACCATTCGTTCGGCGTGCTCGTTCGGTCGGGCCGCCGCGACCCGGAAGTCCTTTCCGAGGTCGCCGAGGTCGCGGCCAAGTGGATCGGGAAGCGAAAAGGCCGCCCACGGCCCACCCCCTCCCGCAGGCCGATCCGTTCTGTCGGTAATGCGCGCAAGGGTGTGTAAGTGACGGGAAATCCATAGTATCCCGCCTGCTTCCCGCCGTCCGGGCGCATAACCCGGGGTGGCAAATCAACAAGACGGAATGGAGCGGAGGAAACCATGAAAGTATCTCGCAGGACGCTGCTTGGAGCGTCTGCTCTTGGCAGTGCTGCCCTTGCGGCTCCCTGGGTCGCGCGCGCCCAGAGCGCGGAGTTCACTTACAAGTACGCCAACAATCTGCCGGTCGCCCACCCGATGAACCAGCGGGCCAAGGAGATGGCGGACGCGATCAAGGCCGAGACCAATGGCCGGGTCGAGATCCAGATCTTCCCGTCGAACCAGCTCGGTTCGGATACCGACATGCTGAGCCAGCTTCGTTCGGGCGGCATCGAGTTCTTCACCCTGTCCGGCCTGATCCTCTCGACACTGGTGCCGGTGGCCTCGATCAACGGCATCGGCTTCGCGTTCCCGGACTATCCCTCGGTCTGGAAGGCGATGGACGGCGATCTCGGGCAGTACGTGCGCAACCAGATTGCCAAGGCCAATCTGGTCGCCATGGAAAAAATCTGGGACAACGGGTTCCGCCAGACGACTTCCTCGACCAAGCCGATCCAGGGCCCCGAGGATCTCAAGGGCTTCAAGATCCGCGTGCCGGTCTCGCCGCTCTGGACGTCGATGTACAAGGCGTTCGATTCCGCGCCGGCCAGCATCAATTTCTCCGAGGTCTATACCGCACTGCAGACCAAGGTTGTCGACGGCCAGGAGAATCCGCTCGCGATCATCGCGACGGCGAAGCTCTACGAGGTCCAGAAATACTGCTCCCTCACCAATCACATGTGGGACGGCTTCTGGTTCCTGGCGAACCGCCGGGCCTGGGAGCGGCTGCCGGAGAACCTCCGGACCGTAGTCGCCAAACATGTGAATGCCGCCGGCGTGAAGGAGCGCGAGGACGTGGCGCAGCTGAACGCGGGCCTGCAGAAGGAACTGACCGACAAGGGGATGGTCATCAACCAGCCGAAGCCGGAGGCTTTCCGCGACAAGCTGCGGACCGCCGGCTTCTACGCGGAGTGGAAGGGCAAGTACGGCGACGAGGCCTGGTCCATCCTGGAAAAGTACACCGGCAAGCTGAGCTGAGTGCGACGCGCGCCGGCCCGCTCGGGTCGGCGCGCCTTCCTTCCTCGGATCTGTTCGGAAAATCGTCATGAGCGCGACTGCTGAAGAACTCGCCCTGTCCGAGTCGCTTGGTAACCCGAGCCCCGGTGGGCGCTGGGCGTGGCTCGAGCCCATCAACGCGGTCGCGGCCCTGCTCATGCTGGGCATCGTCCTGCTCCTGCTGGCGGGCGTGGCCTCGCGCTATCTGTTCAACTTTCCGGTCGTTTGGATCGACGAAGTCTGCTCGATCAGCTTCATCTGGGTGGCGATGCTCGGGTCGGCGATGGCGCTCGACCGCAACGAGCATCTTCGCCTGACGCTGTTCGTGAACTTCTTCTCCGAGCGAGGCCGCGCCTTCATCGATGCCTTCGGTCTCGTCATCGTCGCGGTCGTCCTCCTCGCGTTGCTGCCGCATGCGGTCGAGTACACGATGGACGAGTGGTTCATCACCACGCCGGCGCTCGGTATTCCCAATAGCTTCCGCGTGGCGGCGATCCCGTTCGGCATCGTGCTGATGCTCGTCCTGGTGATCCGCTACGCATTGCGGTCGCCGGACCTGCTGTATCTCCTGGTGTCGGCGGTCGTCGTGGGCGTGATTGCCGGCCTGCTGTGGCATTTCTCTCCGCAGCTGGTGCGCGCCGGGAACTCGAAGCTGCTGCTCTTTCTCGTCCTGTTCGTCTCGCTCAGCCTCGCCTGCGGTGTGCCGATCGCCTTCTGCTTCGCCATCGGCACGATCAGCTATCTGGCCTTCGGCACCAACGCGCCCCTCTCGGTCGTGATCGGCCGTATGGACGAGGGCATGTCGAGCATCATCCTGCTGTCGGTGCCGGTGTTCCTGCTGCTCGGCTGCATCCTCGACGCCACCGGCATGGGCAAGGCGATCGTCGATTTCCTCGCCTCGTGGCTTGGTCATATCCGGGCAGGCATGTCCTATGTGCTGCTGGGATCGCTGTTCGTCGTCTCCGGCATCTCCGGCTCCAAGGTTTCGGACATGGCAACGGTGGCGCCCGCCCTGTTCCCCGAGATGAAGCGGCGCGGCAACAAGCCCAAGGAAATGATCGCCCTGCTCGCCACCGGCGCGGCCATGGCCGACACGGTGCCGCCCAGCATCGTCCTGATCGTCCTGGGCTCCGTTGCCGGTGTGTCGATCGCGGCCCTGTTCACCAGCGGATTCGCCATCGCGATGGTCCTGCTGCTGGGCCTCGCCATCCTCGCCCGCTGGAAGGCGCGCCATGAGGACATGTCGGGCGTGCGGCGCCCGAGCCTGCGCGTCATCGGCCGTACCGCGCTGATCGCCGCTCCGGCGTTGGTGCTCCCGTTCCTGATCCGCAGCACCGTTTCGGGCGGCGTCGCGACGGCCACCGAGGTCTCGACCATCGCGGTCCTGTACGCGGCCTTCGTCGGGGTGGTGCTCTACGGCGGCATAAGCCTGCGGAAATCCTACGCCATGCTGGTCGAGACGGCAGCACTGACCGGCTCGATCCTGCTGATCCTGGGAACCGCCTCGGCCATGGCCTGGGCCATCACGCAGGCAGGAATCGCGCGCGACGTGACCCAGTTCATGGCCGCGATGCCGGGCGGCACCATCGTCTTCATGGTCCTCAGCATCGTGGTCTTCCTGATCCTGGGCTGCGTGCTCGAGGGCCTGCCGGCGATCGTGCTGATGGCGCCGCTGATGTTCCCGATCGCCAAGAACCTCGGGGTCAACGACATCCACTACGCCATGACCATCGTGACCGCGATGAACATCGGGCTGATGACGCCGCCGATCGGTATCGGCTTCTACCTGGCCTGCCGGATCGGCAATGTCTCACCGGACGAGGCGATCGGGGCGATCTGGTCGTACCTGCTCGCCTTGATGGCCGGCCTGGCGGTGATCGCCGCCGTGCCCTGGTTCTCGGTCGCCTTCCTGTAGGCGGGGCCCGGCCGGGACGCACGTCCAGCGTCGGCGAGTGGTTGGTAGGCCCGGCAGGATTCGAACCTGCGACATAACCGTTATGAGCGGCTCGTTCTAACCGCTGAACTACGGGCCCCCGCAACCGACGGGCTGCGCCCCGGACGCGCCGGGGCGGGGTCTTATAGCCCGGCTATTCGGTGGGCGGCACGAACATATAGCCGACACCGCGCACGGTGCGGATCACCGTCGGCTTGTCCGCCGCCGGCTCGATCTTGCGCCGGATCCGCGTGATCCGCAGATCGATCGACCGGTCGAACGGGTCGCGGGCGCGGTGGCTGGTCGTCTCCAGCAGCCAGTCGCGCGACAGCGGTCGATTGGGATTTTCCGCGAAGATCTTCAGCACGTCGAACTCGCCCGACGTCAGCGGAACAGCGATGTTGTCGACGTCAAGAAGCTGACGCTTGGTGAGATCGAGTACGTGCCCGCCCATCCGCACGCGCTCGAGCCGGGAGGGAGTCGCCTTGGCGACCGACCGGCGCAGGACGCTCTTGCACCGGGCCAGCAGTTCGCGCGGCTCGTAGGGCTTGGAGACATAGTCGTCGGCGCCGCTTTCGAGGCCCAGCACCTTGTCGACCGGATCGGTGGCCGCGGTGAGCATGATGATGCCGACGCGGGTGTTGCTCTCGCGCAGCCAGCGGGCGAGAGCGAAACCGTCGTCCGCACCCGGAAGCTGGACATCGAGCAGGACAAGGTCGGGCATCGACCGGGAGAGCTGGCGGCGCATCTGGGCGCCATTCTCGACGGCCGTTACCTTGAGCTCGTGACTGGACAGATAGGTCTCGGCGGCCTTGCGCTGAAATGCGTCGTCTTCGACCAGCAATACGGACGGAAGCTGCATGTCTTAACCTAATAAATGACGTTTAATGCCTTCAAATTAACACTATTTCTCAACGAATTATATCGTTTTCTTGATATCTTTGATACGATTGGCGGCGCGGGAAATCCGCAAGCTGTAGCTGCCCGATGGGGCGGCGGCTCAAACCCTGGTTTTGGGATGGTTGATGTCGCTCGCCGCCGCTGATCCGGCCGCCCCTCAGGTCAACGAGGCGGAAGCCGCCCACCAGGACCGGTTCGTCCGCGCCGAACTGGTGCGCCGCCTGTTCCAGGGATCGGCCCCGTCCCGCTATTTTTCGTTCGTCCTGTGGCCGGTCATCGCCGCGATCTACTGGCGGCAGATTGACCTGATCGAGCTGTCCGGACCCTTCGGGGCCTACCTCATCGTGACCCTGGGCTTCGACCTTCTCCGGCATCGCTTTGCGCAGGACCGACCAGACGACGAGCGGACGCTCCGTTGGGGGTGGTGGTTCGCGGGCTTCACCTTCCTGGGCGGCGCCTGCTGGGGCTGGGCAGGCTATCTGCTGGCTTCCAGGGATTTCGAGCTGCAGCGCATGCTGCTGGGGCTCGTGCTCCTGGCAACGGTCACCACGGCGGTGCCGATCCGCTCGGCCCATCCTCCGACCTTCTACGCCTTCGCCGTCGCCACGGCGGCGCCGCTCCTGCTGGTCCTCGTCGCCTCGGGCGACCCGTTCTACCAGCTCGTGGGCATCGCAGGCGCCGCCTATGTCGGCCACCTGATGGCCTATGTGCGCGACGTGCATCGCTGGCAGTACGACAATATCGCCCTGGCTTACGAGAAGGAGGATTTGGCGCGCCGGCTGCAGGTTGCCTATGACGAGGCCCGCCAGGCCCGCGACGCGGCCCTGGCGGCCCAGCGCGACGCCGAGAAGGCGAACCAGGCCAAGTCGACCTTCCTCGCCACCATGAGCCACGAGATCCGCACGCCGATGAACGGCGTGCTGGGCATGATCGACGTCCTGGAGCGCACCGAACTCTCGCCCGACCAGCGCGACCAGCTGGGGACGGTGCGCTATTCGGCGGCGTCGCTGCTGCGGATCATCGACGACATCCTGGATTTCTCCAAGATCGAGGCCGGGCGTCTCGATCTCGAACGGGTCGAGTTCTCCACCGTCGAGCTGATCGAGGGCGCGGCCGAGGCGCTGGCCGCCCGGGCCGCCGAGAAGGGGCTGATCCTGTCGGCCTATGTGGCGTCCGACGTGCCGGCTCGCGCCATCGGCGATCCGCTACGCCTGCAGCAGATCCTGTTCAATCTGTTGGGCAACGCCATCAAGTTCACGGAGAAGGGCAGCGTCCGCCTTTTCCTCGAAGGAGAGGGCGGGGAGCAGGACGGCTCGCTCGTGCTCCGCATCAGGGTTGTCGACACGGGGATCGGCCTCACGGCCGCCCAGCGCGATCGTCTGTTCAACCCGTTCGTCCAGGCCGACAGTTCGACGACTCGTCGCTTCGGCGGCACCGGGCTTGGCCTGTCCATCGTGCGGCGTCTCGCGGAGGCGATGGACGGCCGCGTCGAGGTGCACAGCGCGCCAGGCGTCGGATCGACGTTTGTCGTCACCTTTACGCTCCAGGCGGCGCCCCCGGCACAGGCCGCCGCCGGGCTCCCCCTCCAGGATCTTTCCCTTGTCCTCTCCCTGCCGGACCCGCAGGAGAGCGCCGCCATCGCGCGCTATCTGCGCGACGCGGGCGCCGAGGTCGACGTCGTGGTGTCGTCCCAGACGGCGGTGACCATCGAAGGCTCGAACGACCAGCTGTGCCTCACAGACTTGAAGCGCCCGTGGCGGCGCGACGTGCTGGTCAGGGCGATCGCGCAGGCGGCCGGGCGGACGAGCTGTGTCCCACCGGCAGCGGCCGCACCGGCTGCGGCCGTGCGGCTGGGCGGCCGCGTCCTGGTCGTCGACGACAATTCGGTCAACCGGAAGATTCTGGCACGCCAGCTCGAACTGGCCGGGACGTCGGCCGACATGGCGGCCGGCGGCGAGGAGGCGCTCGCGATGTGGCGCTCGCGTTCCTACGACCTGATGCTCGCCGACCTGCAGATGCCCGACATGGACGGCTTCGAGCTGGCGCGGCGCATCCGCCAGGGCGAGGCATCGACCGGCAGCGCACGCCTTCCGATCCTCGCCGTGACCGCCAGCACGCTGGAGTCGGAGGAAGAGCGCAGCCGGGAGGCCGGGATGGACGGTTTCATCACCAAGCCGGTCGGCATCGAGCAGCTGAAGGCGACCCTCGAAGTCTGGCTGAAGGATGCATGTCGGCAGAACGCGTCATGAGCCCGGCCTATGATCGCGACCGGCTCATCGAACTGTTCGGCGGCGACGCGGCGACGCTCGCGGAGATCGAGCGCGAGTTCCTCGCCACGGCACGGGGCGCCCATGGGGAGATCCGCGAGACTGAGAATCTCGAGACGATCGCGCGGGCGGCGCACCGGCTGAAAGGAGTTGCCGGCATGATCGGCGCTGTGACGCTCTGCCGGATCGCCGACTCCGTGGAACGAGCGGCCAAGGGCGGCGACCTGAAGGGCGTGCGCAGCCTCGACGATGCCTTGGCGCAGGAAGTGGCGCGGGTCGCCGCCCAGGCCGGTGCCGATCAGGCCCGCGGCCGGAGCATCACCGTCGCGGAGTAGGAGAGCAGGGCCTTGCCGTTCTGCTCCAGCAGACCGCGCAGGAACGCGATCGACCGGCCGCGCTTTGGCACTTCCACCCGTGTGTGCAGCGGCGCGGTGATGTCGCCCGCGGCCAGGAACTCGGCGGCGAAGGAGACGGTCGTCGGCGCTAGATCGGTCGTCATCGCCGCGGCGCGCGTGATCGCGGTGTCGGCGAAGCTCATCATGTAGCCGCCGTGAAGCGCGCCGCCGGAGTTGCACATGCGCGCCAGCGTCGGCTGAACCAGCGAGGCGCCATCGGCCTCCTTGCGCACAAAGGCCGGGCCGATATGGGTGGAATAGGCGCTGGCCTTGAACGGCTCGAAGCCCTCGGGAACGACCTGCAGCGGCAGGTCGATCCTCGACGGCGCCTGCTCGTCCTTGCGGGCCATGGCCTTGGCACGCGCGACGTGGCGGCACACGCCCGACCACAGCGCGATCGTGCGGCCTTCCTGGGTGATCGAGCCGCGCGCGAAGGCGAGGCGGCCCGTGACCTGCAGCGGCTCGCCGCGCGCTTCGAGCGGCGGCCCGATGACCGCGCCGTTCACGAACTCCACCGCGATGCTCACCGTCATGGCGAAGGAGGAGTTGGTGCCGCCGTCGGCGGCGCGGCCCGCCACCAGGCAGAGCGCGTAGTCGGCGAAGGTCAGGATCCCGCCGCCATGCACCCCGCCCCTGTAGTTGCCGTGCCGCGCGAGCGTCGGCAGCACGCAGTGCACCGTGCCGGCCGTGCGAGCATCGCCCTGGAGGCCGAAATAGAACGGCCCGACATGGTCCTCGAACGGATCCGGCGGCACGAACACGGTGTAGCGGGAAAGGTCGATGCCCCAGGAGGCAAGGTCGGGAAAGGTGTCGGGCATTGGCTCTTGTGAAGCGTCGTTGGCGGGTTCTAATAGGGTAGAATCAGCCAATCACAAAGACCCACGGAGCGAAACGTCATGGCGGAAGCCGCGCACAAGATCGAGGTCCGTCGCGACAAGCGCGATGCCGGCACGGTGGCCCATCTCGTGTTCGACAATGCGCGGCGCCTCAACGTCCTGAATCCGGTGGCCTTGCACGATCTCACCGCAACCTTCCACGCGCTGTCGACCGAAGAGGATCTGCGCGTCGTCGTCTTCTCCGGCGCCGGCGGTCGGGCCTTCATCGGCGGCGCCGACATTAACCACATGGCGGGCATGCGCACCTCCGAGGATGGCCGCGCCTTCATCACCATGGTCCACAAGCTCTGCCAGTCGATCCGCGACTGTCCGGTGCCGGTGATCTGCCGCATGGAAGGCTACACGCTGGGCGCCGGCCTCGAAGTGGCGGCCGCCTGCGACCTGCGCATCGCCACGGACAGCGCTTATTTCGGCATGCCCGAGGTCAAGGTCGGCATTCCCTCCGTCGTCGAGGCGGCGCTGCTGCCCCGCCTGATCGGCTGGGGTCGCACCTCGTGGATGCTGCTGACCGGCGAGAACATCGATTCGCGCAAGGCCGAGGCCTGGGGCATGGTCGAGGAGGTCGTCGAGACGGCGAAGATCGACGCGGCCGTCGAGCGCTGCGTGCATTCGATCGTCGAGGCGACGCCGCTTGCCGTCCGCGCGCAGAAGCGCCTGATGCGGCGCTGGGAGCGGCTGCCGCTCGACGAGGCGGTGCAGGCCGGCATCGATTCCTTCGCCCAGTCGGTGGCCGAGGGCGAGCACATCGAACGCATGGGAGCGTTCGTCAATCGCAAGAAGAAGTAAGGCGACGAGAGGGGTTGCACGATGAGCAAGGAAACGGTCCGCATCGGCTGCCATTCGGGCTTCTGGGGCGACACCGAGACCGCCGCCGTGCAGCTCGTGCGGCACGGCAACGTCGACTATCTGGTGAGCGACTATCTCGCCGAGGTCACCATGTCGATCATGGCGGCCCAGAAGCTGCGCAATCCCCTGGCGGGCTACGCCGTCGACTTCGTCTCGGTTGTCATGGCGCCGCTGGCCCGCGAGATCGCCGAGAAGAAGATCAAGGTCGTGACCAATGCCGGCGGCGTCAATCCGCTGGCCTGCCGCGACGCGGTGCTGAAGGCCTGCGAGGCGGCGGGCGTGACGCTCAAGGTCGCGGTCGTGCTGGGCGACGATATCCTGCCGCGCGTCGACGAATTCCGCGCCGCCGGAATCCGCGAGATGGATACGGGGGCGGAGCTGCCGTCGAAGATCGCCAGCATGAACGCCTATCTCGGCGGCTTTCCAATCGCGCGGGCGTTGGCCGAGGGCGCCGACGTGGTCATTACCGGCCGCTGCGTCGATTCGGCCGTGACGCTGGGCGCATTGATCCACGCTTTCTCCTGGACGCCGGAAGAGTTCGATCGCCTCGCCGCAGGGACGCTGTGCGGCCACATCATCGAATGCGGCGCGCAGTGCAACGGCGGCAACTTCACCGATTGGCGGCTGGTGCCCGACTACGACAATATGGGCTTTCCGATTGCCGAAGTGTCGAGCGATGGCAGTTTCGTGCTGTCCAAGCCCGACGACACCGGCGGGCTGATCACGACGGCGACGGTTGCCGAGCAGATGCTCTACGAGATCGGGGATCCGCGCGCCTACATGGTGCCCGACGTGGTGTGCGACTTCACCCAGGCGACCTACGAGCAGGTGGCAAAGGACCGCGTCCGGGTGAGCGGCGCTCGAGGCCGGCCGCCGACCGACACCTACAAGGTCTCGACGACCTGGCCCGACGGCTACAAGTTCAGCTCGATCTTCATGATGGGGGGGCGCGAAGCGGTTGCGAAGGGACGCCACAGCGCAGAATCGATCATCAAGAAGACGCGCCGCATGTTCGCCGAAAAGGGCATGGCGGATTATCGCGACGTCAGCATCGAGGTGATCGGCAGCGAGGCGACCTATGGGCCGCACGGCCGCGTGCCCGACGCGCGCGAGGTCGTCGTGAAGATCGCCGCCAAACACGACCAGAAGGAAGCGCTGGCGCTGCTCGGCCGGGAGATTTCGCCGATGTCGACCGGTGGTGTCGTGGGCATGACCGGCAGCTTCGGCGCCGGGCGCGTCTCGCCATCGCCCGTCATCCGCATGTTCTCCTGCCTCCTGCCGAAGTCGATGGTGCCGGTCACGGTCGATGTCGACGGCCATCGCATTGCGATGCAGGAAGGAGCGATGAGCGGCGGCTTCACGGCAGCGCAGCTTCCGGTCGAAGCGCCGGCTGCGGCGCCGCTGTTGGCTGGCGACACAGCCACCGTGCCGCTGATCGCGCTGGCTTACGGCCGGTCCGGCGACAAGGGCGACAATGCCAATATCGGCATCTTCGCGCGTCAGCCGGAATACGAACCCATCCTCGATGCCGAGGTGACGGAAGAGGCGGTGGCGAAGTACTTCGCCCATCGCATCGAGGGAACGGTCACGCGCTGGCGCCTGCCGGGCATCAGGGGCTTCAACTTCCTGCTGCGCAAGGCGCTGGGCGGGGGCGGCATGGCCTCCCTCAAGGCGGATCCGCTCGCCAAGGCGTTCGCCCAGATGATGTTGGACATGCCGGTCCGCGTGCCGAAGGCGCTGGCGGCGAAGCTCGCCTCTTAATCTTCCTCGCTGCCTCGCGGAAGTTCAGCCGCCGAATTCGGGCGTTCGGCGGCAATCGCGTTTTCAAGATCCGACAAATAGAGCGCGGGGCCACCTCCGCGAAGGAACGGCTGCAATTTGCGTTGCCCGCGTAAAATATCTATCGATTGACATAGTATATCGACCGACAATAAAAGGGGCGGGTCAGCGTTTCCCAGGTGACCATGATCGAGACACAAGCCGGGTCCCCGACCCGCGGTCGACCCGCCACCCAGGCGAGGGGCGAAGATACCCGTCGACGCATCCTTGAAGCCGCGCTCGATCTGTTCGCCGCTCATGGCTACGAGGGCGCCAGCACCCGGCAGATCGCCGAGGGCGCAGGCGTGAACCTGCCGGCCATCCAGTATTATTTCGGCAACAAGGAAGGCCTCTACCGGGCGATCATCGAGGACATCGTCGCCGACACCGAGAGGCACATGTCCGGTGTGCTGCCGCGTGTCCGCGCCGCGCTCGAAGACCCGGAGGCCCAGGCGACCGAACTGACCGAACTTCTGTGCCAGACGCTCGAAGCCTTCGTCACGGTGGTGACGAGCGGCCCGCAGGTCGACAGCCGACGCCTCATCTTCGCGCGCGCCGAGGTCGAGGAAACGCCCGGGCTCGACCGGATGCACGAGAACGGCATGCAGCAGATCTTCAATCCCTGCCTGGCTCTGTTCGCCCGCATTCACGGCAAGTCCGAAGCCGATCCAGAGATGACGATGCGCACGATGGCGCTGATCGGCCAGGTCGTCATCTTCTGCAACAACCACAAACGACCCATTCTCAAAGCGGTCGGTCTCGAGGGCGAAAACGTCCAGCTGATGAAGCAGATCGTGCGCGAGCAGACGCTTGCCATCTGCCGCGCGGCCACGCCCGAAAAATAGATTCGCGAGTACGAAAATGAACAGGCGCTCGCCCTTTCTCGTGACCCTCACGGCTTTTCTACTCGCCAGCTGCACGGCCGGTCCGGATTTCGTGAAGCCCGACAAGCCGACATCGACCGGCTACACGCCGGAGCCGCTGGCCCTCCAGACCAACTCCGCGGCCAGCCCCGGCGGCGCCGCGCAGACCTTCGTGCCCGAACAGGACATTCCCGGCGAGTGGTGGGTGCTGTTTCAGTCGCCGCAGCTCGACGCTCTGGTCCGCGAATCGCTGCAGGCCAATCCGGATGTGGACGCCGCCCAGGCGGCGCTGCGGCAGGCGCGCGAACTCTACTTCGCCCAGCAGGGCAGCCTGTTCCCGAGCCTGAGCGCCAACGGTTCGGGCCAGCAGCAGCTCGCCTCTCCGGCCTCGCAAGGGCAGGTGGGGTCCGCCGCCATGTTCGGCGTCACCGCGGCGTCCCTGAACATTTCATATTCGCCCGACGTTTTTGGCGGTGTGCGGCGCCAGGTCGAATCGCGCGAGGCTGCGGCTGAGAACCAGCGCTTCCAGCTCGAGGCGACGTATCTCACGCTTTCCTCCAACGTCGTCGTCGCCGCGATCAACCTCGCGTCGCTGCAGGCCCAGATCAAGGCGACGCAGGACATCATCGCCATCCTCAACAATTCGCTGACGGTGGTGCGTCGCCAGTTCGACCTGGGCGGCGCCTCGCGTGCCGACGTGCTGGCCCAGGAAGCGGCTCTCACCCAGACCCAGGCGACCTTGCCGCCGCTGCAGAAGCAGCTGGCGCAGCAGCGCAATCAGCTCATGCGCCTCGTCGGCCGCTCGCCGGACCAGGATCGTGGCGAGAGCTTCGATCTCGCCAAGCTGAAGCTGCCCCAGGAGCTGCCGCTCAGCCTGCCGTCTTCGCTGGTCGAGCAGCGGCCGGACGTACGTGCCGCCGAGGCCCAGCTCCGTGGCGCCAGCGCCGATATCGGCGTCGCGGTCGCCAACCAGATGCCGCAGTTCACGATCACCGGCCTGCTGGGATTCACCTCGGGCGGGATCAGCTCGCTGATCGTGCCGGGTTCGGGCGTGTGGAGCCTTGGCCTCGGAATCGCGCAGAGCGTGTTCGACGGCGGCCGGCTCGACAGCCAGCGCAAGGCCGCGATCGCCGCCTATGAGCGCGCGGCCGCGCAATATCGCGGCGTCGTGCTGTCGGCCTTTCAGGATGTCGCCAACGCCCTGCGGGCCGTGCAGTACGATGCCGATACGCTGCGCGCGCAGGTTGCCGCCGAACAAACCGCCGCGGCGAGCCTCAGGCTCTCCGAGCAGCAGTACCAGCTGGGCGCCGTGAACTACCTGATCCTGCTCAACGCCCAGCAGACCTACCAGACCGCCGTCATCAACCGGCTGCGCGCGCAGGCCGCCCGCTACTCCGATACCGCGGCGCTGTTCCAGGCGCTGGGCGGCGGCTGGTGGAACCGCAACGACGTCGATCCGAAATCGATGGGCAAGCCGACGCGCTTCGCGCTGCCGCCCGTCCAGGACATCAAGCTGCCGCGCGCCGGTCACTGACCGGCCGCAACCTCTCAATCGATTCAAAATCAGCTCAAGAGGCATACGATGATCAAGCGAATGCTCATCATGCTCATTCTCGTCGGCGCGGTGCTCGGCGGATTGTTCGGCTTCAAGACCTTCGTCAACGGCAAGATCAAGGAAGCCATGGCCGGGATGGCCAACATGCCCCAGACCGTCTCTGCCACGAAGGCCGAGACCAGCGACTGGCAACCCAAGATCGATGCGGTCGGCACCCTGCGCGCGGTGCGTGGCGCCGAGCTGTCGCTCGAGGTGCCGGGCGTGGTCGAAACCATCACCTTCCAGTCGGGCGACGAGGTGAAGGAAGGGCAGGTGCTTCTGACCCTGCGCAAGGAAGACGAGGAGGCCCGGCTGCAGTCTCTCGAGGCGACGGCGTCTCTCGCGCAGATCACCTACGACCGCGACCTGAAGCAGCTCAAGGCACAGGCGATCAGCCAGGCGATCGTCGACAATGACGAAGCCAATTTGCGCAACGCGCGCGCACAGGTCGCCGTCCAGAAGGCGATCCTCGACAAGAAGACGCTGCGGGCGCCGTTCGACGGCAAGCTCGGCCTGCGCCAGGTCGATCTCGGACAGTTCCTCGCGGCCGGCACCATGATCGCCACCCTGCAGTCGCTGGATCCCATTTTCGTCGACTTCCTTCTGCCGCAGCAGGCCGTGGCGCAGATCGCCGTCGGCGACAAGGTGAGGGCGAAGATCGACGCCTTCCCCGGCCGCACCTTCGAAGGCAAGATCACCGCCATCAATCCGAAGATCGAGACGGGCAGCCGCAACGTTCAGGTGCGCGCCACCCTGCCGAACACGGACCAGAAGCTGATGCCCGGCATGTTTGCCACGGTCGAGCTGGACACCGGCGCGGCGCAGCGCCTGGTCACGCTGCCGCAGACCGCGGTGAGCTACAATCCCTACGGCTCGCTGGTCTACATCGTCGACGACAAGGGCAAGGGCAGCGATGCCAAGCCGGAACTCACCGCCCGCCAGGTGTTCGTCACGACAGGCGCCACGCGTGGCGACCAGGTGGCGATCCTGAAGGGCGTTTCCGAGGGCGACACGGTCGTCACCTCCGGCCAGATCAAGCTGCGCAACGGCGTGCCGGTGCTGGTCGACAACCGCGCCGTCCCCACGAACGACGCCGCGCCGAAGATCGTCGACAAATAGTCAGCCTGCAGGACATCGTCCCATGAAGTTCACCGATATCTTCATCCGCCGCCCGGTGCTGGCGAGCGTGGTCAGCCTGCTGATCCTGGTCGTCGGCCTGCGTGCCATCAGCGCGCTGCCGGTGCTGCAGTATCCACGCACCGAGAATGCCGTCGTCACGATCACGACGACCTACTACGGCGCCGATCCCGACGTGATCGCGGGCTTCATCACGACTCCGCTCGAGCAGGCAATCGCCCAGGCGAACGGCATCGACTACATGACCTCGACCAGCCAGAGCGGCGTCAGCACCATCACGGTCTACCTGCGGCTCAACTACGATTCGAGCAAGGCCCTGACGGAGATCAACACCAAGGTGAGTTCGGTGCTTAACCGACTGCCCACCGGGACGCAGCAGCCGGTGCTGACGGTGAAGGTCGGCCAGACGATCGACGCGATGTATATCGGCTTCAACAGCAAGGAGCTGGCGCCGAACCAGATCACCGACTACCTGGTGCGCGTCGTGCAGCCCAGGCTGCAGGCGGTCGAGGGCGTGCAGACGGCGGAATTGCTGGGCGCCAAGAACTTCGCGTTGCGCGCCTGGCTCGACCCGCAGAAGCTCGCCGCCTACGGCCTGACCGCGGCCGATGTCGGACAGGCATTGACGGCGAACGACTACATCGCGGGCCTCGGCACGACCAAGGGGCAGATGGTTCAGGTCACCCTCAAGGCTTCGACCGCGCTGACCTCGCTCAATGAGTTCCGCAACCTCGTGCTGAAGCAGGACAAGGGGGCGATCGTCCGCCTCAGCGACGTCGCCAACGTGACGCTGGGGTCCGACGATTATGAATCGGAAGTGAGCTTCGACGGCCAGAAGGCGGTCTATATCGGCATCCAGGTGGCGCCGGCCGCCAACCTGCTCGACGTGATCAAGGGCGTGAAGGATGTCTTTCCGTCGATCCAAGCGCAGCTCCCGCAGGGGCTGAACGGGCAGATCATCTACGACTCGACGGAGTTCGTGAACAGCTCGATCGAGGAGGTGATCCACACCCTGCTCGAGGCGCTGGTGATCGTGACTCTCGTGGTCTTCGCCTTTCTGGGATCGGTGCGATCGGTGATCATCCCGGTGATCGCCATTCCGCTGTCGCTGATCGGCACCTTTGCCATGATGGCGGCCTTCGGCTTCTCCATCAATCTGCTGACCCTGCTCGCGCTGGTGCTGGCGATCGGCCTGGTGGTCGACGACGCCATCATCGTGGTCGAGAACGTGAACCGCCATCTCGAGGAAGGGCAGAAGCCCGTCCCGGCCGCCATCCAGGCGGCCCGAGAGCTGGGCGGGCCGATCGTCGCCATGACCGTGGTGCTGATCGCCGTCTACGTGCCGATCGGGTTCCAGAGCGGCCTGACGGGCGCACTGTTCACCGAGTTCGCCTTCACTCTGGTCGGAGCCGTCACCATCTCGGCGGTGGTGGCGCTGACCCTCTCGCCCATGATGTGCTCGCGGATGTTGAAGCCGCACGGTCACGACGACCGCAGCCTGGAAGCCCGCATGATCCGGGGCATCGACAACGTGTTCGACCGCCTGCGGCGCGGCTACGCCCGCTGGCTGACGGGCAGCCTGAACTACCTGCCGGTGACGGCGACCTTCGCCGTGCTGGTGCTCGGCAGCATCTACTTCCTCTACTCGGCCACCAGCAGCGAGCTGGCGCCGCAAGAGGACCAGGGCATCATCATCGGCTTCGCGACCTCGGCACCCAATTCGACAATCGACCAGCGCCAGATCTATTCGCGCGAGGTCTACAAGATCGGTGCCAGCCATCCGGAAACGGATCACGTCTTCCAGCTCGACGTGCCCGGCCAGTCGATCGCGGGCTACGTGCTGAAGCCGTGGGACAAGCGCACGATGACCTCCAATCAGCTCCAGCCGATCGTGCAGCAGGAGCTGGCGGGCATCGCCGGCGCGCAGGTCGTGGCCTTCCAGCCGCCGCCGCTGCCCGGCTCGACCGGCCTGCCGATCCAGTTCGTGATCAACACGACGGGCGGCTTCGAGGCGCTGAACGACGTGGCGCAGAAGTTCCTGCAGGAAGCGCTCGCCACCGGCCGGTTCATCTTCCTCAACACCGACCTCAAGATCGATGCGCCGCAGGCCACGGTCGTGATCGATCGCGACAAGGCCTCTGCGCTCGGCCTGCAGATGAGCGATATCGGCGGCGCCCTGGGCTCGATGCTGGGCGGCGGTTACGTCAACTACTTCGCGCTCGACGGCCGCTCCTACAAGGTGATCCCGCAGGTCCAGCAATCCTCGCGGCAGAACATCGACCAGATCCTCGACTACCACATCAAGGCCGGCGACGGCACGACGGTGCCGCTGTCGACCGTGGCGTCGATCACCACCAAGGCGATCCCGCAGTCGCTCAACCACTTCCAGCAGCTCAACAGCGCCACCATCCAGGGCGTCGCCTTCCCGGGCGTGTCGCAGGCCGAGGCGCTGCAGACGCTGAAGGAACTGGCGCAGCGCACGCTGCCCCAGGGTTACTCGATCGACTACGGCGGCGCGTCGCGCCAGTACGTGCAGGAGAGCGGCGGTTTCATCGTCACCTTCGGCTTCGCGCTGATCATCATCTACCTGTCGCTCGCGGCGCTGTTCGAGAGCTTCCGAGATCCGCTGATCATTCTCTTCTCCGTGCCGATGTCGATCGCGGGCGCGCTCATCTTCCTGATGGCGCTGAGCACAGTCGGAATGCCGGGGGCGACCCTGAACATCTACACCCAGGTCGGCCTGGTCACCCTGATGGGCCTGATCAGCAAGCACGGCATCCTGATCGTCGAGGTCGCCAACGAGCTGCAGGAAGCCGGCAAGTCGCGGCGCGAGGCCATCCAGGAGGCCGCTGCTATCCGTCTGCGGCCCATCCTGATGACCACGGCGGCGATGGTGCTGGGTGTCGTGCCGCTGATCGTGGCTACCGGCGCCGGCGCCCTGTCGCGCTTCTCGATGGGCTTGGTGATCGCCAGCGGGCTGACGGTGGGCACTTTGTTCACCCTGTTCGTGGTGCCGGCCGTCTACGTGATGCTGGCGGCGGACCACTCGAAGAAGCGCGGTGCGGGCGAGCCTGTCGAGGCGCCGGCGGCGGGCGACTGACCGCCGGATCGGAGGCACGCCCGGGGCGGCACACGGGACTGCCCCGGGCGCCCCGCAATGGTGTATCCTTCCCCGGATGACCGCCCCCTCGAAGCAGGTCCCGGAGAAGGACGAACGCGCAGACCGGCTCGCCGCCGCGCTGCGCGAGAACCTGAAGCGGCGCAAGGCGCAGGCGCGCGCCAAGGGGGAGGTCGCAAAACCGACGGGTCCGGGACAGGGCATTGATCCGGCCGCAGGCAAGACCGGCGGTTGAGCCGCCCCCCTCCCTCGTTTAGAAGCGCCCCAATGAGCATTCTCTCGGACCGCTGGATTCGCCGCATGGCGCAGGAGAAGGGCATGATCGAGCCCTTCGTCGACGCCCAGAAGCGCGAAGGGGTCATCTCCTACGGCCTGTCGTCCTACGGCTACGACGCCCGTGTCGGTACCGACTTCAAGATCTTCACCAACGTCAATTCGTCGGTGGTCGACCCCAAGAACTTCGACCAGCAGAGCTTCGTCGACCGCAATACCGAAGTCTGCATCATCCCGCCCAATTCCTTCGCGCTGGCCCGGACGGTCGAGTATTTCCGCATCCCGCGTGACGTTCTGGTGATCTGCGTCGGCAAGTCGACCTATGCGCGCTGCGGCATCATCGTGAACGTGACGCCGCTCGAGCCGGAGTGGGAGGGTCATGTGACGCTGGAATTCTCCAACACCACGCCGCTGCCCGCGAAAATCTACGCCAACGAGGGCGCCTGCCAGTTCCTCTTCCTCCAGGGCAACGAGCCCTGCGAGGTTTCCTATCGCGACAAGGCCGGCAAGTATCAGGGGCAGCGCGGCGTCACCCTGCCGAAAATCTGAGCGGAGGCGACCATGGACAGAATTCGCATCAGGGGCGGCCGCCAGCTCAAGGGCCAGATCCGTATCTCCGGCGCCAAGAACGCGGCCCTGCCGCTGATGGTGGCATCGATGCTGAGCGACCAGCCGCTCACGCTCCACAACGTGCCGCGCCTGGCCGACATCACCACCATGATGCAGCTGCTGCGCCAGCACGGGGTGGAGATCGACGCCACCGCCGGCGAGAACGGCCACAGCCACGGCACGACGATGGTGCTGAAGGCGTCGAAAATCACCTCGACCACGGCCCCTTACGACATCGTTCGCAAGATGCGCGCCTCCATGCTGGTTCTGGGCGTGCTGCTGGCGCGCGAGGGCCAGGCCAAGGTCTCGCTGCCGGGCGGCTGCGCCATCGGTGCCCGTCCCGTGGATCTGCATATCGCCGGCCTGCGCGCGATGGGCGCGGACATCGACATCGACGGCGGCTACATGGTCGCGCGGGCGCCCAAGGGCCTGAAGGGCGCGCGCTACACCTTCCCGAAAGTGTCGGTCGGTGCCACGGAAAACCTGATGATCGCGGCGGCGCTCGCCAAGGGCACCACCGTGCTCGACAATGCCGCACGCGAGCCCGAGATCGCCAATTTGGCCGAATGTCTGTCGGCCATGGGCGTCCCGGTGGGCGGCATCGGCACAGAAACGCTCACCATCGAGGGCGTGACCTCGTTCAAGCCGATCGAACATGCCGTCATCCCCGATCGGATCGAAACCGGCACCTATGCGATGGCCGTCGCCATGACGGCAGGCGATGTCGAGCTGATCGGCGGCCGGGTCGATCTGATCGATACCGTGGCGGCAAGCCTCCGTGCCGCCGGCGTCACCCTCGAGGACACCGAGCACGGAATGCGCGTGCACCGGACCAACGGAGCCCTGCACGGTGTCGACGTGATGACCGAGCCGTTCCCGGGCTTCCCGACCGATCTCCAGGCCCAGATGATGGCTCTGATGACGCGGGCCGAGGGCGCCTCGATGATCACGGAGACGATCTTCGAGAGCCGCTTCATGCACGTGCCGGAACTGGCGCGCATGGGCGCCAACGTCACCATCCACCATCAGTCGGCCCTGGTGCGGGGCGTGCCGAAGCTGCGGGGCGCCGAGGTCATGGCCACCGACCTGCGCGCCTCGGTATCGCTGGCGATCGCGGGCCTGTCGGCCGAGGGCGACACGATGCTGCATCGCGTCTACCACCTCGACCGCGGTTTCGAGCGGCTGGAAGAGAAGCTCAGCGCCTGCGGTGCCGACATCGAGCGGCTGAAGGGCTAGGCGCATGACCGCCAAGCTGAGACTGTCCGCACTCGATGCCGACGACCTGGCGATCGTTTCCGCCGCCGTTCAGGACGCGCTGGTGGCGGTCCGCGACTGTGCCTATCTGAAAGAGGAGGGCCGGTTCGTGCTGCTGCTCAACCGGTTCCGGTGGGAAGCCGATCCGGGACAGGAGATTGGCCACACCCGGACCCATTCCGCCCTCGTTTTCAATGAGGTCGCGGGCGTGCGGCACCATGACATCCCCACGGCCGAGCCCGACCGAATGCTGGAACTGCTCGCGGTGGTGCTGGAAAACGAGCATTCAGTCCTGCTGCGCTTTTCGGCCGGCCGGGCCATACGGCTGGAAATCGGCCGGCTCGCATGCCATTTGGGGGATGTCGGTGAGCCTTGGCCCACCCCTTGGAAGCCCGCCCACCCGGTCGAATAGCCTTTCCGGCTCCGATCAGGGGCGGGCATTCGTTACTGGAGACAGGTCGTGTCGAGCGACGCTAACGAGAAACTCATCCTGGCGCTGCCCAAGGGTCGCATCCTCAAGGAGGCCGGCCCCGTCTTTGCAGCAGCCGGCATCGTGCCGGAAGCGGCCTTCGCCGATCCCGATGCCCGTCAGCTGCGCTTCGCGACCAACCATCCCGACCTCGACATCATCCGGGTTCGCTCCTTCGACGTGGCGACCTTCGTGGCCTTCGGCGCTGCCCATCTCGGGATTGCCGGCGCCGACGTGCTGATGGAGTTCGACTACCCGGAGATCTATGCCCCGATCGATCTCGGCATCGGCAAATGCCGCTTGGCCGTTGCCGAACCGGTCGAGATGGCGGGCAAGGACGATCCGCGCCGCTGGAGCCACGTGCGCATCGCCACCAAGTATCCCGAGGTAACGCGCAAGCACTTCGCGGCCCGCGGCGTGCAGGCGGAGTGCGTCAAGCTGTCGGGCGCGATGGAGCTGGCGCCGTCGCTTGGCCTCAGCCACCGCATCGTCGATCTCGTCGATTCCGGCCGAACCCTCAAGGAGAACGGGCTGGTCGAGATCGAGCACATCGCCGACATCACCTCGCGCTTCATCGTGAATCGCGCCGCGCTCAAGACGCGGCCCCAGCGGGTCGGGCACTGGATCGACCGTTTCCGCGAGGTCGCCCTCAGGGTGCCCCGTGCCGCTTAGGCTCGACGCTTCGGCGCCGGGCTTCGAAAAGGAATTTTCGGCCTTCCTCGGGCGCAATCGGGATACCGACGAGAATGTCGACCGCGTGGTCGCCGGCATCGTGGCCGACGTGCGCGCCCGCGGCGATGCGGCGGTCGTCGACTACACGGCCAAATTCGACTGGACCGGAATTACCGCGGCCAACATGCGCATCTCCGACGCCGAGCGCGACGCGGCGGCGGCACAGGTGCCGGCCGCGCAGCGGGAGGCGCTGGCCTTCGCTGCCCGGCGCATCGAGACCTTCCATCGGGCACTGATGCCGCAGGATGTCGACTTCACCGATTCCACCGGCACACGGCTCGGCGCGCGCTATCGCCCGGTCGATGCGGCCGGGGTCTACGTGCCGGGCGGCACGGCGGCCTACCCGTCATCGGTGCTGATGAACATCGTGCCGGCGAAGGTCGCGGGCGTGGGCCGCATCGTGATGGTGGTTCCCACGCCGGGCGGCACGCTAAATCCCCTGGTCATGCTGGCGGCTGAAATCGCCGGCGCCGACGAGATCTGGCGCATCGGCGGCGCGCAGGCCGTGGCGGCGCTGGCCTACGGCACGGAGTCGATCCGGCCGGTCGACAAGATCACCGGGCCGGGCAATGCCTATGTCGCGGCCGCCAAGCGCCGCGTCTTCGGCCAGGTCGGAATCGACCTCATTGCCGGCCCCTCCGAAATCCTCGTCGTCGCCGACCGGCACAACGACCCGGCCTGGATTGCGGCCGACCTGCTGTCGCAGGCCGAGCACGATCCCTCCTCGCAATCGGTGCTGATCGCCGACGATGCGGCCTTCGCCGAGGCCGTCATGCGTGCCGTCGAGGCCGAGTTGAAGATGCTTGCCCGCGCCGAGATCGCCGCGGCGAGCTGGCGCGACAATGGGGCGGTAATCCTGGTGCCGGACTTCTCGGCCGCGCCGCCCATCGTGGACGCGATCGCCGCCGAGCATGTCGAACTGGCGATGGAAATGGCGGAGGCCGAGGCGCTGTCGCGGAAGATCCGTCATGCCGGCGCGATCTTCCTCGGCCGCCATACGCCCGAGGCGATCGGCGACTATGTCGCCGGCACCAACCATGTGCTGCCGACCTCGCGCGCCGCGCGTTTCTCCGGCGGGCTGGGCGTTTCCGATTTCCTGAAGCGGACGTCGCTGGTCGCCTGTACGCCGCAGTCGCTGGCGGTGCTCGGCCCGTCCGCGGTGGCGCTCGCCGACGCCGAGGGGCTCGGTGCTCATGGCCGTTCGGTTTCGCTCCGGCTGGGCCGCTGACCATGCCGGCCGGGACGCCCGACAAGACGCGGCGCATCGTCGATGTGGTGCTGGATGAGGAATCGGTTGCCCGCCGCACGCCGGAAGTCGAGCACGAACGGGCTGTCGCGCTGTTCGACCTGATCGAGGAGAACGACTTCCATCTGGTCGGCAGCCAGCCCGGCCCCTATCGTCTGCGCATCGGCATTTTCGAGCAGCGGCTGGTGTTCGACGTGCGCAACGAGGCCGACGAGAAGCTGCGCGACATCGTTTTGTCGCTGACTCCGTTCCGCAAGGTCGTGAAGGACTATTTCCTCGTCTGCGAGAGCTACTACGCCGCCATCAAGAAGCTCGGTCCGGCGCAGATCGAGGCGCTCGACATGGGCCGGCGGGGCCTGCACGACGAGGGGTCGGACCTGCTGCGCGAGCGTCTCGACGGCAAGATCGAGGTCGACCACGACACGGCCCGGCGTCTGTTCACGCTGATCTGCGCCCTGCACATCAAATCGTGAGCGGGCGGGGGCGATGATCGGACTGCCGTCCAGCCTGCTCTTCGCCTGCAGCGAGAATTCCGTCCGGTCGCCGATGGCCGAGGCGCTGGCCAAGAGGCTCTACGGCCACAAGGTCTATATCGATTCGGTGGGCGTGCGCGCGAGTGAGGTGGACGGGTTCGCGGTCGCGGCGCTCGACGAGATCGACATCGACGTGCATCGCCACCACGCCAAGACCTTCGACGACGTCGATGCGGCGTCGTTCGAGCTGATCGTCACCCTGTCGCCGGAAGCGCATCACAGCGCGCTGGAGTTCACGCGAGGAACGGCGACCGAGGTCGAGTATTGGCCGATGCCCGATCCGAGTGCGGTGGAGGGATCGCGGGAGACGCGGCTCGATGCCTACCGTCATACCCGCGATCAGGTTCTGGCCAGACTGAAGGCGCGCTTCGGGATACCGATCACGCCTTCGGTCTGACCGTCCCGGCCTAACGCTGGGTGACGTGGCCCGCCGGGTCGAGCGTGATCAGGTAGTAGGTGTCGCCCTTGAGGGCCTGGCCCTCCCAGCTGCCATCCTTGTTGCGCAGCAGCATGGTGACGCCGTTATAACCCGCATCGTGGATCTGCTGACGCGCGATCGCGCCTTCGGCGGTCGGGGTCCAGTTGGGCGCCGTCGTCGGCGTGAAGATCCTGTTGGGTTCGGTACCGGGTTCGCGACCGGTGGGCATGCCTTGCGCCTGGACTGCATTCGTCGCGAGGACCGCGGCGCCGACCAGTGAAAATGCAAGCAATGTCCGGTTCATGATGTCTCTCCTCAGGTGCGAAGCGCTGCCACACTGGAGCGCCTTCGCCCGGGATCATTTCTGGACCGGATTGTGGATCGATTGTGGCGGCAGCGCGCTCGTGCCTGCAGGCGAGCTTCCTGCCGTGCACGAGCGCTTGTAAGGACGGTGTCAGCGCGTGCTTTCGGCACCCGCGTACCAGGCTGCGCGATGCGAACTGTGACGCGGCACCGGCAGTTTGATCAGATCCATGAAGACCGAGGCGCCACCGTCGGCGCCCGCGAGGTCGCCCTCGAGCACGTCGACCTCGAAGGTCAGCTTGTCGCCTTCGAGCTTCGGCGACTTCAGCGTGACGACGGCATCCACGACGCTGCCCTTCGCCTTGTTCAACACCGACACCGTGGCATTGGGTGGATCCTTGGCGAAGGAGTTGGGCGCCTTCGCCGTCCATTCCTCGAGCACGTGCGCGAGCATCGCATGCCCCGCCGAGCGCACCGGGCGGTCGGCGAACACGATGACGCTGGGCGCGATGCCGTCGAGGATCAGTCTGTTGTCCTGCAGCTTGGCGCCGCGGGCATTCAACACGAACATCGAGGGGATGAGGCGCGGATGGCGCGCCGCACCGACTACCTTGGGCAGGCCCTGGACCGAGGAATTGGCGGGCGTAGCCGGCTGGGTCTGCGCGGCGGCGCCGAAGGCGAGGCCGAGTGTGGCGGCGGCGGTCGCGAAGGCGACGGAGAGTCGGAGGGAGTGCATGATGGTCACCGTGCGGCTCAGTAGCAGGGCAGGAGGGGCGGCTTGCCGCAGGACGGCGCGTTGTAGCGCTGCTGGTAGCGCGGATCGATGTCGGGCGGCGGAGGAGCGCCGGCGCCGCCATTGGTCCCGCTGCCGCCGTTCCACTGCCGGTTGACCGGTTCCGTCGGTGAGGGGTTCGACCAGCCGCTGAAAGTGCTGGTGCCGTCGGGATCGCCGATCGCCGGCGTCTCGCCGCCGGTGGTCTGGCTCTGGCCGTAATACTGGGCACCGTGCGAGCCGATGCCGAACCAGACCGTATCGATGAACACCGAGGCAGGGCCGTCGGCGGCGCCCAGGCTGCCCTCCAGCACATCGACGTCGAAGGTGAGCTTCTCACCTTCGAGTTTGGCGGTCTTCAGGGTCACCACGAGGTCCGACACGTTGCCGCCATCCTTGTGGAACACGGAGACCGTGGCATTCGGCGGATCCTTGGCGAAGCTGCCGGTGCGCCAGATGTCGGCCATGTCGGGCGTCACCATGTGACCGACCGAGCGCTTCGGCCGGCTGGTGAACAGGGTCGCCGTGGGCAATACGCCGTCGAGGACCAGCTTCTGCCCGTCGAGCTTCGCGCCCCGGGCATTGATCACGATCAGAGCCGTCGAATACTGGCGCGCGGCAGGCTTGCCGATCGTCTTCTGGGCCGGATGGGTGATGGCGTTCGGTGGTGCGGCGGGAGCCGGCGACGCCTGGGCGAATGCGAGCGCCGGCGTCAGGAGCAGGGCGGCCACGAGGCCCGACATGCACGTTGAGTTCATCTTTTGCTGGTCCTTCTTCCCCGGGCGTCCGCAGCCGCGTCCTGTATAAGGGAGGCAGGCTTCGGTGAGAAGGCCGGCCATCCCGGCCGTTGCCCGCGCCGCCATTGACTTACCCCCTCCTGCGGCCCATTTTCCGGCCGCTTTCCCAGAAATTCACCCCAGCCGGAGGCCGGATGGCCAAAGAAGACTTGATCGAATTTACGGGCGTCGTGGCCGAGTTGCTGCCCAATGCGATGTTTCGGGTGAAGCTCGATAACGACCACGTCATTCTCGCCCACACGTCGGGCAAGATGCGCAAGAACCGCATCCGCGTTCTGGCAGGCGACCGCGTCACCGTCGAGATGACGCCCTATGACCTGACCAAGGGCCGCATCACCTTCCGCTTCAAGTAGGCGTTGCGCGCCTCGACGATCCCCCCGCTCGTACTGGCCTCCGCGTCTCCGCGACGGCTCGACCTGCTGCGACAGGTCGGATACGAGCCCGCAACGATCGACCCTGCCGACATCGACGAGACGCCCCGGACGGGCGAGTTGCCGCGCGCCTATGCCGTGCGCATGGCTGAAGCGAAACTCGCGGTCGTCCAGCAGCGCCATGCCGGCGCCCTCGTGCTGGCGGCCGACAGTGTCGTTGTCTGCGGTCGCCGCATCCTGCCGAAGGCGGAACGCGAAGCCGAGGCGCGACTGTGCCTCTCGAAACTCTCCGGCCGGCGCCATCGCGTGCTGGGCGGCGTCGCCGTGGCCGGTCCCGACGGCCGGGTGCGGACGCGCCTGGTCGAGACGATCGTGCGCTTCAAGCGCCTCGAGGCGGCCGAGATCCATGACTATCTGGCGAGCGGTGAATGGCAGGGCAAGGCCGGCGGCTACGCCATCCAGGGCCGGGCCGCCGCCTTCGTCGCGTCCCTGTCGGGCTCCTACAGCAACGTCGTCGGACTGCCGCTCTTCGAAACCGTGGCGCTCCTGAAGGCCTCCCTGCCATGAGCCGTGCCGACCGGCTCGTCTGCCATGTGCTGCCTCAGGCGTTCCTGATGGCCCTGGTGACGGAAGGCCGCCTGTTGGAGCTTCAGGTGGTTCGCCGCGACAAGCCGTCGATGGTCGAGAGCATCTTCCTCGGCCGCCTTGAGCGCGTGATGCCCGATCTCGATGCCGCCTTCGTCGACATCGGTCTCGACCGCGCCGGCTTTCTGCGGGCGGAGGACCTGTCGGGCGTCGATGGCTGGCCGCCGCTCGGCGCACCGGTCCTCGTGCAGGTGCGCAACGAGGGCGAGGGCGACAAGGGGCCGCGCCTGTCGATGAACATCGCCATCAGCGGCCGCCATCTCGTCTATCACCCCAACGGCGCCGGCGTGACCTTCTCCCGCCGCATCGAGGGGGAGTCCGAGCGCGATCGGCTGCGGGGGCATGTCGAGGGCCTGCTCGATGGCGGAATCGTGCTGCGCACCGCCGCTGCGGGCGCTACGGCGGATGTTCTGCAGGCCGACGCCACGCGCGTGCTCGAACGCTGGGAGAAGATCCGGCGCCTGGCCCTCGACGTCGAGCCGCCGGCCGACCTGTCCGCGCGCATCCCGGGCGAGCGCGATCCGATCGCGCGGGCGTTGCGCGATCACGGCGCGGACCTCGAGGAGGTGATCCTCGACGACCGGGCGATGGCGCGTACGCTGCAGGACAAGATGGACCGGCTGGGCGAGAAGATCCGCGTCCGCTGGCACAACGGCACGATGCCGGCCTTCGACATCGACGACGTGGCGGGCCAGATCGACACCGCGCTGGCGCCGCGGATCGTCCTGCAGAGCGGGGTCGAGGTGCTGTTCGAACCGGGCGAGACGCTGTGCGCCGTGGACGTCGACAGTGCCGGTGCAGGCGGCCGCCAGGGCCGCGCGCCGCGCCGGCCCGTCGACGTCAACCTGGAGGCGGCGCCGGCGATCGCCCAGCAGCTCAGGCTGCGCAACATCGCGGGGGCCGTGGTGATCGATTTCGTCAACATGCGCAGCGCCTACGACCGCGACAAGGTCCAGGCGGTGCTGGCCGAGCATCTGGCAAGCGACCCGGTGCCCACCCAGATCTACGGCTTCACCCGGCTCGGCCTGTTCGAGTTGACCCGCGCCCGGCGCGGCCCGACCCTGGCGGCCCAGCTCGAAGCGCTGGAAAAGAGCGATGCCTGACCGATCCCCGCCGCTGCGCGCCGTGCGCATCGAACCGAAATGCCCGACCTGCGGAAAACCCGCGGACCCCAAATACAAGCCGTTCTGCCGCAAGCGCTGTGCCGACATCGATCTCGGCCGCTGGCTGAAGGAAGGCTATCGCGTGCCGACCGACGAGGCGCCCGGCGAGGAAGATCTCGACGAGAGGGGCGGCGGCGCATCTGGACAGCGGGGCTAGCCCGTCCTATAAGCCCGGCCGCCAACGAACGACGTGCCCAGGTAGCTCAGTTGGTAGAGCATGCGACTGAAAATCGCAGTGTCGGTGGTTCGACTCCGCCCCTGGGCACCATTCGCTTCGAATCACGCGGGCCAGCTCTTATGGCCCATCCCGTTGGCATCGAAGTCGAGAGTTCGGCAGGCCGTCTCCCAGATCGGAGTATTTCGATCCGCGAGATCTCGCTGCGCTCGCGATTTTCGGCGCATCGGAGATCTGAAACCTGGTGACATGTTCAACGCCCGGCGCTGCAAGGATCTTCCACGATCTTGTAAGGCGGCGCAGGCTCGTCCGTGAATGGCTCTCGGTCGAGATAAGCGTCCCAGCCGCGCCCGCAGATCGCCTCACCGTGCTCGTTCATTCGCTTCTCGCTGTCGCCGTCCGCTCCCGGATTTGCGGTGCAATAGTCGAGACGCGCCTGATCGTAGCAGGTACGCCACTTCATGAACGCTCGCTGATACCGCAGGCCGTCCCGCGTGTTCTGGCGGACCGTAACGCCGATGGCGCAGGGAGCGCCCATCTGGAAGGTGAACACCAGTGTTGCCCCGTCGTCCACTCTCGGAGGCGCCAGATAACTCGACCCGGCGATGCCATGGTGCTGCGTGTGATAGGTCGTCCCGATCAGCCGTCGCAGACGCTCCGGCGTGAAGCACGAATAGGCTGAGACATCGCCGAATGTCAGCGATGCGTCGATCCCCTCGTTGGCGCCATTGCACAAGCTGGTTCGGTACAAGTCGTCGAACAGCTTTGGATTGCCGGCGATGTAGACGCGATCCGAGAGGAACTGAGGGACCTTCACGTCTCGCACGCCTTCCGGAGTGGGGCGGTACCAGGATTCGCCGAAGGTCGCGTGGGTCACCGTTGTTTGCCGAGTCCTCCCGCCTTCGCTGCACGGCGTATGGCCGATGTCGGCGATCTTGGTCGCGACGTTGACTTCCATGTCCAGCGCGGCGGCGAGTTTGACGGGGTCGGTCAGCAGACCTTCTTTGGCAATCTTCTTGAGCAGAAACGCGAGACCATCGCCATTTGGCCTCGGCTCCAGCGGCTTCTCCTGCGGCACCGCATCGCGCGAGACGGCTTCATCGTTGGAACTGACGATTGCGATGAAGGCATAGAAGAAGACGAGGGCAGTGGACATCACCCAGTGTCTCTTCGCGACAGGTGCGGGCGCTCTCTTCAGGCGCATCGGTACTTCCTGGGACCAACTCGGTCCTCAAATAGAGGCTCAGGGCCACCGAGCCGCTACCGTTGTTTCGAGCCGTTTACGGCGGCCGGGGTTTGCGGCGACGCGCTCCCCGACTCGATCTCCCGAAGTCCTCGCTCGTCCATGCGCAGCGAGCGCGAGGCGTTACGCGACCAGGGCGCCAATCGTATGTGCCTTGCAAGGCGCGTTACATCAAGCCTACGGTTGTCCAGTAGCCACGTCAGAGCGCCATGGTGTCTGGGCCGCCCGCCCGGCGATGCCCGCTCCGGGTTGGGTGGGACAAGGTCGCTCGTGGAAAGTACCCGGCCCTCCTCGGATCTACCGGTGGTGACGGAGCAGGGCGCGGCATGGGCTTTGCTCCAGTCCAAGTGGCAGAACGCAATGCGCGGCTCCGGCTGCGCACGATGGGGTGAGCTGCGATGCCGATCTACACCGACGTTATTGCCCTCGACAGGGTCATCTTGATCGTGGCTCGGGGAACGGTCACCGCCGACGAGATCGTCGAGTGCATCGAGAAGCTGAAAGCACCGCGAATCCGGGGTTACGCGAAGATCGTCGACGTCACAGGCTCGTCGTCGGAGGTCACCCGTGAGCAGGTAGAGCGTCTCGCCGGTGCTCTGCGCGGCGGGGCGGATGCTCCCCGACGGGGGCCACTCGCTTTTGTCGTGGATGTCGCGCGTCAGGGCTTCGCGGAGTTCTTTGCCGATGCCACCGGCAACGATCGCCCCGTCGAGCTCTTCAAGAGCCTCCATGAGGCGCGAAGGTGGCTGGTAGAAAATCGTATCGAAATGCCCGGGCAGCCGGCTGGCTGGACCGCGCGGCAGCACAAGCGGACATAGGTGATGGCTCGCCGAATGCGCCTGAAATCCACCCGGCGTGACCGGCAAGGGGGATCGCCACAGCGGTCCCAAATCGGATACTGATCCAGCTTGGCAAGACTCAGTGACCGATCGAAAGGCCTCAATTTGTCCACGGCAGTGAAGCAACCGCGCAAGCGTTCGGCCAAGGCGGAGCAGCGCGCCGAGACGATCGACCAGATCCTCGACACCGCGGAGTATCTCTTCTCGAAGCACGGATTCTACGGCGTTACGCTCAAGGACGTCGCCAACAGCGTCGGTGTGCACCATACGCTGATCAACTACTACTTCGAGGACAAGAAGAAGCTGTTCGAGGACGTGTTCGCGCGACGGGCCGTGGTGACGAGCGAGCGGCGCATGAAGGCGCTCGACGACTATGAGAAAAAGGTCGGCGAGTCGCCGACGGTGGAAGGCGCGTTGCGAGCCTTCCTCGACACCGACCTCGATCTCTACACCGAAGGCGGTGAAGGCTGGCGCAACTACGGCGCGTTGGGCGCCCAGGTGGCGAGCACGCCGGAATGGGGCGCCCGCATGATGGACGAGCACTTCGACCCAGTGGTGCTGCGTCTGATCGGCCTGCTCAAGAAGGCGCTGCCGGAGTGCGCGGAGGAGGACATCTTCTGGGGCTATCACTTCGTGACCGGCGCGCTGATGCTCACGCTCGCAAAGACCGGCCGCATCGACAAACTGTCGGGAGGGCTTTGCCGGTCGGACGATTACGCGGCCGTGAAAGAGCGCATGGCGACGTTCATGGCCGCCGGTTTCCTGTCAGTCTGTTCACGTCGAAAAGCCTAGCCGAGCCGCGAGGGGGAGCAGGTCGCACTTGCGTCGCGTTCGTTAATTCACTAGTGAGTGAATGAATAAATAGAACAAAAAACAACCACTAGGGAAGGAACGAGACCATGCGTGTACGCAACGGGATTTCCATTCTTCTTGGCTTGGTGCTGGCAGTGGCCGGCATGGGCGCGGCCTCGGCGCAGCAGACGATCAAGGTCGCCTATACCGATCCGCTCTCGGGTCCTTTCGCCCAGGTGGGCGACGCCAACCTGAAGCAGATGCAGTACATCATCGACTTCATCAACGCGAAGGGCGGGGCGCTCGGCAAGAAGTTCGAGCTCGTCCCGTTCGACAACAAGTCGCAGCCGTCGGATGCGCTGATCGCGTTGAAGAGCGCGACCGACCAGAACATGCCGTTCATCATGCAGTGCAGCGGGTCGAACATTGCCGCCGCCCTGATCGACGGCGTGAACAAGCACAACGATCGCAATCCCGATAACCGCATCATCTACCTGAACTGCGGCGCGGTGGCGCCCGAGCTGACCAACGAGCAGTGCAGCTTCTGGCACTTCCGCTTCGACCTGCATGCCGCGATGAAGGCGGAGGTGATGGTCCGCGCCCTGCCCAAGGACACGACCAAGGTCTATCTCATCAACCAGGACTACCTGTTCGGCCAGTCCGTGCAGCGCGAGCTCAAGACCTATCTCGCCAAGCTGCGGCCCGACGTGCAGATCGTCGGTGACGAGCTGATCCCGCTCGGCAAGATCAAGGACTTCTCGCCCTACATCACCAAGATCAAGGCTTCGGGCGCGCAGGCGCTGATGACGGGCAACTGGGGCCCCGACATGAACCTCCTGATCAAGGCCGGTATCGATGCCGGTGCCGACCTGCGTTACTACACCTTCTATGCCCATCTCGCCGGTGGGCCGACGGCGATCGGCGCCGGCGGCGAAAACCGTGTCCTGTCGGTGATGCCGTTCAGCGAGAACGTCTCGGTGGAGACCGGCAACAAGGAGGCGGAGGCCTTCACCAAGGGGTTCCGCGACAAGCACAAGTTCGACTTCACGTCGGCGGGCTTCCGCACGATCTTCGAGTATCTCCAGGCTGCCGTAAACAAGGCGGGGGCGCTGGATGCGACCAAGATCGCCTACGCGCTGGAAGGCATGTCGATCCGCGACTTCCTCGGGTTCGAGACCACGATGCGCAAGGCCGACCATCAGCTCATCGGCGAGTACTTCGTGGGCACCTTCAAGAAGGGCGTGAAGTACGATGCCGAGGGCACCGGCCTCGGCTGGGCGACCGAGGCGACGATCCTCGCCAAGGACATCGACCAGCCCAACAGCTGCAAGATGAAGCGTCCCTAGGCTCTGAACCCGATGCCCGCTTTCCGATGGGGAGCGGGCATCGCCCTTAGCGGCGGACAGGTTCGATGGAAGTTTTCGTCGTCTCGCTCCTCAACGGCCTCGTCTACGGCATGCTGCTGTTCATGCTGGCCAGCGGGCTCACGCTGATCTTCAGCATGATGGGCGTGCTCAACTTCGCCCATGCCAGCGTCTATATGCTGGGGGCCTATTTCGCCTACACGATCAGCCTCTATGTCGGCTTCTGGCCGGCCCTCATCCTGGCGCCGCTTCTGTGCGGGCTGATCGGCGCTGCCATCGAGATGTGGGGGCTGCGGCGGGTCCATCGCCACGGCCATGTCGCCGAGCTGCTGCTGACCTTCGGCCTCGCCCTGATCATCGAAAAGGTTGTGCAGATGACCTGGGGTCTGCTGCCGGTCCCCTACCGGATCCCCGAGTTGCTCGATTTTCCGCTGTTCCGCGTCTACGGCACGCAGTTCCCGGCCTATCGCGCCTTCATGCTGCTGATCTCGGCGCTGATGTTCGGCGCAATCTGGCTCGGCCTCAGGCGCACGCGCGTGGGCCTCGTGATCCAGGCGGCACTGACGCATCCCGAGATGGCGTCGGCCCTGGGCCACAACGTGCCGCGCATTTTCACGCTCGTCTTCGCCGCCGGCACGGCGCTGGCGGGACTGGCCGGCGTCATCGGCGGCAACTATCAGGTCACCGAGCCCGCGATGGCCTTCACCATGGGACCGATCGTGTTCGTCGTCGTGGTGTTCGGCGGCCTCGGCTCGCTGGCCGGGTGCTTCATCGCCTCGATCCTGATGGGCCTCGTCCAGACCTTTGCCGTGGTCTTCGACGTGTCGCTGGCCGACCTGCTGGCGAAGTTCGGCATCGCCGTCACCGCCACTACGCCGTTCGCCGAAGTGCTCAACGTGACGCTGCCGCGCATCGGGGCGTTGCTGCCCTTCCTGCTGATGGTGCTGATCCTCGTGTTTCGCCCGCGCGGCCTGATGGGGACGCGCGACACATGACCCTGCTTCGTCGCAACTGGCCCTGGCTAGTGGCCCTTGCCGTCCTGCTGGCGTTTCCCTTCCTCTTCTATGACTGGACGAGGGGCCGCCATTCCGGATTTGCGCTGACCTTGATGAGCGAGATCGGCGTGATGGCGATCTTTGCGCTCTCCTACAACATGCTGCTGGGCCAGGCCGGGCTTCTTTCGTTCGGCCATGCCGTGCTGTTCGGCCTGGGCGCCTATTGCGCGGCCCACACCGTCAATCTGGTCAAGGCGGGCACGATCTGGCTTCCGACCGAACTGGTGCCCCTGGCGGGCGGACTGGGTGGGCTGTTCTTTGGTTTCGTCCTGGGGTGGCTCGTGACCAAGCAGCGCGCCACCGCCTTTGCCATGATCACCCTCGGGCTCGGCGAACTCGTCTCCGCGGCCGCCCTGATGTTCATGGGCTTCTTCGGCGGCGAGAGCGGCATCACCATCGATCGTGTGATGGACACCAGCCTGCTGGGCGTCCGCTATACGTCGCCCTGGCAGGTCTATTGCCTGGTTCTCGGCTGGGCCTTCGTCGCTGCCGTCCTGATGAGGCTGCAGATGCAGACGCCACTCGGCCGCATGGCCAATGCCACGCGGGACAATTTCGAGCGCGCGCAGTTCGTCGGCTACGACCCGCGGCGGGTGCGCTGGATGCAGTTCACATTGGCAGGCTTCTTCGCCGGCATCGGCGGCGGCCTCTACGTGCTGATCTACGAGATCGTGACCTTTGACACCGTATCCGCGGTCAAGTCCGCCAATGCCCTGCTGGCTGTCTATATCGGCGGTGCCGGCGCCTTCTTCGGACCGATTCTCGGCACGATCGTAGTGGTCCTGCTTCAAAGCGGCGTCAGCCTGCTCAGCAATGCCTGGCTGCTCTATGTCGGCGTGCTCTTCATCGTCATGGTGATGTACGCGCCGGTCGGACTCGTCGGGCTGATCGGCATGCACACGCCGATCTGGCGCATGGGTCGATTGCGCGAGCTGCTGCTGCCCTATCTGCGCGCCCTGCCGCCGGCCTTGATCCTCTTCCTGGGATTCGTGCTGCTCGTCGAGCTCGCGTCTTTCACCACCATCGGCGCCGCGCAGGGAAAGCGTTTTGCGATCGCCGGCCGGACGATCGACACGACGTCGCCTGTGCCATGGGCAATTGCGCTGGCGGCCCTGGCACTGGGCGCCTTCTGGCTGCGCCGCGAGGCGCGCGCGTTCCGCCTGCGCTGGGACGGCTTGATGGAAGAGGCCAAGCGGCAGGCAGGTGCCCCGTGACCGGTCCGGCCATCGAACTTCGCGAGGTACGCAAGAGTTTCGGCGCCACCGAAATCATCCGGGGCGTCGATCTCAAAATCGCCCGGGGCGAGCGCCACGCCATCATCGGCCCGAACGGCGCCGGCAAGACGACACTCTTCAACCTGATCTCCGGGCGGTTTCCGATCAGCGCCGGCATGATCACGGTCAACGGCAAGTCGACCAAGGGCCTGGCGCCGCAGGAGATCAACCGTCTCGGCCTGTCGCGGAGTTTCCAGATCACCTCGATCTTCCCGCGCATGACGGTGTTCGAGAACATCCGCTGCGGCCTGCTGTGGTCGCGTGGCTATCGCTATTCCTTCTGGCACCTGCTGGGCGGCCAGAAGGCGTTGAACGCCGAGGCGGACCGGCTGCTCGACCGGCTGAACCTTGGCGACCGTCGCAACGTGCAGGCGGGGCTTCTTTCCTATGCCGAGCAGCGGGCGCTGGAGATCGGCATCACCATCGCGGGCGGCGCCGACATCATCCTGCTCGACGAGCCCACAGCCGGCATGAGCCACAGCGAGACCGATGCCGCCGTGGCGCTGATCCGCGGCGTGTCGGAGGGCAAGACCCTGCTCATGGTCGAGCACGACATGAGCGTGGTGTTCGGCCTGGCCGACTGCATCACCGTGCTGGTCTATGGCGAAGTCATCGCCTCGGACACGCCGGCCGCCATCCGTGGCAATGCCGCCGTGCAGGAGGCCTACCTTGGAACGATCGCAGCATGAGGGCGCCGGCATGATGCTCGAGGTGCGCGACCTTCATGCCCTTTACGGCAAGAGCCACATCCTGCAGGGCGTCGACCTCGCGGTCGACGAAGGTGAGATCGTGAGCCTGCTGGGCCGCAACGGCGTCGGCCGTTCGACGACCTGCAAGGCGATCATGGGACTGGTGCCGCCGGTTGGGCAGATCAGCTTCAAGGGCCGGCCGATCACCGGCCTTCGGCCAGACCAGATCGCTCATGCCGGAGTGGGCTACGTGCCCGAGGACCGGCAGGTGTTTCCCGGGCTCACAGTGAAGCAGAACCTCGAACTCGGGCTGAAGCGCGCCGGTGTCTTCGGACGCTGGACCTTCGACGATGTGTTCTCGCTGTTCCCCAATCTCGGCAACCGACAGGACAACCCGGCCGGCGTGCTGTCGGGCGGCGAGCAGCAGATGCTCACCATGTGCCGCACCCTGATGGGCGATCCCGATCTCGTGATCATCGACGAGCCGACCGAAGGGCTGGCGCCCAAGCTGGTCGAACAGGTCGGCCAACTGCTCGACGAGATCGCGCGGCGCGGTACGGCGATCCTCCTGGTCGAACAGAAACTCACCATCGCCCTCAAGATCTCCCACCGCCTCTACGTCATGGGTCATGGCCGGATCGTGTTCAGCGGATCTCCCGCCGAACTCACGGCGAACTCGACGGTCCGTAAGGAGTGGCTCGAAGTGTGAGCGCGATCGGCCGGTCAGGGGAAGCAGATCGCTTCTTCGTGAACGACTTTCGCGTGGCGGAGAGCGCGGGAGACCGCCTATTGTCGATCGAGGCGACGGCGCGTAACGCGACGTCCGGCCGAGCCTCTTGCGGCTGACCGTTTCCAGCGAGCGTTCGAGCGATGACACGACTGACGTCCGTAATTCTTTTTTCTTCGCTTCTTGCTTGCAGTGCCGCCGCACAAACTGACGATGCTGCCTATTGCAAGAAGCTCGGCGACTACGCGACCCGCTATCTGGGTGATGCAGGCGGAAACGGCGGAACGCGGCCCGACTTCGACATCCTCGAAGGCGTCGCCAAGTGCAACAAGGGTGACACCGCAGGCGGCATTGCGATCCTGGAAAAGAAGATTCGCAGCAAGGGCTTCACGCCGCCGTCCCGCTGATGCGGGATCGCAGCGCAACATAGCGCTGCATCGCATGAGGCCACTCCGGGAACACAAAAAGGCACTTTCAAGGCAACTCTCGATTGTCTTGCCGTTGCCGTGGACAGGCGATGGCCAGACAGGGTGAAATATTGCTATCGTAACGACGGCACAGATTTCGCGCCGGAAATTAAGGACACTAACCAAATGGCTTCAGGTACCGTTAAGTGGTTCAACGCCACCAAAGGATTCGGATTCATCCAGCCCGATTCGGGCGGAAAGGATGTCTTCGTCCATATCAGCGCGGTCGAGCGGGCCGGGCTCAACGGCCTGAATGAAGGTCAGAAGATCAGCTACGAGGTTCAGGTTGAGCGCGGCAAGGAAGCCGCGGTGAACCTCAAGGCCTGAGCACACGTTTCTCGTGCGGGCGGGTGGCTTCTTGGAAGCTTGCATAACCGGCACCTGAGAAACGAAAGAAACCATTGCGCGCTCGTTGATCGAGGAGCGCGGTGCTAACGGATAAGGCTCCAGTCACCGTCATTGCGGGGGCTGGAGCCTTTTCTCGTTGGGCTCGGTGGAATTGTGCAAGCGTTGGCCCGTGTTGCGAGTGGAGACTGGAGTGTCGGCAGGCCGCCGGCATTGTTTGACACGCAGCGTGCTCGGCGTCTGGCGCAGGAAGCTGCGCGCAGGACGATCACGCGAATCGTGCTGGCCTTTCTCGTACTGACGGTCATCGGCATCTCACCGCTTCCCGGGACCGGACAACTGCAGGCGGCGACGATCGTGTCGCTCGCGGCCTCCGCCCCGGCCAGTCTGTTCTCTAGAACCGTCGCGGTCGAGAGTCCGAGGCTGCGCTTGACGGGCATGATCGAGCCGGGCGACGCGGAGAGGCTGCGCGACCTGCTGAACAAGCTCAACGAGTTGTTGCCGCTGAGGCCCGGAATGCCGCTGGCGACGATCGAGCTGAGCAGTCTGGGCGGCGATCTATCCGAGGGGGTCCGGATCGGCGAACTGCTGAGGAGCTACAGGGTCGTCGCTGTCGTTCGAAAACAGGACCTCTGCCTCTCGGCGTGCGCCCTCGCTCTCCTGGGTGGCAACACCGTTCGCACCGGCGCGGCCTATCCCTTCGATTGCAACGTCGAGGTCGGTGGCAAGGTCGCCTTCCATAACTTCTTCCTGGATCGCAGCCATCTCCGACGTATGACTTCCGACGATCCGATCGCGAGTCGCCTTCAGGGATTCGCAGACGGGCGCAGCGGCGCCGCCATGCTGATCAAGTATGCCGCCGACATGGGGCTGCCGCCGGCCTTCGCCGCCAACCTGATGGCAAGGCCGGTCGAGGAGTTCCAGTATGTCGAGACGATCGGCGAGTTCCTGGCGCTCAATCTCTGTCCCATCGGGCTCGAACGGCCGCGGCTGCCGCTGTCCCACCAGGCCGCCAACGTGTGCAACAACTCCCTGGCGCACCCGGTACCGCTGTCCGCCATCATCGTCGGACAGATCGAGCCGCCCCGGGCCCGGCGGTACATGCTGGAGCGCGTGCAGGACGGGCTGAACGCAGCCAGGGCACGGGGCAAGCTCGCGGACCAATTCGCAACCTGGTCGGTCATGAGATCCCGCGACGAGGTCGAGAAACTCTACGACGATCTCCGCGCCGCGGGCGTCGCGCTGCCAGAGATCGTGGGACCGACCTTCGAGGTCGCCGTCAACGAGGCCGGACGAATCCGCGCCGCCTGCTATGTCAGCCTGTCTTCCGCCGATCCGGATCGATACGAGGTCGTCCTGCAGGGGCCGCGTGGCCTCGCCGAGGCGGTCCGCAAGCCGCCCGCCAATGCGCGTCGCCTGTTCCTCTACGACCATCAGGCCGTAGCCAATCGCCGCCCGCTCCCGGAGGATCAGGAGCGCGTCGTGGTCGACATCGAGGACCGGCAAACCCCGCCGCTCGCCTCCCGCCAGTTGCCAGGACGCGACGCATTGCGGCCGTAGCCTCGGGCCGCGGGAGGCGCGCCGGTATCAGCGGCCGCCGACGACCCAGCCCGTTTCCTTGGCAAACGCCTCGAAGAACTCCGTCTCGTAAGCGCGCTCCGGGCTCTCGCGCACCAGACTGTCGATGCGCTCGGCATCGTGCCCGACCAGAATGCGCCAGCGTTCGTTGCGCACGCCATCCAGGATGATCGTCGCCGCTTCGGCCGCCGTCGTCGGCGCCTCTTCGAGGAAACGCCTTGCCCGCTCTGCAATCATCCGTCGGACGTCGTCGTCCGAGAGTTTGGTGGCATCGATGCCCATCGAGGCGATGCGGGCGCGCGCCAGCCCGACTTCGTGCGCCGTGATCTCTTCGGTCTGGTTGCCGCTCTGCAGCTTGCGCGAGTTGGCGACGATCGACGTGCCGATATGGCCGGGCATCACCACCGAGCATTTGATGTGAGGGGCATTGAGACGCAGGTCGGTGATCAGCGCCTCGGTGAAGCCCTTCACGGCGAACTTGGCGGCGGCATAGGCGGTCTGCGGGATGTTGGGGGCGATATAGGCCCAGAAGCCGTTCACGCTCGACGTGTTGACGATATGGCCGGCGTCGGCGCGCAGCAGCAGGGGCATGAAGGACCGCGTGCAGAGATACACGCCGCCCCAGCAGATGTTGAACGTGCGCTCCCACTCGTCGCGGGCGTTGACGAGGAAGCTGCCGCCGCCGCCGATGCCGGCATTGTTGAACAGGAGGTGGATGCGATCGGTCTCATGCTGCTCGGCCACTTCGTCGCGAAAGCGCACCACCTGTGGCTCGTCGGCCACGTCGGCGACATGCATGGTGATGCGCTGGCCCTGGCTGAGCCCGGCGGCCTCGCAGAGCCGCCGGGTCTCGGCCATCGCGCCGGCGGACACGTCACCCAGCGCGATGCTGCAGCCCTCGGCCGCGAGTTGCCGCGCCAGCTCGCGACCCATGCCGGTGCCGCCGCCGGTAATGACGGCGATCCTGCCCGCGAAATCCTTCATGTCGTTTCCTCCATTCCTTTTTAGGCCGGCCGAAAGCGCCTGAGGACCAGGAAGCCCAGAAGGATGAAGCCCAGCAGCACGACGCCTTGCACCACCGCGAAGGGGGGCTCGGCGCCGGTCGGCGCGAACCTGTTCAGGAAGCCGATCTTCTGGAAGGACTGCACGACCAGAACGAAGACGTTGAGATAGAAGGCAAACAGGGCGGTCGCGACATAGATCCACCGCCATGCGCCGGCGAGGCGGCCGACATAGAGTGCAAACAGCGCAATCGCCAGCGCGACCGACGACACGATGCCGACGCCGAGCGCGGGCGTGAACACGGTGATGGGAAACAGGAACCCTGTGACCGTCGTCAGGACGGTGAACAGCAGGAATACCGAGTTCCAGCCGTCCAGCCGGCGCCCCTCCAGCATCCGAGCACACGCGACGGCGCCCGCCGCGATGGCGATCAGGCTGATGACCACGTGCACGATGGTGAAGGTCGCGATCGACATTCCGAGAACCATAGATGTCTCCTGGGCTTGCGGCGGCGCTGAACAGATGCGCCATGCTCTGGCGAGTTCGGTCACCACTTTAGCTCAACCGCGCGCGGGCGACAGGCCGGTTGCTGCCATATTCGACTCCTATGCAAGCGCTGGTTTCACGAGGAGATCCAGTGCCCGTTTCCATCACCCGCCGTTCGCTCCTGGCCGCGCCGCTTCTGTCCCTGCCGGCCTTTGCCGACGATGCGGTGTCGTCACTTCGCGAACTCGAGCGGCGCAATGGCGGGCGTCTTGGCGTGGCGCTGCTCGACACCGCGAACGGCCGGGGAGTCGCCTATCGCGGCGACGAACGCTTCCCGATGTGCAGCACCTTCAAGTTCCTGGCGGCTGCCCTGATGCTGGCCCGTGTCGATCGCGGCGAGGAGAAGCTCGAGCGCCGTATCGTCTTCGCCGAACGCGATCTCGTGCCGTACTCGCCCGCGACCAGGGAGCATGTCGGTGCAGGCGGCATGACGGTCGACGCGATCTGCGCCGCGGCGGTAACCCTCAGCGACAACACCGCGGGAAACCTGATGCTCGCGAGCGTCGGCGGTCCTGCGGGATTGACGGCCTTTGCCCGTGCGCTGGGCGATACGGTGACTCGCCTCGACCGCATCGAGACCGCGCTGAACGAGGGCAGGCCCGGCGATCCGCGCGACACGACCTCGCCGCTGGCCATGCTCGCCACGATGCAGAAGCTCGTTGCCGGCGACGTCCTGTCAGCCGCCTCGCGCGAACGCCTGATCGGCTGGTTGGTCGCGAACAAGACCGGCGACAGGCGGCTGAGGGCCGGAGTACCGGCGGCGTGGCGCGTTGGCGACAAGACGGGCACGGGCGGCAACGGCAGCGCCAATGACATCGCCGTCGCCTGGCCACCCGGCCGCGCCCCGGTCTTCGTCACCGCCTATTACACAGGCTCCACGATCTCCGATGAGGCGCGCAGCGCGGTGATCGCCGAGGCCGGCCGGATTGCGACGGCCGGGCTCGCCTGATCAGGCCGGCAGTTTGGGCGTGCTCGGGTGCTTGGGCAGGAAAGCGGTGAGCAGGCCCAGCAGCAGCAGGAACGGCGTCACCTTGTAGACGGCTTCGATGCCCGCGTGATCGGCGATCTCGCCCAGCGCCGCGGCACCGAGGCCGCCCAGGCCGAACGAGACTCCGAAGAACATGCCGGCCACCAGCCCGACCCGGCCAGGCAGCAGGTCCTGCGCATAGACGAGGATGGCGGAGAAGGCCGAGGCCATGATGATCGCCACCGTGACCGCGAGGATGCCGGTCCAGAAGAGGTTGGCGTAGGGCAGCATCAGCGCGAAGGGCAGGGCCCCCAGGATCGAGAACCACATCACCGGGATGCGGCCGACCCTGTCGCCCACGACGCCGCCCAGGATCGTGCCGGCGACGATGCCGACCAGGAAGGCGAACAGGAAGAGCTGTGCGGTCTGCACTTCCACGCCGAACTTCTGGATCAGGTAGAAGGTGAAGTAGGAGCCGAGGCTCGCGCTGTAGACGTTCTTGGAAAAGAGCAGCGCCACCAGGATCGCCACGGCGACCCCGACCTTGGCCTTCGACAGGGTCACGTGACCGGCGGCCGCGGCGGTCTTTCGCGTTGCCGGCTTCTGGCTTGTGCGGTTGGCCTTGTACCAGTGACCGATCTGGAAGAGCACGATCATGGCGACGAGCGCCGCCGCCGAGAACCACACGATGCTGCGCTGGCCCGCGGGCACGACGATGAAGGCTGCCAGCAGCGGTCCCGCCGCGGAGCCCATGTTGCCGCCGACCTGGAACAGCGACTGGGCGAGACCATAGCGCCCACCGGCAGCCATGCGCGCGACCCGCGAGGCCTCGGGATGGAAGACCGAGGAGCCCATGCCGATCAGTGCGGCCGCGAACAGGATCAGCGGATATGAATTCGCCTGCGACATCAGGAGGAGCCCGACCAGGGTGAAGCCCATGCCGACCATCAGGGAATAAGGCTGGGGCTTCCTGTCGGTGTACATGCCCACGACCGGCTGCAGCATCGACGCCGTGCACTGGAAGGCGAGCGTTATGAACCCGATCTGACCGAACGACAGTGCGTATGAATCCTTGAGGATCGGATACAGCGCCGGTACCAGCGACTGCATCATGTCGTTCAGCAGGTGGCAGAAGCTGAGCGACAGGATGACGGCGAAGGTCGTGTTGTTGGCGGAGGCGGCGCTGGAGAGGGCCGGGGCCGCGGAGGCAGAAATAGGCGCGGCGCCAGCTGCCATCGTGTTGTCGGACATTTTCTGAGTTTAGGCGCCGGCACTCCCGGTCGCCAGCACCGCCCCGGCAGACCAGCCTTGCGGCGTTGGTGGTGCCCGACTGGTTTGAACTTTCGTCGCATCGATGCGTTGCATCGCCTGTGCGCACCGATGTTCCCGCCCGTCTCGACCGTCTCCCCTGGAGCCGATTCCATCGGCTGGTTGTCGTCGCGCTCGGCATCACCTGGATTCTCGACGGACTGGAAGTCACCTTGGCGGGGTCCGTGGCAGCGGCCTTGCAGACCAGCCCGCGCCTGCAACTGACGGCAGAACAGGTCGGTCTGACGGGCAGCGCCTATCTCGCAGGTGCGGTACTGGGGTCCCTCTTCTTCGGGCATCTCACCGACCGGCTTGGCCGCAAGAAGCTGTTCAACATCACCTTGGGCGTCTACCTGGTCGCCACGGCGGCGACAGCCTTCTCCTGGGACTTCTACAGTTTCCTGTTGTTCCGCTTCCTGACCGGCGCGGGAATCGGTGGCGAGTATTCGGCGATCAATTCGGCGATCCAGGAATTGATTCCAGCGCGCCTGCGCGGCCGCATCGATCTCGCCATCAACGGCAGCTTCTGGCTCGGCGCGGCCGGCGGCGCGCTGCTGTCGGTCTGGCTGCTCGATCCCAACGTTCTCGACCCCGACATGGGCTGGCGCGTCGCCTTCGGCAGCGGCGCCGTACTGGGCCTGGTCATTCTCTACCTGCGTCGCTTCCTGCCGGAGAGCCCGCGCTGGCTGATGATCCATGGCAAGCCGCGCGAGGCGGAGGGAGTCGTCGAGGAGATCGAGGCCCGTGTCGAGGCCGACACCGGCCGCAAGCTGGAGCCGGTGACGCAGTGGCTGACGCTCGGCGATCCGCACAAGACGACGATGGTCTCCGTCGCACGAACCCTGCTCAGGCACTATCGCAGTCGCACGATCCTCGGCTTGGTGCTGATGGCCTCGCAGGCCTTCGTCTACAACGCGATCTTCTTCACCTACGCGCTGATCCTGACCAACTTCTACAATGTGCCGGGCGACAAGGTCGGCCTCTACATCCTGCCCTTCGCCATCGGCAACTTCCTGGGGCCGCTGGTGCTGGGGCGGCTCTTCGACACGCTCGGCCGCCGGCAGATGATCACGGCCACATACGCCGTCTCGGGTGTCCTACTAGCGGTCACGGGCTGGATGTTCGATGCCGGCCATCTCGACGCCACGACCCAGACGGCCATGTGGAGCGTCGTCTTCTTCTTCGCCTCGGCGGCAGCGAGTGCGGCCTATCTCACGGTCGGCGAGTGCTTCCCGCTCGAGATCAGGGCGCTTACCATCGCCTTGTTCTATGCTTTCGGCACGTTGATCGGCGGAGTCGGCGGCCCGTGGCTGTTCGGGGTACTGATCGCCGGCGGCAGCTCGACCGAGATCATGTGGGGCTACCTTCTGGGCGCCGCGCTGATGATCGCAGCCTCTCTCGTGACCCTGAAGCTCGGCATCGCGGCAGAGGGTAAGTCGCTGGAGGAGGTGGCGCCGCCTCTCTCCAGCGAGCAGCGCCGGTAGTCAGGCGGCGGGTACCGGCCGGGCACGCTGATTGTAAAGCAGCTTGCGCAGACGCTCCTGCTCTTCGGGCGGCAGCTTCTCGCGGTCGACCGAAAGATCGGCGCCGACCGCCATGCCCTTCTGGACGGCGGGACGTGCGCCCAGCTCTTCGAACCAGCGCTTGAAGTGCGGAAATTCCTCGATGTCCTGACCCTGGAACTTCCAGTTCACGGTCCACGGATAGCAGATCATGTCGGCGATCGTGTACTGGTCGCCCGCGAGGTACCGGTGCTTGTAGAGGCGGTTGTTCAGCACGCCGTACAGACGGTTCACCTCGTCGGTGAAGCGTGTGATGGCGTAGGTCTGGTCACCTTCCTTGGCCTGGTCGAGCCTGCGGAAATGGCCGCACTCGCCACTCTTCGGTCCCTGGTTGGCCATCTGCCAGATCAGCCATTCGTTCACTTCGTGCTTGGTTCGGAGGTCCTGCGGATAGAATTTCCCGGCCTTCTCGGCGATGTACATCATGATCGCGCCGGACTCGAAGACGACCAGGGGCTTGCCTCCGTCCGTGGGAGCGTTGTCGACCATCACCGGCATGCGGTGATTGGGATTCATCTCCAGGAAGGCATCGGTGAACTGGTCGCCCCGTCCGATGTTCACCGGCACGATCCTGTAGGGCAGGCCGCACTCCTCGAGCAGGATGGTGACCTTCTTGCCGTTGGGCGTCGGCCAGTAGTGCAGATCGATCATGGGCTTCCTCCGAAGCGTGGTGTTTGGGTGGGAGGGCGGCAGCCTCCGCCCGTCGTCGTGCTCCGTCAATGGTGTATGGTCGTTGCAAGCGAACGGTTCGGGAGAGACCACGTGGCGGATGGAAGCCAGGACACGAGATCGATACGGCGCCTCGAGGACGCACGGTTCCTCACCGGTCGCGGCCGGTATGTCGACGACATTTCCGAGCCTGCGGCGTTGCATGGCTACGTGCTGCGCTCGCCGCATGCCCACGCCCTGATCGCTTCTCTCGACGTTTCGCCAGCGGTCTCGATGGCGGGCGTGCATCTCGTCGCGACGGCCGACGACCTCGCCGACGACGGGTTGGGTCACATGCCCTGCCTTGCCGCCGTGACGCCCTTGATCGTGCCGCCGCGGCCGGCGCTGGCGGCGGGCCGCGTCCGCCATGTCGGCGATCCGGTCTGCTTCGTCGTGGCCGATAGCGCCGAGATCGCTCGCGAAGCGGCGGAGCGGATCGAGGTCGCCTACGAGCCGCTGCCGTCGGTCGTCGATGGCCGTGCGGCGTTGGTAGAGGGCGCGCCTTCCTTGTGGGACGAAGCGCCGGGCAACCTCGTCTATCACGTGCGGCGCGGCGACCACGCCGCCGTCGCCGCGGCGATGAAGGACGCCGCGCACATCGTCGAGCTCGACGTGACGAACAATCGTGTCATCGTCGTACCGCTCGAGCCGCGCACCGGAATCGCGCGCTACGATGCGGCGACCGACACGATGGACCTCGAACTGACGGGACAGGGGTTGCATGGCATCCGCCGCCAGCTCGCCGAGTTCATCTTCAAGGTGCCGCCCGAGCGGATCCAGCTCCACGCCCCCGATGTCGGCGGCGGCTTCGGGATGAAGAATTTCCTCTATCCCGAATGGATTTTGCTTCTGTGGGCAGCGCGCCGCCTGAAGCGCCCGGTGCGCTGGCTGGCCGATCGCGCGGAAGATTTCGTGATGGGCGCCCAAGGCCGTGACATCGAGGCGACGGTGCGGATGGCGCTCGACGCGACCGGCCGCATTCTTGCCCTCGACGTGGCCATGGTCGCCAATCTCGGTGCCTACCTGTCCGGGAACGGACCCGGCGCGTCGGTGGTCGCCGCCTCGACAGCGCAGGGCGGCGTCTACGACATACCAGCGATCGCCGTCGACGTGCGTGGCGCCCTCACCAACACAGTGCCGGTCGACGCCTATCGCGGCGCGGGCAAGCCCGAAGCCAACTACATCGTCGAGCGCGCCATCGAGGCGGCGGCGCGGGTGCTCGGCCGCGATCCGGCGGACCTGCGCCGGCAGAACCTGATCGCCTCGTTTCCGCACAGGACTGCGATGGGCATGGCGATCGACTCCGGCGGCTTCGTGGCCAACCTCGATGCCGCCGTGACGCGTTGGCCGGGGTTCGAGGCGCGGCGCGCTGAGTCCCGGGCGCGAGGCCGTTTGCGCGGCCTCGGCGTCGCCTGCTTCCTCGAAACGTCGCGCGGCGCGCCGAACGAAGGCGCCGAGGTGCGTTTCGAGCCGGATGGCGGCGTGACGATCGCGGTCGGCACCGAATCGAACGGGCAGGGACATGAGACGTCGTTCGCCCAGATCGCGTCGCGGCATCTCGGCCTGCCCATCGAGGCTTTCCGCTATGTCCAGGCCGATACGCGCGCCGTCAAGAGCGGGGCGGGCCATGGCGGCGCGCGCTCGATGCACATGGGTGGCGCGGCACTGGTCAAGGCCATGGAAGCTGCTCTGTCCAAAGCGCGCCGGCTGGCGGCCCATCTCTTGCAAGCCAGCGAGCATGAGCTCGAGTACGACCAGGGACACTTCACGGTGCGCGACAGCGATCGTGCCATCGATCTCGCGACGCTGGCCGGCAGCGCGCAGGAGGCGGCGAACCTGCCCGAGGGCATGTCGCCCGGGCTCGGCGAGCATGTCTTGAACATCACCGACGTCTTCACCTTCCCGAGCGGCTGTCATGTCGCCGAGGTCGAGATCGATCCCGAAACCGGCGCCATCGACCTGCTGCGCTACACCGCGGTCGACGATTATGGCCACCTGATCAACCCCATGCTGACCGAGGGGCAGGTGCAGGGCGGCCTCGCGCAGGGCATTGGCCAGGCCCTTCTGGAGCACACGGTCTACGATCCGCAATCCGGTCAGCTGCTCAGCGGCTCGCTGATGGATTATGCACTGCCGCGCGCGACCGACCTGCCCTTCTTCGACATCGAACTGGTGGAGCGGCCGACCGATGCCAATCCCCTCGGCGTCAAGGGCTCCGGTCAGGCGGGGTGCATCGGCGCGCCGCAGACGGTGATGGCGGCGGTCCTGGACGCGCTCCGTCCGGCCGGCGTGGAACGTCTCGAAATGCCCGCCACGCCGTCGCGCGTCTGGGAGGCGCTGCAGGCCGCGAAGCCGGGGCATTGAAGCAACCGGCTCCCCAGCCAGCGCGCGCCGGTCAGCGTATCCTGGCAGGCATCCTCTTCATGTGCGGTGCCGGCGTCTTGTTTCCGATCATGAGCGGCTTCGCGAAGTTTCTCGGCGCCGACTACAACACGCTGCAGATCTCGTGGGCGCGGGCCTTTGGCCACATCGTGTTCATGCTGATCTTCTTCGTGCCCCGTTTCGGGCTTGGCATGCTGCGCACCCGCCGGATCGGCACGCAGCTCGCGCGCTCGCTGATGTTGTTCACCTCGAATGTCGCGAGCTTCCTCGCCATCGTCTACATCCCGCTCGGCAAGGCGGCGGCGATCACCATGATGGCGCCGCTGCTGGTGCTGCCGCTGGCCTGGCTCGTGCTGGGCGAGCGGGCCGCGCGCAGCCATATCGGGGCGCTCCTGGTGGGCTTCGTGGGCATGCTGATCCTGATCCAGCCGGGCAGCGCGGTTTTCCAGTGGGCGGCATTGCTCTCGCTGCTGAGCGCGTGTTGCTACGCGGTCTACCAGGTGCTGACTCGCCTCATCTCCGCCATCGACACGCCCGAGACCTCGGCCATCTACAGCTCGATCGTCGGCAGCTTCGGCATGCTGCTGGTCCTGCCGTTCGTGTGGAAGACGCCGCACGGCGCTCGCGACATCATCTTCTTCTGCAGCCTCGGCGTGCTCGGTGCCATGGGCCACTATTTCGTCGCCAGGGCGCTGGCCTATGCGCCGGCCAACATCGTGGCGCCGTTCCAATACATGCAGCTCATTGGCTCGGTGGTCGTCGGCTATCTCTTCTTCGGTGACTTTCCCGATTTCCTGGGCTGGGTCGGCGCCGCCATCATCGTCGGCGCCGGCCTCTATATCGGCTGGTCGCAGCGAAAGCCGGCTTAGCCAACGGTTACGGGCGAGAAGTCGACGTACCAGCTCTTGGGATGGACGTAGCCCTTCACCTTGGACGAGATCGCGTTCGGCCAGACGTCGTGCACGAACCAGACGAACACGGCTTCGTCGACCATGCGGGTGTTGATCTTCGCCAGCACCTTGTCGAGTTCCGCCGGGTCGGACGTGCTCCGTGCCTCGGCGGCGAGCTTGTCGAACTCCGGATCGTTGATGTAGCCCCAGTTCGAGCCCTTGGGTGGGACCTGCTGGCTGTCGACGAAGCGCATGAAGGCGTTGTGCGGGTCCATCGTGTTCCAGCTCACGTTGATGGCGCTGAACGAAGCGGCCTCCGGCGCCTTGGCGCCCTGGCGCATGAAGTTCAGGAGCGCGTTCCAGTCCATCACCTGGAACTCGAGTTCGACACCCACTTCGGCGAACTGCTGCTGGATGAATTCGTTCATGATCAGCGGATACATCTGGCCCGAGCCGGAGGTCGAAATCGCGACCTTCATCTTGAGCTTCTTCTGCGGACCGTAGCCCGCCTCGGCCAGCAGCTTCTTGGCTTCCGTCGGATCGTAGCGGATCTTGAAAGTCGGATTGCCGAACCAGGGATGGTCGGCCGGCACGCAGCCGACGGCGGGAGCGGCGAGGCCGTTCAACAGCTTCACCATCGCGTCGCGATCGACCGCGAGGTTCAGCGCCTTGCGCACGCGGATGTCGGCGGTCGGCGCGCCCGGCAGCATGCTCAGTGTATAGGGCCACATATGCGGGATGGCGTTCGTCTCGATCTTGCAGCCGCCGGCACGCAGCTTGTCGAGCGAATCGGGCGCGGGTGCCTCGATCCAGTCGACCCGGCCCGAGAGGAGTGCGGCGGTGCGGGTGGAGACGTCTGGGATCGGCAGCAGCACCATGCGCTCGCTCTTCGGGAGTCGCTCCTTGTTCCAATAGTCGTTGTTGCGCTCGAGCTCGGCGCGCTCGCGCGGCGTCCACGACTTCATCTTCCAGGGGCCGGTGCCCGAGGGCGACTTGCGATAGGCCTGCCAGTCCCGGCCGACCTTCTCGAAATTCGCCGGACTGGAAATCGGAAAGCGGTTGAGCAACGACGGCATGATCGTGTCGACACCCTTGGTCTGAAGCTCGACCTTGTAGTCGTCGATCTTGCGGTAGCCGACCAGCGGCCAGAGAGCCGCCAGCAGCACGCTGCGTCCGACACGGTCGAAGACCGGCGACTTGTCGTTGAGCGCGCGGTCGATGCTGAAGATCACCGCGTCGGCATTGAAGTCCGATCCGTCGTGGAACTTCACGCCCTGGCGCAGTTCGAAGATCCATTTCGTGGGATCGGCCGGGTCCTGGTACCACTTGGTCGCCAGCCCGGGCACCAGTTTCGCCGGCGCCGTCGCCGAGGACAGGTCCCAGGCGACCAGCGGGTCGTACATCGTGTAGCCCATGAAACGGATGCCTTCGGTACCCTGGTCGGGTGCGCCGTCGGTCGCCGGAATGTCGGCGAGGGTCATGGCGATGCGCAGAGTTGAAGGTTGCTGCGCCTTGGCCGAACTCGCGGCGATGAAGGGAAAGGCGGTGCCGGCGAGAAGCGCGGCGCGACGGGTGAGCATGCGAGACCTCCGTGGTTCCGTTGGGCGAAGCACGAAGCGAGCCACCGTGCGCCGCGCTGGACGCGGCATGCTTCTTGCTGTTTTGCTGACGATCATGGCCGCGCTGAACACGCTCACCGCCACCGAACTCGCGCAACGACTGGACGCCGGAGCGGCCACCGCCGAGGCGATCGTGCGCGATCACCTCGACCGCATCGACGAGCGCGACGCCGACGTGCTCGCCTGGTCGCATCTCGCGCGCGAGGCTGCCCTGCAAACTGCCAGAGTGCTCGATCGCGGACCACGCAAGGGGCTGCTGCACGGCATCCCTATGGGCGTAAAGGACATCATCGATTCCTTCGATCAGCCCACCACCTACGGCTCGCCGATCTATCGTACGCACCAGCCGCTGGCCGATGCCGCGACCGTGGCGCTGGCGCGCGATGCCGGCGCCATCCTGCTCGGCAAGACGGTGACAACAGAGTTCGCCAATCGCCATCCCGGCCCGACGAAGAACCCGCACAATCCTGCGCATACGCCGGGCGGCTCTTCCTCGGGATCGGCCGCGGCCGTCGCAGACTTCCAGAGCGTGCTCGGCACCGGCACGCAGACCGGCGGCTCCGTGATCCGTCCCGCTGCGTTCTGCGGCATCGTGGGCTACAAGCCGAGCTACGGCCACTTCGCGCCGGCCGGCATGAAGGCCAATACCGAATGGCTCGATACGATCGGCGCTTATGCGCGCAGCGTCGAGGACATCGCCCTGTTTCGCGCGGCCCTGATGGCGATTCCCTTCGTGCCGGTCGCCAGGCTCGGCCGGCTGCCGAGGATCGCGGTCGCCTTCACCCATCATCGCGACGAGCTTTCGCCCGAAGGCACCCAGGCCGTGCACGACGCGGCGGCGGCCTTTGCCAAGGCGGGTGCCGAGGTGACGGAAATCGAACTGCCGCCGCCGGTGCGCGACATGACCCAGGGGCAGAAGACCCTGTCGGCCTTCGACGGGCCGCGCGCCCATGCCGACGAGGCGCGGCGCTTTCCCGGTCTGCTGAGCGAGAGCCTGAAGAAGGACAAGCTCGAGGCCGGCTCGAAGATCGACTATGCGACCTGGGTCGCTGCCCGCAAGCTAGGCGAAACCGGGCGCGCCGCCGTCGACGCGCTGTTCGATGAGATCGACGTCATCCTGACGGCCCCGGCCAAGGGCGAGGCCCCGCTCGGTCTCGGACATACCGGGGAGGCAACCTTCAACCTGCTCTGGACCTATCTCTGGATGCCCTGCGTGACCTTGCCGTTGACCAAGGGGCCGACAGGCCTGCCGGTCGGCGTGCAACTGGTCGGCCGCCAGCATGAGGACCAGGGCTTGCTCGATATCGCCGCCTGGGCGCGGAGCGTCCTGTCATGAAGGATATCACCGCTGTCGAAGCCGTGGCCGCCATCGAGGCCGGCACCCTGACCTCCGAGAAGCTGGTGCGCGGCTATCTCAACCGCATCGCCCAGCGTGTGAAGGCCTGGGCCCATCTCGATCCCGACCAGGCGCTGTCCCAGGCGAAGGCCGCCGATGCGACCAGCGGCGGGCTGCTGCGCGGCATCCCGGTCGGCGTCAAGGACATCATCGACACCTACGACATGCCGACCGGTCACAACTCGCCGATCTTCGAGGGCAAGGTGCCGTTCGGTGACGCGGCCTGCGTGGCGCTCTGCCGGACGGCCAATGCCGTCATCATGGGCAAGACGGTGACCACGGAGTTCGCCAATCGGCACGCCGGCGCCACCACGAACCCGCACGATTCTGAGTATAGCCCCGGCGGTTCCTCATCGGGGTCCGCCGCAGCGGTGGCCGATGGCCATGTGCCGCTGGCCTTCGGGACACAGACCGGCGGTTCGGTCATCCGGCCGGCCGCGTACTGCGGCGTGGTGGGGTACAAGCCGACCTTCGGCGACTTCAGCCGCGTCGGCATCAAGATGCAGTGCCATTCGGTCGATACGCTGGGCCTGATGGCGCGCACGCTCGACGACATCGCGCTGTTCCGCGCCGCCGTGCTGAAGCTGCCGCCGGTCCGCATCGACCGGGAGATCGGCCGCCCGCGCATCGGCATCTGCCGTTCTCCGGTCTGGGACAAGGCCGAACCCGAGACCAAGGCCCTGATCGAGGAGACCGCAACCCGGCTCTCCGACAAGGGGGCGTCGGTGATCGACGTGGCTTTTGCAGCTGCCTTCGCCGACATCATTGACGACCATGCCGCCATCACCGGCTTCGAGAGTGTGCGCAATTACGCCGACGAGCGGCTGCGCAATCCTGACAAGGTGAGCGACGAGCTGATGAACGGCCCGATGAAGCGCGGGCTTGCCGTCTCCTTCGATCGCTATGTCGCCGCCCAGCGCAAGGCCACGGCTTTCAAGGCCCATGTCGATTCGCTGTTCGAGAAGGTCGACCTGCTCTTGACGCCCAGTGCGCCGGGCGAGGCACCCAAGGGGTTGGCGTCCACCGGCGATCCGGTCTTCAACTCGATCTGGACGCTCGCGGGCACGCCGTGCGTGACCCTGCCCGCTGGCACCGGCCCGCGGGGCCTGCCGCTCGGTGTCCAGCTTGTCGGCCTGCGTCATGCCGACGACCGGCTGCTTTCCCTGGCCGCCTGGGTGGCGGCGCATTTGAACTGATGGTCAGGACAGTAAACCCTCATCCTGAGGAGCATCGCGTCGCGATGCGTCTCGAAGGATGGGCGACAGACTTGGTGCGGGTTCCCATCCTTCGAGACGCGGCCCAGGGCGCCGCTCCTCGGGATGAGGTGGAGGAGAACTGATATGCCCACGATCAACGGTGAACGACTGCTCGGCGACCTCCGGCGCATTGCCGATTTCGGCCGTTACCAGACCGGCGTGCACCGGCCGCATCTCTCACCTCAGGACGTCGAGAGCCGGCATTGGCTCGCGGCGCGCATGAAGGAAGCGGGCCTGGAGCCGGTGATCGACGGCATCGGCACGGTGATCGGCAAGAGCCCCAAGACCGGTCCGCGCATCCTGATCGGCTCGCATTCGGACACCCAGCCGCGCGGCGGCTGGCTCGACGGCGTGATGGGCGTGATCTACGGGCTCGAAGTGGCGCGGGCGCTGGCGGAGGATCCCGAGACGGCCCATCTCGCCGTCGACGTCGCCTCCTGGGCGGACGAGGAGGGGCATTGGGGCCAGATGACCGGCAGCCGGTCCTTTATCGGCATCTTCTCCGAGGCCGACATCGACAAGGCCAAGCACCGCGACGAGGGCACGCCGATGCGCGAGGCGCTGAAGGCGGCCGGTCTCGAGGGCGTGCCGCGCGAGCATCTCGAGGAGGGCCGCTATCGCGGTTATCTCGAAGCCCATATCGAGCAGGGCGGCCTGCTGGAAGCGGGCGAGAAGCACATCGGCATCGTGACGGCGATCGTCGGCATCATGCAGTTCCGCCTGACCTTCAGCGGCATCCAGAACCATGCCGGCACGACTCCCATGCCGATCCGCAAGGATGCCGGCGTGGCCATGATGCGGCTCTACAACGACGTGATGGACAAGTTCCCTGCTGTGGCCGGGCCGCGCAGCGTCTGGACCGTCGGCAAGATGGTGCTGGAGCCGGGTGCGCCGGCGATCGTGCCCGGCCGGGCCGAGATGATCCTGCAGTTCCGTGACGCCGACCAGAAGGTCCTTCAGGCCTTCGAGGCGAAGCTGATGGAGATCGTGGCCGATCACCAGAGGAACAGCCCCTGCACCGTCGAGTGCGTCAACCTCTCGCGCACCCAGCCGCTGCTGATGGACGAGCGCTTCCTGGAGGCGATCGAGGAGTCGGCTTCGATCCATGCACCGGACAAGCACGTGCGCATGCCGTCAGGCGCGGGACACGATGCGCAGGTTATCGGGCTCAAGATGCCCGCGGCGATGATGTTCGTGCCCTCGATCGGCGGCATCTCGCATCATTTCACCGAGAACACCCATGACGCCGACATCGTTCTGGGATGCCAGGTCTTCGCCGACGCCACGGCGAAAATTCTGAAGGGAAACTGAGCGACGGCGGCGCTATCCTGTTCCTCGGAGCGAGGAGCCGGGATGTCGAAGGTCACGCGCGCCACCAGGGCGCTGGAGCAGGCGAAGGTCGCCTTCACGGTCCACACCTACGACTACGATCCCGATGCCGACAAGGTCGGGCTGCAGGCCGCCGAGGCGCTGGGCGAGGAGCCCAAGCGGGTGCTCAAAACGCTGATGACTGCGGTCGACGGCAAGCCTGCCTGCGTGATCGTGCCCTCCGATCGGGAGGTCTCGATGAAGAAGCTGGCCGCCGCCTTCAAGGGCAAGTCGGCCGAGATGATGAAGCCCGCCGATGCCGAGCGGATGACCGGCTACAAGGTCGGAGGCATCAGCCCGTTCGGCCAGATGCGGTCCGTGCGCACCGCCATCGAGGCCGAGGCCGTCGCGCACGAACTGGTCTATCTCAACGGTGGCCAGCGCGGCCTTCAGGTCCGCCTGTCGCCGCAGGACGCCGCGGCATTATTGAAGGCGGTCGTGGCGCCGCTGGTAGCGTAGGGCGGTCTGCTACTGCGCCGCCGCCAGATAGCGCGCCAGTCCGCCGGCCCTGTCCGGCGGCAGTTTGGACGGCGTGGCGTTCAGGCGAATGCCCAATTCGCAGGCCTCCTCGCCCGAGAGTTTCGCCAGGTTCTGCAGCTTCTCGAAATCCGCCGGCGTCAGTCCCGCCTCGACGAGGAGTGCCTGCGCCTCGGTGTCGTTGGGGACCGGCGGCAGTGCGGCGCCCGAATTCATCGCGGCGCGACCGGTACGATAGGCTTTCTCCATCGCCGTCAGCATGTTGCGCATCAATTGCTGGCCCTGCGGGTCGAGCCGGTCGCCATGCTGGATCCCGATCAGTGCCAGTTCGCGGCAGGCCGCGACATTGGTGCCCCGCAGGTGCCGCATCAGGGCGATGCGGGCGGCCAGCACGCCTTCCGCGTCCGCGGCGTCGGCTGCGCGCAGCGCCGGCACGATATACTTGGCGCGCAGTTCGCTCATCAGCACCAGAGGCCGTGGCGCTCCCTGAGTCGTCGGGCTGCGCATCTCTTCCTTCAGCGAGGCGCGCAGGCGTGCCTCGGAATCGGGCACGTCGGCCAGCACCAGCCCGACGAGCGGCAATGTGCGCGCTTCGGTCATCGCATTGTCCACCATCTGGGTATCGTCGCCGGTCAGGGCCTCGAGCCCGTAGACCGCGCCGGCGGCGGCAAGGGCGCCGGCTAGCGTGGCCGCTGCCGAACGCACCAACCGTTGCCGCGACGAGACATTCCGGGCGAACAGGTAGAGGGCCGCACCGGCCACCAGGGCCACGACGACGATGACGGCGATCTTCTCCACCACTTAACTCCTGTTTTCACGACCGACCGGGCATGTTAAGCGCGCAATCCTGCCGCACGGATGCGGTGGAATGTGGGCAGCCGAGACCCTAATCCATGCCGATCCATGTCGATGTGTTCCATCCCAACCGGCTGGTGACCGCCGTCGTCCGCGGCACGTTCACCGCAGACGACGTTCGTGACGCAGTGATCCAGTTCCTGGCCAGCGATGTGCTTCACTATCGCAAGCTGATCGACATTGCGTCGCCTACCACCCCGATGGACAAGGCGGGAGCCCAGGCGATGGCCAATCTCGTCCTGGCGCAAAGCGATGACAGACCGCGCGGCCCCTTGGCCTTCGTCGTCAGCCCCGGCCAGGCGGCCGAGAACGCCGAGGTCTTCGCGAAACTGACCGACGGCAAGCGCGTCGTGAAGGTTTTCCAGAATCTCCACGAGGCGCGGAAATGGCTCGACGAACAGTCGGGACCGGTTGGGCTGCGCTGATCTCCCCAGAACCGGACGGCCCGGCCGTCTATTCGAAGCAGCGTGCGCTGCGGATGGTGCAGGAGTTGCTGGGGACGCGCGCGTTGCACTCGTTCCAGGCGGACTGTTCTGCTTCCTGTTTCGAGGGAGCTGCGCCGTAACCGGAGGCCTGCCCGTTGTCGCTATGGGCGTAGGCCACACAGCGCTGCGGCGCCGCCATCCGGATCCTGCACTCCAGCGGCCCGCATTCGGCCAACGCCGAAGTCTCGGCGGCCTCGCGCGTTGCCATGCCGACCGCAACGCCGAACAGACGCTCGTTGTCGGTGGCCACGGCGCCCCAGACTTCCTGGGCCTCTGCTGTCGCGGTCGTCGCAAGCAGGGTCGCGAAAAGGATCGTGAACTTCTTGATCATCGTGTGTTCTTTTCCAGAAACGTGCGGACGCGGTCAATCGACTCCTGCAGGAACTGCGGTCCCCGCCAGGCCTTCTGGACGGCGATGTTGGGCGCCAGCGCCGCGATCTCGTCGCTGGTTGGGGCGGGATGTGGCTTGTCGGTGCCTGGCTGAAGCAGCAGCGGCGTCCGGCAGTTCCTGACGAAGTCACGCGTGACGGAGAAAACGAAATCGGAACCGAACATGTTCTGGCCGAAGCCCCGGATCGTCTCCTCCGTTACAGACGGATCGCGCGCGCGCACCGTCGTGCCGTAGCCCTTCACGGCCTCGTCCCAGGTGTCGCGGTTCTCCCACAGGCCGATCGGGTTCTGCAGGACCGCGGCGGCAACACGGTCCGGCGCCTGTTCGATCGCCTCGAAGCAGTAGCTGCCGCCGATGCAGCCACCCATCACGGCGAAGCGTCCGAAGCCGAGATGGTCGATCAGCGCCAGATGATCGGCGGCAAAGGTATGCCAGCCATGGTCGGGCTTCACATCGGCCACCGATTTTCCGGCATTGCGCTGGTCCATCGAGATGACGGTGAACCTGTCGGCGAGGGCAATCCGCGGATCCATCCAGGCGCGCGGCGCGCCGTCGGCGCCGGGCCCCCAGAACTCGATCGACGAGCGCAGGCCGCCGGGCGCGTAGAGCAACAGCGGAAAGCCGCTGCCGTGGACCTCGTAATGGATCTCGGCATCGGGCCGCTTGAGGATCGGCATGCACTCGTCTCCGATGGATCAACCCTGCGGCTTATAGCCGATCGAATCGATGATCGTCTTCCAGCGTGCGAGGTCGGCCGACATGCGCTCCGTGAACTGGGCCGGCGTCGAGGTCTCGACGTCGAGCCCCAGCTCGACCAGCTTCTTCTGGATTTCGGGGATCGCCAGAACCGCCTTCAGCTCCTTGCCCCAGGCATCGATCAGCGGGGCCGGGGTCTTCGGCGGCGCAAAAAAGACGTACCAGCCGAGGATCGAAAGCTGCGGATAACCGAGCTGGCTGATCGTGGGTATTTCGGGCGCCGATGTTGTGGGCTTCACGCCGGACGTGAAGATGACCTTCACCTTGCCGGCGCGATGATGCTCCAGGAAGTCGGTGATGCCGCCGCAGCCGGCCGCGATATGACCGCCCTGCAGGTCGGCGACCAGCGGCGCGGCGCCGCGATAGGGCACCGGCTCCAGCGGGATACCGACGGCCTTGCCGGCCATGACACCGAAGAAATGCGTGAAGGAACCCAGCGCCGTGGTGCCGAAGGAGGCCCGGGTCGGGTTCTTCTTCAGCCACTCGATGTATTCCTTGAGATTGTTGACGCCGATGGTCGGCGACACGCAGAAGGCGGTCTGGACCGTCCCCGCCAGCGTGATCGGCGCGATGTCGGTCATCGGGTCGAACGGCACGCCGGGCATGGTGAGCTTCTGCACGATGGTCGCCGAGGGGACGTAGGCAACGGTGGTGCCGTCGGTCGGCGCGTTCTTCAGGTCGCCCACGGCGATGGTGCCGGAGGCGCCGGCCTTGTTGTCGATGATGACGTTGCGGCCGGTGCGCTGCTTCAGCGGCTCGGCGATCAGCCGCGCCATCACGTCGGTGCCGCCGCCAGCCGGGAAGCCGACGAGGATCTTCAGTGGCTTGTCGGGCAGGCCGGTCTGCTGCGCGCGCACGCTGGCGGCGAGCGGCGTCGCCAGCGCCGCGCCGGTCATGAGAATCGAAGTGCGTCGGCCGATCTTCCTGATCGTCATTCTTGTTTCCTCCGGATTTGTTCTTGTTACGAAACGAGACTCCATGCGAGCTCGGCCCGTTCTCGTGCGGACTTGCTCATCTTGATCGATTCGGGATTGGACGAGTTGCCTTGCAGTCCGCGGCGGTAGACGCCCTGGGCTATGGCGGCGAGCCGGAACAGGGAGAAGGCGAGGTAGTAGTTCCAGTCAGGGATCGACGCGCGCCCGGTGCGCCGGCAATAGGCGGCGACATATTCCTGTTCGGTGGGAAGCCCCAGTGTCGCGAAGTCGACCGTGGCGAAGCCGTGCGGCGGCTCCTCGAGATGATAGCCGAGGCAGTTGTAGGCGACGTCGCACAAAGGGTGCCCCAGCGTCGACAGCTCCCAGTCGAGAACCGCCACCACCCGCGGCTCGGTCGGATGGACGATCAGGTTGCCCAGCCGGTAGTCGCCGTGGACGATGGTGGTTGGATCGCCATCGTCGGGAATGTTCGCCGGCAGCCACGCAGAGAGCTTGTCCATGGCCGGAATGTCTTCGGTCTTGAGCTCGGCATATTGCCGGCTCCAGCGCGAAATCTGGCGGGCGATGTACTGGCCGCTGCGGCCATAGTCGCCGAGCCCGACCTTCGCGGGATCGACCTTGTGCAGACGGGCCAGCACCTCGTTCATCGATTCAAAGATGGCGGTCCGCTCGGCCGGTGTCTGGTCGGGCATCGCCGGGTTCACCAGGATGCGGCCGGGCACGGCCTCCATGACGTAGAACATCTGGCCGATGACGCCGTCGTCGTCGCACAGCAGCCGGGCCGGCGCCACGGGCACGTCGGTCGCGGCGAGGGCGGAGATCACGCGGAACTCGCGGTCGACCTGATGCGCCGAGGCGACCAGCTGACCGGGCGGCTTCTTGCGCAGGACGAAGTCGCGGCGACCGTCCGCCATGTCGGCGGCGACGAAGAAGGTCGGGTTGGAGTGGCCGGAGTCGAACTGCCGGACTTCGAGCCCGCCGCGATACCCCTCGAGCTTCTCGCGGAAGTAGCGATCGAGGGAAGCCACATCGAAACGGTGGCGCTCCATCACGGGGACGGTGTCAGCGTATGTCGGCATGCGGCGTCGAGCCTAATGGCCGAATGCGTCGTTGCGCAAACACGGCATCCCGCAGGGAGGAACATGCGGGAACTCGCGCTGCAAGTGGGCGTTACAGCGCATCAGCGAGGTTCCGTGTCCCAGAATTCAGCCCTAAGGGTTCCGACTGTCCATTTGCGCGGCGGGTCGGCGATACGGCGTCCGCTGATCGTTCTGGCGGTCTGCGCCGTCGGCGTCGTGGCCTACCTGGCGCGAGACTTCCTCATCCCCACGGCCGCAGCGATCGTCATGGCCCTGATCCTGACGCCGGTCGCGAAGAACTTCGAACGCCTGCGGCTGCCACCCACGGCCGCAGCCGGTGCGTCGGTATCGTTGCTCGCCCTGGTCGTGGCGGGCCTGCTCGTTATTTCGGCGCCCGCTCTGTCCTCATGGGCGGAACAGGCCCCTTATCTCACCTATACGCTGGAACGGAAGCTCGAGGGTTTGCGCAAATCGCTGGCCTTCGTGAAGCAGTTCACGGACCGGGTCGAGCAAGCGACGCAGGCACAGCCTGCACAAGCGAATACCGAACGTAAGCCGCCGGAGACGGTCGTCGTTCGAGACAAGTCGTTGCTCTCGGAGGTGATGAGCACGACGCCGGCGGTGCTCCTGCAGATCGGTTACGCGGGCGTGTTGTCTTTCATGATCCTCGCGCATCGCAACGATCACAAGAGGCAGATCCTGCGGGTCCCGATCAACTTCACGACACGGGTGCGGATCGCGCGCGTCATGCGCGACATCAACGACCGGGTTGGCACCTACCTGTTCGCGCTGGTGGTCATCTATTCCCTGGTCGCGGTGGTCTCGACCATCGTGCTCGCGCTGTTGGGCTTTCCCAACCCCATCCTGTGGGGCGTCCTCGTGGGCCTCTCCTCGTTCGTGCCCTTCATCGGTCCGCCGGTTGCCATTGGCCTCGTGGCGTTCGTGGCGCTCCTGACCTACGACGACCTGATGCACATGCTGGCGGCGCCGGCGATCCTCGCGGCCATCCATTTCATCGAGTCACAGCTGATCACGCCGGCCTTCGTCAGTCGCCGCTGTGCGCTCAACACGGTCGCCGTCTTTGCCGGCGTCGCATTTCTCGGGTGGATGTGGGGGGCCGTGGGCGCGATCGTGGCGGTTCCGCTGCTGATCCTGATCAGCACGGTCGCGGCGCATCTGCCGTCCTTGCGTTGGCTGGAGGTTCTTCTGTCGGAGGATCGGCCGGTCAGCGAGCGATTGGCGGTGAAGCCGCCGCTGGCCTCGGTTACACCGGTTCAGGTGCGACGGCGCCGTGTGGCGGCGAAATAGCCGCCGCCGGCCAGGAGCCAGAAGAGCCCGACAATTGCCGAGGCGCCCGCTGGATCGAGGCGGCTCTCCAGGAATGCGTAAGCGGAGAAAGACAGAAAGATCGAGCCCACGCCCATGGCGAGCGCAGCGCCCAGGCTGAGAAGGGCGCTGGTCATCGCATCCTGGGCTGCCGTGCGCAGTGAACGGGCCGCGACCGAACTGGCCGCGACCCGGAGGAGAGGGCCGATCATCGAGGGAGTCGTCGCCGGAGCTGGCCGAGACGTCCGGGTTGTCGGCCGGCTACTGCCGACGACAAAGCCACCCTGCGAGAAAGCCGATGCCGGCGATGGCCGCCAAGGTTGTCAGCGGGCGGGCTTCCGTCTGTTCGACCAGCGTATCGGCTGCCTTGTTCTTGAGAGCTACCGTGTCGTCGGCGATCGCCTTGGCGGTATCGCCATACTTGGCGATCAGCTCGCGGGCCGCCTTCAGCGTGTCCTCGACGGCCTCCTCGCCGCGCGCGACGAGCGTCTGACCGGTTCCATTCATCGAACCCGCAAGCTCCTCGAGCTGCGCCTTGAGGGCCGCGATCTCCTTGGCGAGATCCTTGCCGTTGGCGTGGCTGGTGACGCGCATGGTTGTCCTCCGGTTGGTCAGGGTTTGTGTGGCAGACAACGCTCCCCGCCCCGCGAGGTTGCGCTCAGCCGTCCCAGACGTTCCGCGGCATCGGCAATCGCGCGAAGTCCGCGTCCACCAAAGGCCGTTCATGGGAAACGCCCTCACGTTCCAGGAGCATCATCCACTGACGCACATGCTGGCCGGAATGCCAGGTCGTGCGTTCCAGCAATTCATGCAGGGTCTGTGGGCCATAGTAGGTCGAGAGCTGGCGCGTCGCGGCCGTATCGCCCTGCGCCCACCAGTTCCGAAATCGCTCCTGCACCGACGCGCCGTAAGCCGCCACGGATTGCATGTCCGCATCTGCTGCCGGCTCCTCGCGAAACGCCGCTTGCACGAGCGTCATGCCGCGTTCGGCATCGAGGAAGGCAGCGACCACCCGAAAGAGATGGAAGGCGAGCGCCCGATAGCTGCGCGGTCGGCCCGGCACGTGGATGTGCAGCCTCTCGTAGGGCATGAGCGGCAGCAGGCCGATCGCCGCGGTCATGAACTTGTCGAGACGCGCCTGGAGCTCTGCGGGTGAAAGGTCAGGCCCGGATTTCTCCTGCAGGCCGAGGAAGGCCACGATCTCCCGCGTGCTCTGGCCGAAGATGAAGTTCGTGCCGCGGGAAAGCACCGGCACCGAGCGTGCGCCCAGCGCCTGGAGCTCGGCCAGTCCGGCCGGGTCCTCGAGGACATTCACGGAGACGAAGTCGATCCCACGGACCGATAGAAACTCTTTGAGTCTCAGACAGCTCGTTCAACCGGGCTGCCAGAAAACCTTCAGGGGCTCTGTCACGGCATTCTCCCTAGTGGGTCAATTGGCGACCCGGATGCCCAGCATGTCAAGCAGCCTCCGCCAGCGGATGAGATCCGTGGCAAGACGTACCGAGCATTCGTCGGGCTTCGTTACGCCGACGATTACGCCATATTGTGTCAGCTGGTCCCGCACATCGGGGCGTTCGACGGCGACAGTCAGTTGGCGGTTCCAGGCCGCAACGAGGGGCGCCGGCAGGGCCGGCGGTGAAAAGAAGGCATACCAGTCGATGAGCTGGAGATTGGGGAAGCCCAGTTCCACCACGGTCGGCACGCCCGGCAGAACGGGATTTTGCGCCGGTCCGGAGGTGGCAAGAATCCTGAGCCTGGCACCGCGATGCTGGTGGACGAACGATGCAAGTCCGCCGCAGCCGGCGGGAATGCGCCCGGCGTCGAGATCGGCTGAAAGCGGGCCCGTGCCGCGGAAGGGCACGGGCTCGAGATCAACGTCGTACTGCCGTCCCAGCAGCTGGGCAAAATACTGCGAGAAGGTCTCCGGGGCGGCCGTGCCGAAACGACGACGCTCGGGCGGACCGTCCTTCGCCCATTGCATGTATTCCGCCATTGTTCGAACGCCGATCGAAGGCGACACGCAGAACGCCGTCTCGAACGTACCGATGATGCCGAGGGGCGCGATGTCGAGCATGGGATCGATCGGGCTGATCGCAGGCGACGTAAGCCGTCGGATCATGACGGTGCTCGGAAGCATTCCGATGATCGAGCCATCAGGTGCCGCGTTCTTCAGGGATTCGACCATGGTGAGGCCCCCGCCACCCGAACGATTCTCGACCGAGACGATGCGGCCGGTGCGTTGCTGGAGGGCGGGCGCAATGGTGCGGGCTACGATGTCGGCACCGCCGCCTGCAGCGTAGCCGACCATGATCCGCAACGCGCGCTGGGGCAGCGAGGACTGCGCGGACGCCGGAATCGGCAGGAAAGCCGCTCCTGCGGCGGTCAGGAGGGAGCGGCGTCTCGGGGGCAGCCTCACTTTACGCCGGCCTGCGAACCCTGGATCGGCTTACTCGGCCTGCTGGCTCCCGCCATCGGTCTTGGCAGGCCGAAATGATCTCGCAATGTCGTGCCTTCATAGGCGGTGCGGAACAGCCCGCGCTTCTGGAGGAGCGGCACGACTTCGGCCACGAAAAAGTCGAGCATCGACGGGAGCAGGGGCGGCATGAGGTTGAAGCCGTCGGCGGCGCCGTCGTTGAACCAGTCTTCGATCAGGTCGGCGATCTGTTCGGGCGTGCCGGCGGTGGTGAAATGGCCGCGCGCACCGGCGAGATAGGCGAGCAGCTGACGCAGCGTGAACTTCTCTCGCCGGACCAGTCCGACGATCACTTCGGTGCGGCTCCGGGCGGCCTGGACGGTGCCGGGGTCTGGAAAGTCCTCGGCCGTCAGCGGGCGGTCGAGCGGCAGATGCGAGAAATCGTGGCCGCCGAAGCGGCCGCTCAGCCGCTTGCGCCCGACTTCGGGGTCGGTGAGTTCGTTCAGCTCCTTGGCGAGCCGCGTGGCCTCCGCTTCGGTCGAGGCGATCACGGGGCTGAGGCCGGGCAGGATCAGCACATGCTCCGACGGACGACCTTCGGCCGCAGCAAGAGTCTTCAGGTCAGCATAAAATTCCTGCGCGGTGCCCTTTTCCATCTGTGCGGTGAACACCGCCTCGGCATGGCGGGCGGCGAAGCGCCGGCCGGTATCGGACGAGCCTGCCTGCACGAAGACCGGCCGACCCTGCGGTCCGCGCGGCATGTTGAGTGGCCCGGCGACGCGATAATACTTGCCCTCGTGATTGATCGGCGCGATGCGATCGGCCCGCGCATAGTGGCCGCTCGCGCGGTCGTCGAGCACGGCGTCGTCGGCCCAGCTGTCCCACAGTGCCTTGGCGACCTGCACGAACTCCTCGCCACGCTCGTAGCGTTCGTCGTGGCTCACCAGGCCCGCGCCGCCGAAGTTGCGCGCGGCCGGCGCCAACCAGGAGGTGACGATGTTCCAGCCAACCCGGCCGCCGCTGATATGGTCGAGGGAGCCGAACTGTCGCGCGAGATTGAACGGCTCGGAGTAGGTGGTCGAGGCCGTGGCGATGAGGCCAATGCGCTGCGTCGAGCCGGCGATGGCGGCAAGCGCCGTGATCGGCTCGAGCCAGGTGCTGGCGGCGTGCGCCACGGTGTCGGCGAGTGCCAGCTGATCGGCCAGGAAGATCGAATCGAAAAGGCCAGACTCGGCGCGTTGCGCGAGGTCCCGGAAATACTCGATGTCGGTCAGCGGGAGTGGCGAGGAGTCGGGGTGCCGCCACGAAGCTTCGTGATGGCCCCGACTCTGGATGAAGAGGTTGAGGTGGAGCTGTCGCTTCATCTCCTCACTGTGCAGCCGGTGCGTAGACCGATGCAAGCTGGCGCGACACGAGTCGCGCATAGAGACCGCCGCGCGAAACCAGCGCGGCGTGTATTCCACTTTCCGCAACGCGGCCCTCGTCGAGGACCACGATCAGGTCGGCATCGCGTACCGTCGACAGACGATGCGCGATCACGATGGTCGTGCGGTCGGCCTTCAGCACGTCGAGCGCACGCCGCACCGCCTGTTCGTTCACCGCGTCGAGATGCGAGGTCGCCTCGTCGAGGATCAGGATCGGGGCGTCCTTCAGGAAGGCGCGCGCGATGGCCACGCGCTGGCGCTGGCCGCCGCTCAGGCTGGTGCCGCGCTCGCCGACGGCTGAGTCGAGACCCTGCGGCAGCGTGGCGACCAGCTCGCCCAGCGACGCATGCTCGATGGCGGCCAGCAGCTCGGCCTCCGTCGCCTCGGGCCGCGCGATCAGGATGTTGGCGCGCAGCGTGTCGTTGAACAGGTAGGTATCCTGCGCCACGAGCGCCACGAGGCCACGCAGCTCGTCGAGCTTGTAGTCGCGCAGGTCCGTGCCGTTCAGCGTGATGCGGCCGCTGTCGGGGTCCCAGAAGCGCATCAGCAGCTGCGCTGTCGTGGTCTTGCCGGCACCCGACGTGCCGACCAGCGCCACGGTCTTGCCGGCGGGGATGGCGAAGCTGACGTCCGACAAAGCGCGCCGCGTCTGGCCGGGATACGTGAAGTTCACCTGTTTCAGCGCCAGTGCCGCCGCCCCTCGTGCGGCGGGCACGCCACGGCCGTCGCGCACCGGGATCGGCTCGTTGGCCAGCGCATAGACGCGCCGCGTGGCGCCCAGCGTGTCGGCGAGCTGGCGGCCGATCTGGGCGATCTCCGAGACTGGCAGGAAGGCCGACATGGCAAGGATGGTCATCAGCGGCAGCAGGCCGGGATCGAGCGTGCCGCGCGAGGCGAGGACGGCGCCGACCACGACGATGGCGAGGCCGCCCAGGCCCGTCAGCACTTCGAGGATCGCGTGCTGCATCGTGAGCTCGCTGAAGAAGGGCAGGCGCAACGCGATGTGGCGGTCCGACAGCTCGTCGAGCTTGTCGCCGCGCGCGCGCTCCTGCTGGTTGGCCACGATCTCGCCCAGACCCTGTACCGAATCGACGGCAAAGGCGCCGAGCTCGCCGGCGGCTTCGCGCGCCTGGCTGCCTAACCGGTCGACCCGCTTGCGCATCAGGAACGGGCTCAGGCCGACGGCCAGCAGGAACGGCACCAGCGTGATCGCCAGCCAGCCACTGGTCATGGCCAGCGCGATCACCACGGCGGCGGGGATGAGGATGGCCACGAAGGCCGGCGCCACCGTGTGGGCGAAGAAATACTCGACCAGCTCGATGTCGTTGGTGGCCAGCGCCATCAGGTCGCCGGTACGACGGCGTGTCAGATAGGCGGGCGCCAGCGCGTCGAGCTTGCGGAACGCATCGATGCGCATCTCGGCCAGCAGGCGGAAGGCCATGTCGTGCGCCAGCCAGGATTCGAACCAGTGCAGGATGCCCGAGACGGGCGCCAGGACGGCCAGCGCGATGGCCAGGCCGCCATAGGGTTCGTGGTTCTTGAGCGCCAGCACGATCAGGGCGGAGAGCACGCCGATGCCGATGAACGAGACGACACGCGCCACGCCCAGCACGAAGGTGGCGGTGAGCTTGCCCTTCCAGGGCATGATGACCTTCATCAGCGCCACCACGACCTGATACCAGGTCAGGCCCTCGGCCTTGATGATGCCTTCGGTAACGGGCTTCAGCGCACCGCCCGAGGTGCTGGCGATCGTCTCGGCGCGCTGGGGTGCCGCGAGCGCATCGAGCGTGACGTCGGCCTGCTGCTCGCGCGCCTGTTCGGCCATCAGCTGCGCATAGACGCCGCCCTGGCTCATCAGCGCGGCGTGCTTGCCCTGTTCGGCGACATGGCCGCGGTCGAGCACGAGGATGCGGTCGCAATCGATGACGCTCGACAGGCGGTGCGCGAGGATGAGCGTCGTGCGGCCCTGCATCAGACGGTCGAGCGCTTCCTGGATCACGGCCTCGTTCTCGGCATCGACGGCGGAAAGTGCCTCGTCGAGCACCAGGATCGGCGTGTCGCGCAGCAGCGCGCGGGCGATGGCCACCCGCTGACGCTGGCCGCCGGAGAGCTTGATGCCCTTTTCGCCGATGATCGTCGCGTAGCCCTGCGGCAGGCTCTCGATGAAGTCGTGGATGTTGGCGGCCCTTGCCGCGTCCTCCATCTCTTCACGTGACGCGCTGGGCCGGCCGAGGCGGATGTTCTCCTCGACGGTGCCGTGGAACAGGAATGTGTCCTGGTTCACCACCGAGATCAGCGAGCGGATCTGCGCAAAGGACAGCGTGCGCAGATCGTGGCCGCCCAGCAGGATGCGGCCCTGATCGGGATCGTAGAAGCGCAGCAGCAGGCGCACGATCGACGACTTGCCGCCGCCCGAGGAGCCGACGAGGCCCAGCCGCTCGCCCGCGGCCGCCGTGAAGTTCAGCCGCTCGTGCACGGTGCGACGCGTGCCGGGATAGGCGAAGCGCACATCCTCGAAGGCGATCGTCGGGGCCAGCAGCCCATCGAGACGGGCTGGCGCCGGGTCGATCACCGACGGCGTGTCGTCGAGGATGCGATAGATGCCCTGGGCCGCCGAGAGACCGACCATGCCCTGGTGCAGCACCGAGCGCAGCTCGCGCATCGGCCGGAAGATCTCGATGCCCAGCATCAGGATGACCAGCAGCGCGGTGAGCGTCATCGCTCCCGACTCCACGCGTGAGGCGCCGTAGATCAGCGCCGCGGCGGCGCCGCCCGCGATCGAGGTATCGGTGATGCCGCGCGCCAGCGAGTTGGTGCCGAGCACCCACATGGTGCGGCGGAAGAGATCGCGCGCCTCGACTTCGAGCTTGTCGGCGCGCGCCTTGCCCTGGCCGAATGCCTTCAGCGTCGCCAGGCCCTGGATCGAATCGAGGAACTCGGCAGCGAACGACTTGTAGGCCGTCATGCGCGCGATCGAGGCGCGCACGTCCCACTTGTGCCAGAGCGCGGGAGCGAACAGCGCGACCAGCGCGAAGCCCAGCATGACCAGCGCCACCGGCAGGTCGATGAAGGAGATCACGGCGAAGATCAGAAACGGCGTCAGCAGCGCGATCAGGAATTGCGGCAGGAACTGCCCGAAATAGGTTTCGAGCTGCTCGACGCCGTCGATCATGGACAGCGTGAGGCCGCCGGAGCGCTGCCGGCCGACCGTCGCCGGGCCGAGGGAGGCGACCTTGTCGTAAAGGGTTCGGCGCAGCGCCTTCTGGACCCGGGCGGCCGTCTCGTGCGCCAGCACGGCGCGCCAGTGCTCGGCCACGCCGCGCAGCACCATCACCCCGGCGATCAGCAGGATCGGCAACACCAGTTCCTGCAGCGGCCGCCCGACGAAGATCTGTCCGATCAGCCAGCCGAGCAGACCGAGCCGCGCGATGCCGCAGCCCACGCCCAGGAGGCCTACGGCGACGGTGGCGGCGATGCGGGCACGCACGCCCTTGGTGAAGACGAGGAGGCGGGGTTCGATGTGCATGATGCGATGCTAGGGCGAACACCCGTATTCGTCAGTCCACATTTCGGAAAGCGCACTGTACATTTCTGAACATGGACAAGAACTGGGACGATCTCCGTATTTTCCTGGCCCTGGCGCGCGGCGGCACCCTGACGACGGCGGCGAAGGCGCTGGGCGTCAGTCATCCCACGGTGTCGCGCCGCGTGCAGGCGCTGGAAAAGCAGATCGGCGCGCGCCTGTTCGACCGGCTGCCCGATCGCTTCGTGCCCACCGGCGCGGGTGAGGAGCTGCTGGCCGACACCGAGGCGATGGAGAAGGCGGCGCAGTCGATCCATCGCCGCAGCGCCGGCCTCAGCGACACGGTGAGCGGCACGGTGCGGCTCTCGGCGGAGGAGGCGACCGCTGCGCTGATCGCCCGCTACTCCGCCGAGCTCAGGCGCAAGCTCACTCAGATCGAATTCGAGGTGGTTTCGAGCCATACGCTGGCCAACCTGTCGCGCCGCGAGGCCGACCTCCTGATCCGCGAGCAGGTGCCGGAGGTCGGGGGCATCGTCGCGCGCAAGCTGGGACGGCTGGCCTACGCGGTCTATGCCGCGCGCGATTTTCCCGTAAAGCGGTCCACCCCGGCGGCGCTGGCGGCGCTACCCTGGGTCGGCTTCGACGACGACCATCTGCGGATGCAGGGGCAAAGCTGGTTATTGGACTTTCGCGGCGGGCGCCGTCCGGAGATTCGCGGCAACAACTGGCTGGTGCTGCACGACGCGGCCCGCACCGGCGCCGGCCTCGCCGTGCTGCCCTGCCATCTCGCCGATCCCGACCCGCTGCTGCGCCGGATCGGCGGCATCATCCCCGAGGTCTTCGCCGACCAATGGCTGCTGGTCCATCGCGACCTGCGCGCGCTGCCGCGCGTGCGCGCCGTGATGGATGCGGTGATCGACCTGTTTCATCGCGAGCGTCCGTTGCTCGAGGGTCGAACTCCTTCGTCCGCGAAAGATGCCGCGACGTCCTGACGGGACTGCCAGCCCCTTGTGCTGCCGGTCGTTTGGGCCAACGATATCGAAAAAGTCGCGCCACTGGAGTGGCGCGCCTCCAGCGAGGAAACCATGAAGACCATCGTACTTGCTTTGGCTTTGAGCGCGGTTGCCGTCGGAGCAAACGCTCAGGAGTGGGTGCTGCCGATGGCGGCGAAGCCGGAGGATGTCGGACTGTCGTCGGCTCGGTTGAAGCGCATCGAGGCAGTGACGCAGAAGCATGTCGACGACGGGCTGGTGCCGGGCGTGGTGATGCTGGTGGCGCGACGGGGCAAGGTCGCGTGGGTCTCGACGCTCGGCAAGCGTGACGTCGCGCAGGGCGATCCGATGAAGGCCGATTCGATCTTCCGAATCTATTCGATGACCAAGCCGATCGTCAGCATCGCGGTCCTGCAGATGGTGGAGGAGGGGCGCCTTCAGGTCAGCGATCCGGTGGCCAAGTTCCTGCCCGAGATCGGCGGGATGAAGGTCGCGCAGGAGAAGACCGCCGCCGACGGCACGCACTCGCTGCTGCTCTCCGATCCGGAGCGGCCGATGACGGTGCAGGACCTGCTGCGCCACACGTCCGGCCTGATCTACGGCGGCCGCGGCGCCTCGCTGGTCAACAAGGCCTATGTCGCGGCAAAGATCGGCGACCGGTCGATGAGCAACCAGGAATTCGTGGCCAAGCTCTCGACCCTGCCGCTGCGCTTCTCGCCCGGCGCCCGATGGGAGTACGGCGTTTCGACCGACGTGCTGGGACGTCTCGTCGAGGTCATCGACGGCAAGACCCTGGGCGAGTCGCTGTCGGAGCGCATCTTCAAGCCGCTCGGCATGGTCGATACGCAGTTCCAGGTGCCGGCCGCCAAGGTGGAACGCACCGCCCAGCCCGGGCCGCGTCCCGGCGGGCAGCCGATGACGCCGCGCTTCAAGGTCGACGATGGCGCGAAGTTCGAATCCGGCGGCGGAGGCCTCACCTCCACGATGAAGGATTACCTGCGCTTTGCTGCCATGCTGGCCAATGGCGGCGAGCTGAACGGCAAGCGCCTGATCGGCAAGCAGACCCTGGCCTTCATGACCGCCGACCATACCGGGACGCGGCCGGGCCGGCCGCCGGGATTGGGCTTTGGCCTGGGCTTCGAGGTCAGGACCATGACCGGCGAGGCGGCCCTGCCAGGATCGGTCGGGGAATATGGCTGGGCCGGCAATGCTGGGACGCTCTTCTGGGTCGACCCGAAGAACGAGCTGACCGCCATCTACATGGTCCAGGTGAGCGATCCCGACCGGGTGGCGCTGCGGAATCAATTCCGCACGATGGTGCAAGCCGCGATCATGGATTAGAAGGACCTCCTCCAGGGAGGGAGATACTTCATGATCCGTCGTTCGTTTCTGGCGCTGACCGGCCTGCTTCTGGCCGGTCCGGCGGTCGCCCAGCAGCCGCCGCTCAAGGTGGCGCTGATCTACAGCAAGACCGGTCCCCTCGAAGCCTATGCGCGGCAGACCGAGGCTGGCTTCATGCTGGGCCTGGAATACGCCACCAAGGGCACGATGGAAGTCGATGGCCGCAAGATCCAGGTCATCCTGAAGGACGACCAGTTCAAGCCCGACCTTGCCAAGGCCGCGCTCGAACAGGCCTATGGCGACGACAAGGTCGACATCGCCGTCGGCACCACCGGTTCGGCGGGCGCGCTCGCCATGCTGCCGATTGCCGAGGAGTACAAGAAGCTGCTAATCGTCGAGCCGGCCGTGGCCGACCAGATCACCGGCGAGAAGTGGAACCGCTACATCTTCCGCACCGGGCGCAACTCCACCCAGGACGCGCTGGCCTCCGCCGCGACCCTGAAGGACGAGAACATCAGCATCGCCACGCTCGCCCAGGACTATGCCTTCGGCAAGGACGGCGTCGCCGCGGTGAAGGCAGCACTTGCCGCGGTCGGCTCCAAGGCCAAGATCGTCCACGAGGAATATGCCCCGCAGGCCACGACCGATTTCACGGCGTCGGCGCAGCGCATCTTCGACGCGCTGAAGGACAAGCCCGGCCGCAAGGTCGTGGTCGTGGTGTGGGCCGGGGCCCATCCGCTGCCGAAGCTGATGGACCTCAAGCCCGAGCGCTTCGGCATCGAAATGGCGCCCGGCGGCAACCTGCTGCCGGTGATGGCCGGCTGGAAGCAGTTTCCCGGCCTCGAAGGCGCGATCTACTATTATTGGGGCTTCCCCAAGAACCCGGTGAACGACTGGCTGGTCACCGAATACAAGAAGAAGAACAACGGCGTGCCGCCGGACTTCTTCGTGGCCGGCGGCATGAGCGCCGCCATCGCGCTGGTCGAGGCGGTGAAGAAGGCCAAGTCGACGGACAGCGAGAAGCTGATCGCGGCGATGGAGGGCATGAGCTTCGAGACGCCCAAGGGCACGATGACCTTCCGCAAGGAAGACCACCAGGCCCTGCAGGAGATGTATCACTGGCGCATGAAGAAGGATGCGCCCGATAACGTCGACCTGCTCGAGCTGGTGCGCGTGATCCCGGCCAGCGAGATGACGCTGCCGATCAAGAACAAGCGCTAAGAGTTATAGGAGCGCGCCACTCCAGTGGCGCTCATGATCATGATGCGCCACTGGAGTGGCGCGCTCCTATAAAACCGATGCTCGAGACCAAAGACCTCACCATCCGCTTCGGCGGACACGCAGCCGTCGACGGGGTGTCGTGCGCCTTCGAGAAGGGCACGCTCACCTCGATCGTCGGCCCAAACGGTGCGGGCAAGACGACCTACTTCAACCTGATCTCCGGGCAGCTCCCGGCCACCTCCGGCCGGGTGACGCTGAACGGCGAGGACATCACGAACCTTGCGGCACCGCGCCGGACGCGGCTCGGCCTGGGGCGCGCCTTCCAGCTCACCAACCTCTTTCCCAACCTCAGCACGCTCGAGAACGTGCGGCTGGCGGTGCAGGTGAAGAGCGGCAAGGGCTACGACCTGTTCAGTCGGACCCTGACGCATCGCGAGCTGATCGATCGGGCGATGGCGCATCTCGCCGCCGTATCGCTGGCCGACCGCGCCCAGGCGGTCGCAGCGACCCTGCCGCACGGCGACCAGCGAAAGCTCGAGGTCGCGATCCTGCTGGCGCTGGAGCCCGATGTCTTCATGTTCGACGAGCCGACCGCGGGCATGAGCATCGACGAGGTGCCGACGATCCTCGACATCATCGCTGCCATCAAGAAGCGCGGCGACAAGACGATCCTGCTGGTCGAGCACAAGATGGACGTGGTGCGCTCGCTGTCCGACCGCATTGTCGTGCTGCACCAGGGCAAGCTGGTGGCCGACGGCAAGCCCGCCGAGGTCATCAATTCCGACATCGTGCGCGAGGCGTATCTTGGAGGCGCGGTCGATGCGTGAGCGTGCTTCAAGCATTCCTCCCCATTCAAATGGGGAGGTGGCCCGTAGGGCCGGAGGGGTCACCCTCTTCGGTGCCGCGCTTCTGACCCCTCCGTCGGCGTATGACGCCGGCACCTCCCCATTTGAATGGGGAGGAAAGCCTTGAGCGCGTTGCTCAGTCTCAAGGGCGTGCAGACGCATATTGGCCGCTACCACATCCTCCACGGCGTCGAGTTCGATGTGGCCGAGGGCGGGCTCACGATGCTTCTCGGCCGCAACGGGGCGGGGAAGACCACGACCCTGCGCACGATCATGGGCATGTGGCGGGCGGCGGCGGGCGAGGTCCGCTTCGACGGGCGCGACATCACCCATCTGCCGACGCCCGACATCGCGCGTCTCGGCATCGCCTACGTGCCCGAGAGCATGGCGATCTTCGCCGACCTCACCGTCCAGGAGAACCTGGTGCTGGCGGCGCGGTCGGGGCCGCCGGATCAGAAGCGGCTCGACTGGATCTTTTCGCGCTTCGAGGCGCTGAAGCGGTTCTGGACCCTGCCGGCGGGACACCTGTCGGGGGGCCAGAAGCAGATGCTGGCGGTGGCGCGCGCCATCATCGAGCCGCGCCGCCTGCTGCTGATCGACGAGCCGACCAAGGGCCTGGCGCCGGCCATCATCGCCAACATGATCGACGCCTTCCGCGAGCTGAAGGACGGCGAATCGACCCTGCTGGTGGTCGAGCAGAACTTCGCCTTCGCCCGCCAGCTCGGCGACTCGGTCGCCGTGATGGACGACGGGAAGGTGGCGCATCAGGGCAGCATGGCGGCCTTCGCTGCTGACTCGGCGCTGCAGCAGCACCTGCTTGGGCTCGGCATGGACACGCACCAATGAAACGCGACTGGCTTCCGCTGCTGCTCATCCCGGCGCTGATGATTGGCGCCCTGCCGCTGATCGGGTCGCCGGCGAGCTGGGTGACGCTCACCGTCGCAGGCCTGGCGATGGGCCTGATGATCTTCATCATGGCCTCGGGGCTCACGCTCACCTTCGGCCTGATGGACGTGCTGAACTTCGGCCACGGCGCCTTCATCGCCGTGGGTGCCTTCGTGGCGGCCAGCGTCATGCTGGCGCTGGCGCCCTGGATGACCGCCGATTCGATCTGGCTCAACCTCGCGGCCATCGGGCCCGCGGTGCTGGCGGCCATGGTGGTGAGCGGCGTGCTGGGCCTGGGCTTCGAGCGGATCATCGTGCGGCCGGTCTATGGCCAGCACCTGAAGCAGATCCTGGTGACGACCGGCGGTCTGATCGTGGCCGAGCAGCTCCTCAAGGTGATCTGGGGACCGGACCAGATCACGCTCAGCCGGCCGGCCGCGCTGCGCGGTGCTTTCCTGTTCGGCGAAGTGGCGATCGAGAAGTATCGCGTGCTGGCCGTCGCGGTCGGTCTTGTCGTGTTCGCCGCCCTGGCGCTGACGCTGAACCGCACCCGGATCGGCCTGCTGATCCGCGCCGGCGTCGAGAACGGCGAGATGGTCGAGGCGCTGGGCTATCGCATCCGCCGCCTGTTCGTCGGCGTGTTCGTCGTCGGCTCGGCGCTGGCGGGCCTCGGCGGTGCCATGTGGGGCCTCTACCAGGAGACGGTGACGGCGGCGATCGGGGCGCAGGTCGCCGTGCTGGTGTTCATCGTGATCATCATCGGCGGGCTGGGCTCGGTGGGCGGCTGCTTCGTCGGCGCGCTGCTGGTCGGGCTCACGGCCAATTACATCGGCTTCCTGGCGCCCAAGGTGGCGCTGGGCTCCAACATCCTGCTGATGGCGCTGGTCCTGCTGTGGCGGCCGCAGGGCCTCTATCCCGTGGCGAAGAGGTAGAGCCATGCTCCGCTCGATCCTGTCCGACGACCTGCCGCGCAGCCGCTGGCTGGCGCTGGCGCTGGTCGCCATCCTGGTCGGCCTCGCGGTGGCGCCCTTCCTGTTTCCGGGCGCCAAGTCGCTGAACGTAGCGGCCAAGATCTGCGTCTTCATCGTGCTGGCCGCCTCGTTCGACCTGCTGCTGGGCTATACCGGCATCGTCTCCTTCGCCCACACGATGTTCTTCGGCATCGGCGCCTACGGCGTCGCCATCTCGCTCACGCGCATGGGGGCAGGGTGGGATGCGGTCGCCGTCGGCACCGTGGCGGGGCTCGTCGTCGCCATCGTGCTCGCCACGGTGATCGGCCTGTTCAGCCTGCGCGTGCGGACGATCTTCTTCGCCATGATCACCCTGGCAGTCGCCAGCGCCTTCGCGATCCTGGCCTCCCAGCTCTCCGATCTCACCGGCGGCGAGGACGGGCTGAACTACCGGCTGCCGGCGGTGCTGCGCAGCTCCTTCTCGTTCGGAGACACGCTGTTCGGGGTGCGGCTGAACGGCCGGCTGCTCGACTACTACCTGGTCTATGCCGCGTCGCTGGGCCTGATCCTGGTGCTGCTGCGCATCGTGAACTCGCCGTTCGGCAGCGTTCTGATGGCAATCCGCGAGAATCCGTTCCGCGCCGAGGCGATCGGCTACCGCACCGTGGTCTACCGCACCATTGCGAGCTGCATCGCCGCCGCGACTGCTGCCCTGGCCGGCGCCCTGCTGGCCCTGTGGTCGAGCCAGACCAATCCCGACACGACGCTCAGCTTCGACATCATGGTCGACATCCTGCTGATGGTGGTGATCGGCGGCATGGGCACGATGTACGGCGCGGTGATCGGCGCGGTCCTTCTGGTCTTTGCCCAGAACTACCTGCAGGACCTGCTGGCGATCGCCAACAAGGCGCTGGTCGGCGTGCCGCTGCTGGCCAACCTGTTCCATCCCGACCGCTGGCTGCTGTGGCTGGGCGTGGCCTTCATCCTCTGCGTCTACTTCTTCCCCGCGGGCATCGTCGGCCGCCTGCGGCAGAAGCGCTAGGGAGCGGCGGCCGGAAACGGCTCGACATAGGTCTCGCCGCTGCGGCCATAATAGACGGCGCGCCGGCCCTGCATCGAGACGAGGTAGCCGACACAGCCGGCTGCCATGATCTGGCGGCAGAAGGTCAGGTACTTCGTCTTCCCGGCCTGGATCGCGCGGACCGCGGCCAGCACGCCGTCGGCCGAAAAGGCGGGGCCGGGCCGCGTCTCGACTGTCTGGGCGGTCACGCGATGGGACTGGCCGTCGGGCATGAAATAGGTGGTCTCTCCGCGCACCAGATCGGCGTGATAGCGCTCGACGCCCGCGCCGATGAGGCGGGCGACGACCTCGCCGAAGGCGATGCGCTCTTCGTGGGAGGCCCGGGTGCATTCTTCCATGACGGCGATGTCCATGGCTCAGTCCTACTCGGTGGGGATGGTCTTGAGATCGTGGCGGCGCACGATCTCCTTCAGCGCGTTCTCAAGCGCCGCGCGTTCGGCCGGTTCCAGATGGCCGAAGAACTCGGCATCGTTGCGGTCGGCCAGTTCTGCCAGCTTCGGCACCAAGGTGCGGCCGGCGTCCGTCAACGACAGCGTCTGCTGGCGCCGGTCCTCGGTCGAAGCGGTGCGCGCGATCAATTCCTTGGCAATCAGCCGGTCGGCCAGCTTGGAGATCGCCCCGCGGGTCATGCCCAGCCGGTCAGCCAGCGTGCTGGGCTGGATATCGGCGAGGTCGAACAGCTCGCGCAGCAGGACCCATTCGGCAACAGTAACGTCGCGTGCCTGCAGCTTGAGGCTGAAGGCGTGCGAGACGTGGTTGGACACGAAGCGCAGCCAGTAGCCCAGGTGGGTTTCGAGATAGGATGTCATATGTTGACTAGGAAACTATAGGGAAATGGTTTCTTAGTCAACTACTTCGCGCACGCATTTAGCTGCGCCCCGGCGATATCGTCGACCGGCGCAAACGAAATAACCGAAATAAACGAAATAGTCGAAACGGAGGGAGGCGTCCGGATCTGCGGTATCTGGATACCGCCGGAACCTGGAGTCAGACCGCTTATGACGCGCCACTTGAGCGCGGGGGTTACCCCGCGCGCAGTGGTGCGCCAAGGCAATGACTAAAGTTCGACCTGGCGGATGCCGCCGCGGGGACGGCCGGCCTCGATCTCCTGCCACAGGACCTCGTGACCCTGGGGCAGGGGGCGGTTGTTGCGCATGGTGAGCCAGAGGCGCAGCAGCATGCGGTCGTGGCCGCTCGAGGCGTCGTCCTCGAACGGCGTGCGGCCGTGATAGGTGACGTGGCTGTTGATGAGCTGGAGATCGCCGGGCTCGAGGGTCATCTCGAAGCAGAGTTCCTCGGCGGTCTTCATCAGCACGTCGATCGCCTCGCGCTGGGCGTCGGTGAGCTTCGGCACGCCGGGTGCCATCTGCGCGGCTTCGATGAAGGTCAGCGAGTAGTGCGACGTGAACTTGCCGTCGCGCAGGCCGAAGATCGGCAGCGGATAGGCGGTCTCGCGCGTCGTCGCCTCGCCGTCCTTCTGGGTGCCCTCCTCGCCGAAGCGGCTGCGCCAGTAGTCCTGGAAGAGCAGCTCGAGCAGGTCGGGCCGGCGCTCCAGCATCGCGTTGTGGATGGCGGGCGTCGAGGCAAGCTTGCTGACGCCGCCGGCGCGCGCCTGACGCACGCACAGCAGGGTCACGACGTCGGTGCGGTCGGTATGGAAGCGCAGCGCGCCGTTGGTCAGCGTGCGGGCGTAGGAAGAGAGGAAGGTCGAACCCTTCTCGTCCTTGGTCTCGCCGTAGGTGCGACCGACATGGGCGCCCTCGTCGCGGATGGCGCGCATCAGCTCGCCGGTGCGGTTCTGGAACACCGGGGTGCCGACATGCGTGCCGATGGCGAAGTAGAGGCGCCGTAGGTCGTCCTCGCTGTAGCGGTCCACCGGAATGCCGCGCAGTTTCACGATGCCGCTGCCATTCTCCAGCTCGTCGGCGATATCGTCGAACAGCTCGTCGAGGGTCGGCAGGTGGAAATCTTCGCGCGAAATCTCCGACCATTCCATGCCGCGCAGGCCCTTGAGGGCGGCATCGAGCTCCTCGACGCCATCTTGCGTCAGGGTGCGAATCCAGCGCGTGGAATTCTTGATGTCCTGGCCATGCCAGACGGAAGGACCGGTGAGGGGTGTGCGGCTGCTCATGAGCTTGAGACTAGCAGACCGCACGCCCGGTTGCTCAACTGTCAATCGGTCGCGCCGTTGGCGCGCGGGCTGGGAAAATTCCGCTGGTCGCTCATCCGCCGGGCGATCAGGGGAGCGGCTTGCGCATGTTGATCGAGGTCGGATTCTCGAAACCCGGATGGGCCTCGCGCGAGGTCTCGCGGTAGCCGAGCGCCTGGAACAGGCGCTGGTTGTCCGTGAGCACGATGCGCACCCCGAGGCGGACTCCGGAAAGGCCGCGACGGCCTGCCTCGGCCTCGACCGCGGCGATCAATCGCTTCGAAAGGCCCTGGCCGCGTGCAGCGGGCACGACGGAGAGGCGGCCGAAATAGAGGTCGCCTTCCATCTCCTCGACGAGCACGCACCCGAGCATCTGGCCGTTCCGCTCCGCGACGATCGCGTTGACGCCCCGTCCAAGTTCGGCGGCGATGGTCTGAGGCGATTCGCGGAAGGCGCCGGATTCCGGCACGAGCCTGCCGCGATACTGTTCGAAGGAGGCCGCGATCACGCTGGCGATCGCGGCGGCATCGCCGGCGGTCGCGGTGCGCAGGACGAGGGTGTCGCTCATGCGCACTTTCTCGCGTAGGCTCCGCGCAAAATCGAGAGGAATTCACGGATGGCCTTGATCACCTACCTGACCCGCATCCAGTTCGACTTCGGCGCGCTGAAGCTCCTGGAGGCCGAATTGCAGCAAATGGGCATGCGCCGCCCGCTGATCGTCACCGACAAGGGTGTCATCGCGGCTGGCCTGTGGGCCAGGGTCAAGGAACAGCTGCCCGGCAACATGCCGATCACGATCTACGACGAGACGCCGGAGAACCCGACCGAAGCCGCCATGCGCGACGCGCTCAAGATCTACAAGGAGGAAGGCTGCGACGGCATCATCGCCATCGGCGGCGGCTCGCCGATGGATCTGGCCAAGGCCGTCGCGCTGATGGCGACGCATCCCGGCCCGTCATTGCAGGCCTATTCGTTCGTCGAGGGCGGGGCGGGCAAGATCACCGCGGCCGTGGCGCCCATGGTCGCGATCCCGACGACGTCGGGCACCGGCAGCGAAGTGAGCCGCGGTGGCGTCATCATCATGGATTCGGGCCGCAAGCTCGCGATCGGCAGTCCTCACCTGATCCCGCGGCTGGCGCTGATCGACCCCGAGCTTACGATGAGCCTGCCGCCGCATCTCACGGCCGGCACCGGGATGGACGCCTTCACCCACAATATCGAATGCTACCTCGCCAACGTCTTCAATCCGCCGGCCGATTCGATCGCGCTGGACGGGCTGGAGAAGGCCTGGAAGTACGTCGAGCGTGCGACCAAGGACGGGCAGGATCGCGAGGCGCGCTACAACATGGCGGTCGCCGCCATGGAGGGCGCCATGGTGTTCCAGAAGGGGCTGGGCGCCGTGCATGCGCTCTCGCACCCGACCGGTGGCCTCAAGGGTTATCGCCTGCACCACGGCACGCTGAACGCCATCTATCTGCCGGCGGTGCTGCGCTTCAACGAGCCGGCGGTCGGCGACAAGTTCAAGCGCGTGGCGCAGGTGATGGGTCTGCCCGAAAGCGAAGCCAATGCCGACGGCGTGGCCAACGCGGTCTCGGCGCTCAACGAACGGCTGGGCATCCCGAAGGGCCTCGGTGCAGCGGGCCTGGCGCAGGACACGATCGAGAAGATCGCGGATGGCGCGATGGGCGACCATTGCCACCTCTCGACACCGCGCCAGCCGACCAAGGCGCAGTACATCGACCTGATCGAGCAATCGTGGGGCTGACATGAAGGTCAAGGGCAAGATCTGCGTCGTCACCGGGGCGGCGGGCGGCATCGGCGAGGCGATCGCGCGGCGCTTTGCGAAGGAAGGCGCCAAGGGACTCGTGGTGGCGGACAGGGATGCCGAACGGCTCGAGAAGGTCGCCAAGGACATCGGCGCCCTCGCGGTGGCGGGCGACATCGGCCAGGAGTCCGAGGTGAAGCGGCTGATCGCCGAGGCCGAGAAGAAGTTCGGCGAGATCGACATCTTCTTCTCCAACGCCGGCATCGGCCGCGGCGGACACGAGGATGCGACCGACAAGGACTGGGCCGATTCGTGGGCGATCCACGTCATGGCGCATGTCTATGCCGCGCGGGCGCTGGTGCCGCAGATGCTGAAGCGCGGCGAGGGCTATCTGCTCAATACCGCGAGCGCCGCCGGCCTGCTGGCCTCGATGGGCTCGGCGCCCTACGGCGTCACCAAGAACGCGGCCGTGGCGTTGGCCGAGCATCTGTCCATCCAGTACGGCGACCGTGGCATCAGGGTCTCCGTGCTCTGCCCGCAGGCCGTCGACACCAACATGCTGCGCATGGCCGGCGCGACGGCGGCCTCGGTCGACGGCGTGATCAACACCGACGCGGTGGCGCAGACGGTGATCGAGGCGATGGACGAGGAGCGCTTCCTGATCCTGCCGCATCCCGAGGTGAAGGAATACATGGTGCGCAAACTCGACCGCGACCGCTGGCTGCGCGGCATGCGCCGCCTGCGCGACAAGACGGGCGAGGGGCAGGAGAAGCGCTAGACTCAACTCAGATTCCTCCCCCGTCAAACGGGGAGGTGGCCCAAAGGGCCGGAGGGGGAAGGCCATGAGTCTGAACCTTTCGCCGATTCGAAATCTTCGTGTTGCCTTCCCCCTCCCAGCCTCCCCCGTCAGACGGGGGAGGTGAAAGAGATGGGCAACGGTCACTCATGATCCCCTACATCCAGTCCCTGTTCGCCGAGACCGGTCTGTGGACCGCGCTGGGCGTCACGCTGATCGCCGGCCTGATGCGCGGCTTTGCGGGCTTCGGCTCGGCCATGTTGATGGCGCCAATCTTCGCCATCCTGTTCGGCTCGGCGGAGATGGTGGTGACCGTTGTCGCCATCGAACTCGTCGTCTCGCTGCAGCTCTTCCCGCAGGTCCGCCGGCATGCCGACTGGAAGCTGCTGACGCCGATGAGCCTCGCGGCGTGCCTGGCCATGCCGGCGGGTGTCTGGCTGCTGGCCAGCGTCGACAAGAGCACGATCGTGACCGCGGTGTCTGCCGTGATCGTGGCCTTCGTGCTGCTGATGTGGACCGGCTGGAAGTACACCGGCCGGCGGTCGACGGTGGCGACGGTGATCGTCGGCGCCGTCTCGGGCGCGATGATGGCCACGACCAGCGTCGGCGGGCCGCCGGTGCTGCTCTATCTCCTGTCGGGCAACGATCCGCCGCAGGTCAACCGCGCCAACATCGTCACCTACTATTTCCTGACGCAGTTCCTGCTCATCGTGATCGTGCTGGCGACCGGCGTCGCGGGCGTTGATGCGCTGGTCCGCGCCGTCGTGCTGTTCCCGGTCATGGTGCTGGGGGCCTGGGCCGGCGGGCGGCTGTTCCACGGCCTCGCCAGCGAGCGGCTCTACCGCAACGTCGCTCTCACGATCCTCTTCCTGACCGGCCTGTTCGGCCTCTTGAGGAACTGGCTGGTGACCTGAGAGCCGGTGTAGAATGATCCATCCATGGAGACTCTCATGCGCATCATCGCCGCCGGATTTGCCGCTCTCGCCCTGACCGTGGGCTTTTCGTCCGCTTCCCGCGCCGACGACCTCATGAAGGAGTGCATGGTCACGGCCTCGGAAAAGATGTGCCAATGCATCATCGCGCGCATCCCGGCCGACCAGCGCGCAAACGCGATCCTCGGCCTGCGCAAGTCGAACCAGTCGGTAAGCGTGAGCGGCAATTTGCTCAACCCGTCGAACCTGTCGCCGCAGGAAATGCAGGGCCTGAACGCGGTCGTCGCAGCTCAGGCGTACTGCATGTAGCCTGCGAAACTTCAGGCGCTCCGCAATCCTCTAGGCTTGCGCGGAACGTCGCGTTATCCTGCCGCCCATAGAGTTGATGCCGGTTAACGGCGCGATCCATGGGAGGGCCTTGATGGCACTGTTTTCACGCAGATTTGGTCTGGTGGCGGCGCTCGCTGCCGGTCTGGCGGCTCCGGCCTTCGCCCAGGCGCCTGCCTCGACGCCGGTGCGCGGTGGCGCCCTGACGATCGGGGTCGAGAGCGACTTCGAAGGCTTCGATCCGGTCCGTGCCGGCGTCTATTCCAATTCGACGGTGACCGCGGCGTCGCTCTTCTACGAGACGCTGATGCGGCTCGACGACAAGGGCAACCTGCTGCCGGCGCTCGCTTTGTCGATGACGCCCAATGAGGATGGCAGCGTCTGGACGGCCAAGATCCGGCCGAACGTGAAATGGCACGACGGCACGCCGTTCACCGCCCAGGCCGTGGCCGACCATTTCAACCGGCTGCTCGATCCCGCCAACCGCTTCGCCGGTCGAGCCTATCTGGCCATCGACAAGGTCGAGGCGCCGGACGATCTGACCGCCGTGTTCAAGATGCGCGGTCCCAATGCCGCCCTGCCGCGGACGCTGGCGCAGCCCACGGTCACGACGTTGATCATCTCGGTGAAGGCTGCCCAGGAGAAGGGCGCCGACTACAACCGCAATCCCGTCGGCACCGGCCCGTTCGTCTTCAAGGAATGGCGGGCTGCCGACCGGCTGGTTGCCGAGCGCAACCCCGACTACTGGGACAAGGACAAGCCCTATCTCGATCGCGTGACCGTGCGGCCGCTGCCGGATTCCGACGCCCGCTACGCGAGCCTGGTGAAGGGCGACGTTCAGGTGATCTGGGAGGATCGCGCCGAGAACATCGTCAAGGCCAAGAAGGACAAGAACCTGCGGGTGCTGACCTGGGTGGGCAGCGGCGCGCTCGTCATTCCGCTCAACACCCAGCGCGAACCCCTGAACGACAAGCGCGTGCGCCAGGCCGTCTCGATGGCCCTGAACCGCAAGGCCAACGCCGCCGTCCTGACCCAGGGGCTTCGTCCTGTCTACGACGATCCGTATGGGCCGAGCTCGGGGATCGAGTGCAAGGATAGCGGGGCGCTGAAGTACGATCCGGCCGCCGCGCGCAAGCTGATCGCGGACTACGGCAAGCCCGTGAAGCTGACCATGACGGTCACCGCCTCGCCGCGCGGCCGCGAGGGAGCGCAGGTCTTCCAGGCCGACATGAAGAAGGCCGGCATCGACGTCGAGATCAAGCCGGTCGACCAGACGCAGCTGGTGAAGGAGGCACTCACGCGCGACTTCCAGGTCACCGGCTGGCGCATCATCGACCTGGCCGACGTCGACCCGCAGATGTTCGCCAACTTCCACTCCAAGAGCCCGATCAACTTCTCGGGCTACAACAACGCCGAAGTCGACCGGCTGCTGTTGGTGGGCCGCACCAGCCTCGATGAGAACAAGCGCAAGGCAGCCTACTGCGACCTCATCAAGATCCTGAACGACGATGCGGTCTGGCTGTGGTCCGGCAGCAACATCGACTTCGCGATCACCCGCGCCAACGTGCACGGCATTCCGGGTCTTCGTGGCGGCGCGGTGCAGGTCGAGGGCGCGTGGCTCACCAAGTAGCGATGGTGTCGAATCGGATAGCGTAGGCATTTCCGATGCCGTGGCTTGTGCGCCAGTTGGTGCGGCTGGTGGTGGTGCTGTTCTGCGTCACCTTGCTCACCTACATGATCGTCAACATCCTGCCGGGTGACGTGGCGATCGTGATCCTGGGCAGCCTCGCGACGCCCGAGGACATTGCCGGCCTGCGCGCCGATCTCGGCCTCGATCGGCCGATGCTGGTGCGTTACTTCGACTGGCTGGGCTCGGCGCTGTCGGGCGACCTCGGCCGCTCGTACCGCAGCGGCGAGCCCGTGGTGCAGGCGATCCTCGATCGTCTGCCGGTGTCGCTGCAGCTCATGGTTATGGCGCAAGTCATCGCGCTGGGGATCGCGATCCCGGTGGCGCTGCTCTCGGTGCGGCGGCCCGGCGGAATCTTCGATCGCATATCGGCCTCGGCCGCCTTCGGTTTTCTCGCAATGCCCAACTTCATGCTGGGCATCGTCCTGATCTACCTCTTCTCTGTGACCTTCGACCTCCTGCCGGCGACCGGCTTCACGCCGATGTCCGAAGGCCTGTGGGACAATTTCGAATCGATGATCCTGCCGTCGCTGACCCTGGGCCTGATCGAGTGGACGGTGCTGATGCGCGTGCTGCGCTCGGACCTGCTGACCACGCTCAAGGAAGACTTCATCCTCTTGGCGCGGGCCAAGGGCCTGCCGCAATGGCGGGTCCTGCTGCAGCATGCGCTGCGGCCCTCTTCGTTCACCCTGATCACCATTCTCGGTCTCAATATCGGCGGGCTGATCGGCGGCGCGGTGATCGTGGAGCAGATCTTTGCTTTGCCCGGCGTCGGCCGGCTGCTGCTGGGCGGCATCTTCAACCGCGACCTGATCCTCGTGCAGGGCACCGTGGCATTCATCGCGGTGGGCTTCGTGGTCGTCAACTTCCTGGTCGACATGCTCTACGCCGTGCTCGACCCGAGGGTGCGTCATGTCCGCTTCCGCAGCTAAGGGCGCCGTCGTCGCCGCGACCCGGCCGCGCCGCCGCTGGCACTGGGCGCTCGCCCTGCCGCTCGGATGGCTGCTGCTCGTCGTCTTCCTGGCGATCACCGCCGACTGGATCGGGCTGCCCGATCCGTCGGCGCAGGAACTGATCCTGCGCCGCAAGCCGCCCTCGGCCGAATTCCTGCTGGGCACCGACAATCTCGGCCGCGACATGCTCTCGCGCGTGATCTACGGCGCCCGCACTTCGCTGATCGTCGGCATCTGCGCGCCGATCCTGGGCTTCCTCATCGGCGGCGCGATCGGCATGAGCGCCGGCTATTTCCGCGGCAAGGTCGACATGCTGGCGGTCGGCTTCATCGACATTCTGCTGGCCTTCCCGTCGCTGGTGCTGGCGCTCACCTTCACCGCCTATCTTGGACAGAGCCTGTTCAACGTCACCCTGGCGCTGGGCATCCTGTCGATCCCGGCGGCGGCGCGCGTGGCACGGGCCAATACACTGGCCTGGGCGAACCGCGACTTCGTGCTGGCCGCCCGCACCGTCGGCGCCAGCGACTGGCGAATCCTGACGCGCGAGATCCTGCCCAACCTCCTGCCGCCCATGTTCGCCTTCTGGCTGGTGGCGATCAGCGTGATCATCGTGGCCGAAGGTGCACTGTCGTTCCTCGGCCTCGGCATTCCGGCGCCGCAACCGAGCTGGGGCGGCATGATCGCCGACGGGCGCGAGGCGCTCGACGTCGCGCCCTACACGGCACTGATCCCGGCCGCGGTGATGTTCGCCACCGTCCTTTCGCTCAACTTCGTGGGCGACATGGTGCGCAACATGGTCGACCCGCGGAGGTCGGCGCTGTGAGCGGCGAGGAGATGAGTCCAGCGCCGCTCCTGACGGTGCGCAATGCCCAGGTAAGCTTCTCCACCGTGCGCGGCCCGCTGCGCGCCGTCGACGGCGTGTCGTTCGACCTGCACGCGGGGCGGACGCTCGGCATCGTAGGCGAATCGGGGTCGGGCAAATCGGTTCTGGTGCGCTCGCTGATCGGCCTGGTCGGCGCGGGCTCGGGCGCCGGCGTGGCCGGCCAGGTCCTGTTCGAGGGGCGGGATCTTCGCGGCCTGTCGCCGCGGGAATTCCGCAGCGTCCTGGGCACCGAGATCGGCATCGTGTTCCAGGACCCGATGACCTCGCTCAATCCGGTGATGAAGATCGGTCGCCAGATCGGCGAGGGACTACGCCTCAATCGCGGGCTGGATTCGAAGGCGGCCGCGCGTCGCGCCGTAGAATTGCTGAACGAGGTCGGCATCCCGGAACCGGACCGCCGCGCGCAGCAATATCCGCACGAAATGTCGGGCGGCATGCGCCAGCGGGTGGCCATCGCCATCGCAATCGCCTGCGCGCCCAAGCTGCTGATCGCCGACGAGCCGACGACGGCGCTCGACGTGACCGTGCAGCGCCAGATCCTCGACCTGCTGCAGGGCGAGCAGCGCCAGCGAGGGATGGCGATGATCCTGATCACCCACGATCTCGGCGTGGCCGCGGGCCGCAGCGACGACATCATGGTAATGTATGCCGGCCGCGCGGTGGAAACCGCGGCGACCCGCGAGATCTTCCGTTCGCCGCGCATGCCCTATACCGAGGCGCTGCTGCGCTCGCTGCCGCGGCTCACCGATCCCACGCACACGCGGCTCAGCGCCATTCCCGGCCGGCCCCCGGACCTGGCTCGGCGAACCGGTGGCTGCGCCTTCGGCCCGCGCTGCCTCTATCGCACCGAGCGGTGCGACGCGGAGCAGCCGGCGCTGACGATGGACGGCGGGCGCGGCTACGCCTGTTTCCATCCGAGGGGCGTGGAGCCGGGAGGGGCGGCATGAGCGATCTCCTCTCGATCCAGAACCTCGTGGTCGAATACCCGGTGGGCGGCGGCCGCCATGTTCACGCGGTCAGCGACGTTACCCTCTCGGTTAAGCAGGGCGAGACGCTGGGGCTGGTCGGCGAATCGGGCTCGGGCAAGTCCTCTCTGGCGCGCGCGCTGCTGCAGTTGCCGCCGCCCAAGGCCGGTGCCGTGGTGTTCGACGGCAAGGACCTGACGCAGATGCGCGGCCAGGCGCTTCGGGCCATGCGGCCGCGCCTGCAGATGATCTTCCAGGACCCGATCGCCTCGCTCAATCCGCGCCGCAAGGTCGCCGAGATCATTGCCGAGCCGCTGATCGTGTCGGGTGTGTCCGATGCCGCCGAGCGCACCCGCCGCGTCCGCGCCGTGATGGAGGCCGTCGGCCTCGATCCCGACCTCGTCTGGAACAGGAGGCCGCACGAATTCTCCGGCGGCCAATGCCAGCGCATCGCCATTGCGCGCGCCCTTGTCCTCGAGCCCAGCCTGATCGTGTGCGACGAGCCGGTTTCGGCGCTCGACGTCTCGATCCGGGCTCAGATCGTCAATCTGCTCGAGGACATGAAGGCGCGGTTCGGCCTCACGCTCCTGTTCATCGCCCACGATCTCGCGGTGGTGAAGTCGGTGTCGGACCGGGTTGCGGTCATGTATCTCGGCCGGCTCTGCGAGGTCGCCGATTCCGATTCGCTGTTTGCGACGCCGGCGCATCCCTATACGGCCGCACTGATGGCCGCGATCCCGGTGCCCGATCCGGACGTCCCCCTGGGCGACACCAAGCTGAAGCCGGGCGACCCGCCATCGCCACTCGATCCGCCCTCGGGGTGCCGCTTCCGCACGCGCTGCCCGCATGCGCAGCCGCGCTGCACGGACGAGGTGCCACCGTTGCGCCAGATCGCACCCGGTCGCGAAGTCGCCTGTCATTATCCGCTGATCGGCTGAAGCCGGCTACAGCGTGCGCGCCGTCGTGCCCTTGTAGAGGATCGGACCGGTCGGACGCCCGGTCGGGGAGCCACCGGACGGTTCCAGCGTGATCTCGAAGAGCTGGTCGGCCGCCGTGGTGGGCAGCCGCTCGAGATCGAGCGACGTCGCCCGGGCGCGCTCGAGCAGGCCGACCGATCGCGGGCCGACCTCACGATTCCAGAGCGTCCAGACCTGCAACGAGCGTCCCGCGGGGACGGTCATGTCGACGAGCGGGATCATCTCCACCCTGCCGTCGGCGAAGGCGTTCACGATGGCGCCGGCCTGGCGCGTCGCATCATCGACCAGGATGGCGACATAGACCGGCTTGCGGGCCGCCACCTCCTGCGCGTGCCGTACGGTCACGGTGGTGACCACCGCGAGGGCCAGGGCGGCGGTGACCCCTGACAGCGCTGCGATCCGCAGTGCGCCCAGGCTGTTCCAGAACCGAGGCAGGAGACCGGTCGGGGCCACCGCGGGCACGGCAACTGCCGTGCCCATGCCAGCCTCGATGCGGCGCCACAGTTCATCGGTCGGCACGACCGGATCTGCCGTGTCGTCGAAAGCCGCAAAATGCTTCTGCCAGGCCGCCACCTCGCGCGCGAAGGCGGGATCGGAGGAGAGGCGGCGCTCCGCCGCGGCGTACGTCTCGGCCTCCAGCAGGCCCAGGACGAATTCGGCGGCGTGGATCCGGTCGTCGCGGTCGGGCGTCATCCCAGGCACTCCTGCAGGGAGACCAGGCCGCGGCGTATCCAGCTCTTGATGGTGCCCAGCGGCACGCCGAGGCGCCCCGCCAGCTCGCCGTGGCTGAAGCCGTGCACGTAGGCCAGGACGATGGCGCTGCGGCGGCCGGTATCGAGCTGTTCGAGGCAGTGTCGCAGGGCGCTGGACTCCGGCAGACGCGCCAGTGCCGAATTCGGCTCCGGCATCTCATTGTCCGTCGGCTCGTCGGGCCCGAAGCGCCGTTCGTCGCGCAGGATCGTCAAAGCCTGGTTCCGCACGATCGTGTAGATCCAGGCGCGCGCGGCGCCGCGCGAGGGATCGAAGCTGCGCGCGCTGCGCCAGATGCGCATGAAGGCGTCGTGTGTCGCCTCCTCGGCTAGGTCGCGCCGGCGCAGGATGCGCATCGCCACGCCCACCATACGGGCCGCCTCGCTATCGTAGATGACGCGAAGCGCAGACTGCTCGCCGGCGGCACAGCGCACGATCGCGGCCGAAATTACCGCTTCCAGCGCAGAGTGATCGGGGGGCAGTTCTGCCGTCATCGCTCCTGCCCTGCCTCCCTGCGATTGTCGCGCCGGTCGACACCGATGCGCTTTCTTCGAGGATACCTCGGAAAACGGCAATTGGATGCAGTCGGCACCCGATCCAGATTCTTTTTTCCGGTGCTGCATCCAAAAGAGCCGGTCGGCCGGTATCCGCTGCAGACCCGCTCATGGGTCTGCAACGGAAGGAGAGATCCAATGACGGTGAAGGCAATCCTCGCGGCCTCGACGGCCCTGGTGACCTTGGCGGGCACAGCGCAGGCGGCGGACGTCGCCGCGCTGATCGGAAACGACACGATCGCCATCGTCGACACTTCGGCCAAGAAGGCGACGAAGAAGATGAAGGTCGAGGGCGTTACCGGTCCGCTGGTCGGGATCGACGTGCGGCCGGCCGACGGCATGCTCTATGCGCTGGCCGCGGACGGCACGCTCTACACCATCGCGATGGATGGCAAGGCCACGAAGAAGTCGAAGCTCGAGACGATGCTGCCGGCCGGCGCCTCTGCCACGGTCGACTTCAACCCAGTCGCCGACCGGCTGCGCGTCATCGGCAGCGATGGCACGAGCCTTCGCGTCAATGTCGACGACGGCAAGGTCATCAAGGACGGCAGCCTGAAGTATGCCGACTCAGATGCCAACAAGGGAAAGGCGCCCAAGGTCATGGCTGGCGCCTACACCAACTCCGTGAAGGGCACGAAGGAAACGACGCTCCTCAACGTCGACACCACGACGGGCGCGCTGGTCAAGCAGGCGCCTCCGAACGATGGCGTCCTCAATACGGTCGGCGCGCTCGGCCCGAAGGTCGACGCCGTCGCCTTCGACATCTGGTCGGACGGCACGAAGAACGAAGGCTGGGCCATGACCGGCGACCAGCTCTGGTCGATCGACCTGGCGAGCGGCAAGGCCACGCCGGTGGCCAAGATCGAGGGCCTGGGCGGCGCCGTCACCGACATCGCCATCCTGCCGAAGATGTAGCGGCGCGCTGAAACGAAAACGGCGGACCCTTAAGGTCCGCCGTTCTCTCGTAACCGATGCCCTTGGCATCGGTCTCGCCGATTGGTCGGAGCGAGAGGATTCGAACCTCCGGCCCCTAGCTCCCGAAGCTAGTGCTCTACCAGGCTGAGCTACGCTCCGTCAGGATTTGCGGACTCCGGCCCGCGGCGAGGCCGGGGTTATAGCCGCCACCCCGGTGGGTCGCAAGGGCCGAGGCGGCCCGCTATAGTCGGAGCATGATTCGGGTCCAGGGGGATAGATGGCGAAGGAAAAGCGGCTGAAAATCGCGCTGATCGGCTACGGCGCCATCAGCCAGATGCTGTTCGACGTGTTTCGCGAGAAGAAGCCGCCCATCGATATCGTCGGCGTTCTGGTGCGCAAGGGCAGGGTCGCAGCCACCCAGAAGAAGCTGGGTAAGAAGGTCGCGGTGGTCGATGACCTGAAAGCGCTGCTGAAGCTCAAGCCCGATGTCGTGGTCGAGGCGGCGAGCCAGCAGGCGGTGCGCGACTGGGGCGAGACCATCCTGAAGAAGGGCATCGACTTCATGGTCATCGCTACCGGCGCCTACGGCGATCCGTCGCTGTGGAAGAAGCACGTGAAGGCGGCGGAAAAGGGCGGCGCGCGCCTGCGCCTGCCGGCGGGCGCCATCGCCGGCCTGGACGGGCTGCTCGCCATGCGGCTGGGCAAGCTGGAGAAGGTGAAATACATCTCGATCAAGCCACCGCATGCCTGGACGGGCACGCCGGCCGAGACCGAATTCGACCTGCCGTCGATCAAGGAACCGACCGTGATCTTCCGCGGCTCCCCCGCCGATGCAGGCCGGCTCTACCCGAAAAACGCCAATCTGGCGGTGACGGTAGCGCTCTGTGGCGCCGGTCTCGACAAGACGGAAATCGAGCTGGTGGCCGATCCAACCCTGCCGCCGGGCACCAACGCCAGCAAGCTGGAGGTCGTCTCCGATTCAGGCGAGCTGAAGCTCGAGCGCCTGGGCCGGGCCATGCCGGACAATCCCAAAACGGGCGTCCTTACGGCCCTCACCATGGCGGACGACCTGATGAAGATCGTCCGCCACAGCGACTGGTAGGGTTTTAGCGGGGGCCGGGGCGGCCCATGCCCATGTGCCCATGGTGGGCAAAGCCCGCGCGCGGACGGTCGAGGAGCGCCTTCTGCTCGGGCGTCAGGACGGCGACGAGGGCGGTGAGCGAGGGCTTCACCGCCTCGATGGTGGCGATGCGGGCCTTCATGACGTCCTCTTCCAGGGTGAGGCGCTCCAGATAGGTCGGACGCTCCTTCATCTCGGTCGGCAGGGTCTGGCAGCGAGCCATCGACTTGGCGCTGGCTTCGTCGGCCACCTTCTCGAAGGCGTTCCAGGCGGTCATCTGGTCGGGCTTCAGTTCCAGCCGGGCCTTGAGGTAGGCGCGATCGCCGATGCGGCGGGCGGTCATGTCGAGGCACATCGACCTGGGAGAGAAGCTGCGGTCGGCTCGTTCGCCGCGTTCGCCCCCATGCGCCCGTTCGCCGCGAGGGCCGGCCGGCGGCGGCGGCGCAGGCGGGGTGGCCTGCGCGAGCTCGACCGCCTCGTCGCCCTCGAAGAGGTCGAAGGCGGAGGCAGGTGTGGTGAAAGCAAAGCCCGCCGCAAGGACGAGAGCGGTGGGCAGGACCAGGGAACGGAACGACATCGGAAACCTCGCCATGGAAGGGGTGGTTCCCGAGGTACGGACCAAAGGCGCCGAGCGTGCCCGGGCCGAAGGTTAAGTTATGTAAAGTTGAGCCGTTGCTCGGCCAGCCAGCGCGCGAATGTCTCGCGTTCTTCCGCTGTCATATGCAGGCCTTCCTTGGTCCGCCGCCAGAGCACATCCTCGGCATCGACGGCCCATTCGTCGCGCACCAGATGGCGCACCTCGACTTCGTAGAGCGAGCCGCCGAAATGGCGCCCGAGATCGGCCACGGTCCTCACGTTCTCGAGGAGGTCGTCGAGGCCCGAGCCATGACGCCGGGCGAGGATTCGCACCAGCTCCTTCGGCAGGCCGGGCTTGATGGCTACGGCACCGTCAACGAACCGGTCGAAGGCCTCCTCGAAGGTCGGTGCGTCGGCCATCTCGCCGTCGTAGACGGCGCGTCCGTCGGTCCAGGGACCGCCCATGCGCGGGAAATAGGGCTGGAGGTCCCGCAGCGCATGCTCGGCTAACCGCCGGTACGTCGTGATCTTGCCCCCGAACACCGAGAGGATAGGTGCCTTGCCCTGCGGGGAGCCGTCGACTTCCAGATGGTAGTCGCGCGTCACCTTCGAAGGGTTGTCGTCGCCGTCGTCGAACAGCGGGCGGACGCCGGAATAGGTCCAGACCACGTCCTGCGGTCGCACGGGCTTGGCCATGTAGCGGCTGGCCAAGTCGCAGAGATAGACGATCTCTTCCGGCGAACAGACCGGGTGTTCGCCTTCCTTGACCGCGATGTCGGTGGTCCCGATCAGCGAGAACTCACGCTCGTAGGGAATGACGAACACGATGCGGTTGTCGCTGTTCTGCAGGATGAAAGCGTGGTCGCCATCGTAGAGCTTGGGCACGATGATGTGGCTGCCCTTCACAAGGCGCACCCGCTTGGGAGTCTTGATCTCGGTCTGCTCGTCGAGGAAGTGCTTCACCCAGGGGCCGGCGGCATTCACAAGGGCGCGCGCCTTGAGATGCACGGGCGCACCACTCGGGCCTTGGAGCTCGATGTGCCAGAGCTTGCCGTCGTCGCTGCGACGGGCCGAGACGCAGCGATGCCGGGCATAGATCGCAGCCCCCATCTCGCGTGCCGATTTCAAATTGGAGATCACGAGGCGCGCGTCGTCGACCCAGGCGTCGGAATAGACGAAGCCCTTCTGGAAGTTGGGCTTGAGGCCGGCCCCGAATTTCGACCGGGGCAGGTCGACCTGAATCGACTTGGGCAGGGTCATGTGCCAGTCGAGGTGGTCGTAGAGCCAGAGGCCCAGTCGCAGCATCCAGCGCGGCCGCAAATGCGGCTCGTAGGGCAGCACGAAGCGCAGGGGCCAGGAGAGATGCGGCGCCTTGGCCAGCAGCACCTCGCGCTCCTGCAACGCCTCGCGGACCAGGCGGAATTCGTAGGTTTCCAGATAGCGCAGGCCGCCATGGATGAGCTTGGTCGCCTTCGAGGAGGTCGCACTGGCGAAATCGTTCATTTCGCAGAGCCCGACCGTCAACGCGCGCCCGGCCGCGTCACAGGCGATTCCCGCCCCATTGATGCCGCCGCCGACCACGAACAGGTCGAGAGGCCGATCCTCCGTCACACTCATCGCCTACCTATAGCCCGCTTGACCGGGTTGTGCAGGAACCGCAAAAGGCCGCATGGGTTTCCTGCTCAAGATTGCGCTGTTCGGCCTTGCCTTGTACGGCGTGTACAGGACTTTCCGGCATTGGAAGGGTCTTTTCGACCGTTTCACCGGCAACGACCTGCCGCAGCGTCCACCGCCGCCTCCCCCGGCTCCCGTCCCCCCCGAGGCGCCGCCGGCACCCCCGCGCAAGCCCGTGGTGATCGAGGATACCGTCCAGTGCGCCGGTTGCGGTGCCTACATTCCGGCCACTGCTGAAAAATGTGGCCAATGCGGTCGTCCACGGCCATAAGGCCGCAGCGCGCCGCCAGCCTTGACCGGCTGGGGGGTGGAACCTATTTTGCCGCACCGCAAAAACGGCCATAAGTTGCGGAAATACAAGGCCTTTAGAGCTTCGGGGAATACCGGTGTCGAACCCCTCTGCAGCGCGCGGGAAACCGACGTGCTTTCAGGAACTGATTTTGACCCTGCAGGACTATTGGGCGGCCCAGGGCTGTCTGATCCTCCAGCCGTTCGACATGGAGATGGGGGCCGGTACCTTCCACACCGCGACGACGCTGCGGACGCTCGGGCCGAAGCCCTGGTACGCGGCGTATGTGCAGCCGTCGCGCCGCCCTGGCGACGGCCGCTACGGCGAGAATCCGATGCGGCTGCAGCACTATTATCAGTTCCAGGCCATCCTGAAGCCGTCGCCGCCCGACATCCTCGAGCGCTACCTGGGCTCGCTCCAGGCGATCGGCATCGACACCACGCTGCACGATATCCGCTTTGTCGAGGATGACTGGGAGAGCCCGACCCTGGGCGCCTGGGGGCTGGGCTGGGAAGTCTGGTGCGACGGCATGGAGATCACGCAGTTCACCTACTTCCAGCAGGTGGGTGGCATCGAGGTCGATCTGGTGGCGGGCGAGATCACCTACGGTCTCGAGCGGCTGGCCATGTACCTGTTCGACAAGAAGTCGGTCTACGAGCTTCCTTACAATCGCGCCGATTCCGACGTGCCGCTGACCTACGGCGACGTGTTCCTGCAGAACGAGCGGGAGCAGTCGGCCTACAATTTCGAGCATGCCGACACCGAGATGCTGTTCCGTCACTTCGCCGACGCCGAGAAGGAAAGCGGCCGGCTGGTCGCGAAGAAGCTGCCGCTGCCGGCCTACGAGCAGTGCATCAAGGCATCGCACGCCTTCAACCTGCTCGATGCCCGCGGCGTGATCAGCGTGGCGGAGCGCCAGAGCTACATCCTGCGCGTGCGCGAACTCGCCAAGGCCTGCTGCGAAGCATGGCTTGAGACGCAAACGAAGCCTGGCCTGAGCGTCGTCGAAGGGGCTGCCTGAGATGGCCGAGTTGCTTCTTGAACTGCTGTCTGAAGAGATTCCCGCACGCATGCAGGCGCGTGCGGCTGAAGATCTGAAGCGATTGGTCTGTGACGGGCTGAAGGGCGCGGGCATCGGCTTCGAGAAGGCCCAGGCCTTCGCGACGCCGCGGCGTCTCGCGCTTGTGGTCGAGGGCATCCCCGCCATCCGCGATGATGTCAGCGAAGAAAAGCGCGGGCCGCGCGTCGGGGCTCCCGATCAGGCCGTGCAGGGCTTCCTGAAGGGCGCGGGCCTTGCTTCGCTCGACCAGGCCGAGAAGCGCGATACCGGCAAGGGCGAGTTCTGGTTCGCCGTGATCACGAAAAAGGGCGGGCCGACCGCGGACGCGCTTGGGGCGGTGATCGATGGCGCGCTGAAGGCGCTGCCGTGGCCCAAGTCGATGAAATGGGGCAGCAGCACCATGCACTGGGTGCGTCCGCTTCAGTCGATCGTCGCGCTGTTCGACGGCAAGGTGCTGAAGGGCGAGGTTTCGCCGGGCGGCCGGATGGCGCCGATCGCTTTCGGCTCCGCGACGCGAGGCCATCGCTTCCTGTCCACGGGCACGTTCGAGGTCGCGAATTTCGCTGACTACGCAGCCAAACTGCGGGAGGCGCATGTCATCCTGGACGCTGCAGAACGCAAGGCGATCATCCTCGAGGGAGCGGGCCGGCTCTGCACCGAAGCACAGGTCAAGCTGAACGAGGACGAGGGCCTGCTCGAGGAAGTGGCCGGCTTGACCGAATGGCCGGTGCCGATGCTGGGCGCCATCGACGCCCAGTTCATGGACGTGCCGCCGGAAGTGCTGATCGTCTCGATGAAGGTGCATCTGCGCTTCTTCACGACGTCCAAGGCCGACGGAACGCTGGCCAACCGCTTCGTCGTGGTGGCGAACAACGTGGCGCGCGATGGCGGCAAGACGATCGTCGCCGGCAACGAGCGCGTGTTGCGCGGCCGGCTCGCCGACGCCAAGTTCTTCTGGGATCAGGATCGCAAGACAACCCTGGAAAGCCGCCTGCCGGCCCTGAAGCAGGTCGTGTTCCACGCCAAGCTCGGCACCCAGGCCGAGCGCGTCGAGCGCGTCGTCGCGCTCGCCGGCGAGATCGCCAGATCCGTTCCCGGCGCCGATGCCGCGGCCGTCGAGCAGGCCGCGAGACTGTGCAAGACCGATCTGGTGAGCGGGATGGTGGGCGAGTTCCCCGAATTGCAGGGGGTGATGGGCCGCTACTACGCGCTGGGCGAAAAGCTGCCTGCAGACGTCGCCGACGCCATCGGCGATCACTATGCGCCGGCCGGGCCAAACGACCGTTGTCCGACGGCACCGGTATCGATCGCCGTCGCGCTGGCCGACAAGCTCGATGCGCTGACCTCGTTCTGGTCGATCGGCGAGAAGCCCACGGGCTCGCGCGATCCCTTCGCGCTGCGCCGCGCGGCGCTGGGAATCATCCGGATCGTGGTCGAGAACAAGCTTCGGCTGCCGCTCAGGCCCTTCCTCAAGGCAGACGACCTGCTGGCGTTCTTCGCCGAGCGCCTCAAGGTGCAAATGCGCGAGAAGGGGGTCCGACACGACGTGGTCGATGCTGTCGTGTCGCTGGGCGGTGAAGACGATCTCGTCCGGCTGCTGGCGCGGGTCGGGGCGTTGCAGGATTTCCTGGGCACCGACGCCGGCCGGAACCTGCTGACGGCCTATGGCCGCGCTGCAAATATCGTTCGGGCCGAGGAGAAGAAGGACAAGGGTCTGGCCGCTAAGATCGCCGGCGCGCCTGATGCCGCTCTTCTGGAACAAGCCGAGGAGAAAACCGTTGCTTCCGCCTTGGACCAGGTGGCGCGCGCGGTGAAACCGGCGCTCGCCGCCGAGGATTTCGCGGGGGCCATGGCGGCCTTCGCGGGCCTGCGCGGGCCGATCGACGCCCTGTTCGACAAGGTCACGGTCAACGTGACGGACAGGCCGGAGGTTCGCCTGAACAGGCTGAAACTGCTCAACCAGATTCGCGCCACCATGGATGCGGTGGCCGATTTTTCGAAGATCGAGGGCTAAGAATGGCCAAGTGGGTCTACAGTTTCGGGGACGGCAAGGCCGAGGGCCGCGCCGACATGCGCAACCTGCTGGGTGGCAAGGGCGCCAACCTGGCCGAGATGTCGAGCCTCGGCCTGCCGGTGCCGCCGGGCTTCACCATTACCACCGAACTCTGCACCCACTTCTACGACAACAAGAAAACCTATCCGCCCGAACTGAAGGACGAGGTGGAGAAGGCACTGGCCCAGGTCGAGAAGATCGTCGGCACCCAGTTCGGCGATGCCGCCAACCCGCTGCTGGTATCGGTCCGTTCCGGCGCACGCGCCTCGATGCCGGGCATGATGGATACGGTGCTGAACCTCGGCCTCAACGACAAGACGGTGCTGGGTCTCGCCAAGTCGTCGGGCGACGAGCGCTTCGCCTGGGACAGCTATCGCCGCTTCATCCAGATGTATTCCAACGTCGTGCTCGATGTCGGCCATCACTATTTCGAGGAGGCGCTCGAGATCAAGAAAGAGGATCTCGGCGTCTCCATGGACACCGACCTCAAGGCCGAAGACTGGCGCGCGATCGTGGCCGAATACAAGAAGCTGGTCGAGAAGCGCACCGGCAAGCCGTTCCCGCAGGAGCCTCGCGAGCAGCTCTGGGGTGCCGTGGGCGCGGTCTTCGAGTCCTGGATGAACCAGCGCGCGATCACCTACCGTCGCCTGCATGCGATTCCGGAGAGCTGGGGCACTGCAGTCAACGTGCAGGCCATGGTGTTCGGCAACATGGGCGAGGATTGCGCCACCGGCGTCGCCTTCACGCGCGATCCCTCGACCGGCACAAACCTGTTCTACGGCGAGTATCTCGTGAACGCGCAGGGCGAGGACGTGGTCGCGGGCATCCGCACGCCGCAGCACCTCACCGTGCAGGGCAAGCTCGCGCAGAAGTCCGATGCACCGGCCATGGAAGAGGTCATGCCGGAAGTGTTCAAGCAGCTCGACAGCGTGCGTCAGCGGCTCGAGCAGCACTATCATGACATGCAGGACATCGAGTTCACCGTCCAGCGCGGCAAGCTCTATATGCTGCAGACGCGTAACGGCAAGCGCACGGCAAAGGCCGCCCTCAAGATTGCGGTCGACATGGTGAAAGAGGGGCTGATCGACAAGAAGGAGGCCGTGTCGCGCATCGTGCCGGCGTCGCTCGACCAGCTCCTGCATCCGACGCTCGATCCAAAGGCGCCCCGCAAGGTAATTGCCAAGGGCCTGCCGGCGTCGCCCGGGGCCGCCTCGGGCAAGGTCGTGTTCACTGCCGACGATGCTGAGAAGCAGGCGCGCGGCGGTGAGAAGGTGATCCTGGTGCGTCGCGAGACCAGCCCGGAGGATATCCACGGAATGCACGCCGCGGAAGGCATCCTGACCTCGACCGGCGGCATGACCAGCCACGCCGCCGTGGTCGCGCGTGGCATGGGCAAGCCCTGCGTCGCGGGCGCGGGCGACGTGCGTATCGACGGCAAGGCCGGCACGCTCATCGTGCGCGGCACGACGGTGAAGACGGGCGACACCATCACGCTCGACGGCAGCACCGGCGAGATCATTCTCGGCGTCGTACCGACCGTGCAGCCCGAGCTCAGCGGCGACTTCTCCCAGCTCATGGAATGGGCCGACGAGTTCCGCAAGCTCGGCATTCGCACCAATGCAGAGACGCCGACCGACGCGGCCCAGGCGCGCAAGTTCGGCGCCGAGGGCATTGGCCTCTGCCGCACCGAGCACATGTTCTTCGAAGGCGATCGCATCGTGGCGGTACGCCAGATGATCCTGGCCGACGACGAGAAGAGCCGGCGTGTGGCGCTCGCGAAGATCCAGCCGATGCAGCGCCAGGATTTCGTCGAGCTGTTCGAGATCATGGCGGGGCTTCCCGTCACGATCCGCCTGCTTGACCCGCCGTTGCACGAATTCCTGCCGAAGACGGCAGCGGAGATGGAGGTCGTGGCCAAGGACCTCGGTGTCGACGTGAAGGAGATCGAGGAGCGCGCCAACAAGCTGCACGAGTTCAATCCCATGCTCGGGCATCGCGGTGTGCGTCTCGGCATCTCCTATCCCGAGATCTACGAGATGCAGGCACGCGCCATCTTCGAGGCCGTGGCGGAGGTCCAGAAGAAGGCCGGCAAGACCGTCATTCCGGAAATCATGATCCCGCTGGTCGCGACCAAGAAGGAGCTCGACCTGATGAAGGTCGTGATCGACCAGGTCGCCGAGGAAGTGAGCAGCTCGTCGGGCCAAAAGCTCGAATATCTCGTTGGCACCATGATCGAGCTGCCCCGCGCCGCGCTGCGGGCCGGCGACATCGCCGAGTCGGCCGAGTTCTTCTCCTTCGGCACCAACGACCTGACGCAGACCACCTTCGGCCTCAGCCGCGACGACTCGGCTTCGTTCCTCGAGAAGTACCAGCAGCGCGGGATCTTCGAGCACGACCCGTTCGCCTCGCTCGACATCGAGGGCGTGGGCGAGCTGATCGAGATCGCCACGGAGCGCGGCCGCAAGGTCCGCAACAGCCTGAAGCTGGGCATCTGCGGCGAGCATGGCGGCGATCCGGCCTCGGTGTTCTTCTGCCACAAGGCCGGTCTCGACTATGTCTCCTGTTCGCCCTACCGCGTGCCGATCGCGCGGCTGGCGGCGGCGCAGGCGGCGCTGGGCGGGCCGCTCAAGACGGAATGACGCTGGCGGCGCTCCGCACGGACGGCAAGCGGGCGCTGGCCGCCGCCCTTGCCGGGCTGGAGCGCGATCCGGAAAGCGCGACGTCGCATGCGCTGCTCGACGCAGCCTGGCGCGAGCCTCGTGCCCATGTCGTTGGCGTCACCGGTCCGCCGGGCGTCGGCAAATCCTCGCTCTGTGCTGCCGTGGTGGCGGCGTGGCGGCAGTCGGGCAAGACCGTCGGCGTGATCGCCGTCGACCCCTCGTCGCGCACGAGCGGCGGGGCTCTGCTCGGTGACCGCGTCCGCATCGCCCATGACGGCTCTGACGAGGGCAGCTTCGTGCGCTCGATGGCGGCCCGCGACCGCCTGGGCGGGCTCGCGGACCAGACGGTGGCCGCCATGGTCGTCATGCGGGCTCTGTTCGATCGGGTGCTGATCGAGACGGTCGGCGTGGGCCAGTCGGAGACCGACGTGGCCGGAGTGGCCGACACGGTCCTGTTCTGCGTCCAGCCCGGATCGGGCGATTCGCTGCAGTTCATGAAGGCGGGCATCGTCGAAATCCCGCATCTGGTCGTCGTCACCAAGGCGGACATGGGAGCCCCGGCCGAGCGGGCGCGTGCCGACGTGGCGGGTGCGCTGTCGCTCGCCACCGCAGGCGGCAGCGACTGGCCGGTGAAGGTGCTCGCCGTCTCATCGCGCAGCAGCGTGGGGATGGATCGGCTGATGGAAGCGCTGGAGGCGCACCGGGAGTTCCTGATGGCGGAGGGGCGGTTGGCGGTGGCGCGTCATCACCAGAGCGAAGGCTGGATCGCCCAGTCGCTGCGCGACCGGTTCGGCCGGGACGGCCTTGTCAGGCTCGACCGTCTGGGTCTTGATCTGGCGCTGGCACCGGGCATGCAGCCCTTCCAGCGATTGCGAGAACTGGGCGTTGCCCTGGAGAGACCGTGATGGGCCTGCCGACCGACGAAAGCTGTATCTTCTGCAAGATCGTGGCGGGACAGCTGCCCTGCTTCAAGTTGCTCGAGGACGAGGCGACGATCGCGTTCATGGACATCAATCCGGTCAATCCCGGCCACGCGTTGGCCGTTGCCAAAGGACACTGGCCGACCATCGACGTCATTCCGCCTGAGGTCCTGGCCGCGGTCGCCAGGACGGCGCAACGCGTCGCCAAGGCGGCGATGGCCACGCTCGATCCGAGCGGGGTCAATCTCCTGCAGTCCAACGGCTTGGGCGCCGCGCAGAGTGTCCCGCATCTCCACGTGCACATCCTGCCGCGCTTTCCGGGGGACGAGGTCAGGCTGAACTGGACCTACAAGCCGGGCGACAAGGCGGAGATCGAGGCGATCTGCGAGAGGTTGAAGGCCGCCCTCTAGGCGGCCGCCATCGACCTGCTGCTGCGCGGCGTGGTGGAGAACCACTCGCGTTCGTCCTGGCGGAACTGCTCGCGCACATAGTCGATCACGGTGCGGATGCGCGCGCCCTTGTTGGTCTCTTCATGGCTGACCAGCCAGATGTCGCGGATGATCCTGAGATCGATCGGCGCGGCGACCAGGTTCGACGACTTGGCGATGTAGTCCGGAAACACCGAAATCCCGTATCCCGTCTGCACCGCTTCCATGGCCGCATAGGAGGAGTTGGTGCGCAGGACCACCGAGGTGCTGCGCTCGACCACTTCGCTCCAAGACTTCATGGCCGGGAGGCTGTGCAGGGTCGTGTGGTCGACGATGTGGTGGTCACGCATGTCGTCGAGAGTCTGCGGCAGGCCGTACTGCTCGATGTAGGAGGGCGCCGCGAAGATCGACATGTTGACCTGGCCGACGCGTGCCGCGACCAGCTGGTTGGACGTCGGGCGGAAGAAGCGAATGGCGAGGTCGGCCTGGCGGGTGGCGAGGTCCAGCACCTGATCGCCGGCGATCACCTGAACGATGATGTCCGGATGTGTGCGGCGCAGCATGCCGAGGCGCGGCACCAGCCAGTGGGCGGCGATACCCTCGGTTGCCGCGATACGGACGATACCGGCCATTTCTCGATCAAGGCCGGCAAGATGCCGTTCGATGGCCGTGGCGTTGGACATCATCGATTCGGCCTGTGAGAGCACGCCGCGAGCGGCCGGCGTGACCTCCATGCCGTGGCGGTGCCGGTCGAACAGTTTGGCGCCCAGGCGACGCTCGAGTGCTTGGATGCGGCGCCCCACGGTCGTCTGCTTGGTGTTCAGCTGCGTCGCCGCGGCGCTGAAACTGCCGGTTTTTGCAACCGCGAGGAAGAAACGGACGTCATCCCAGTCGCCGAGAATGTTCGGCACCTTGTTCTTGCGCGGAGGGAGGGAGACCATGGCCACAATCGATACAAAAGATGGACGGCTAACGCTTAGCTGACGGGGATCTCGTCAATTACCCTACACCATTCCAGGTGAAATGTCGTTTCTGTCTGCTTTTTGGGCGCGGGGAGGTTCAGGACCCCGCAGCTGACCCGCCAAACCCTGCGAAGCCAGCCATTCACCAGCCGCAGCGGTTGCTTTCACTGGTGGAGTTGCTCGCAACGAGAGAGGAGTGCTGCCCTTGGCTGCCAACGGCGGAAATGAAAAACCAGCGAGGGCGGCAGTTTGGACCGCCAAATTCACCCGCTATCTGCGCAGTCCATCGACGCGCATGGCCGCCTTTGGCGGACTTTTGACATACTTGAGCTATGCGTACGCGCACGGCAGTTGGGCTAACCCCGTGCTGATCTGCGTGTCACTCTTCATTGGGGCGTTCCTGCCGAGTTACGCAAAGCTCAGTAACAAGGCTGAACTGTGGGCCAACAACCAGTTCGGCTTCGTCACGGCCGGCCGGCTTGGGCGGTTCACCCCGCAGTTGGCGTTCAACCTGGTGATTTTCTGGCTGATGTTATGGGGGGGTGCGCTCAACCAGCTTGGGATGGCGTCCGTGGGCGGGATTGCCGGCGCGGCGGTCGTCACGACCCTGGCGTCACAGGGTACGCAGTATCTCGGCGGCTATCTGGTCGCGCGGGGCGTGGGCGACTCAAACCGAAACACACTGATCGGAATTCTTGTCAATGTCGTCCTGGCCGGGCTGGGCACGGCGGGCGTACCGGGTGCGCGCGAGGCCTTCCTGCTGGCGGGTTTCGGCCTGGGGGGTGCCCTGTTCGCGGTCGGGCTTTTGTCCGACTTGCGCTCGGCCATGGCGCCGAAGGGCGGCATTGGACTGTTCTTCGGAACCTTCAATCCTTTCCACAACAGTCATCTCGCCCTGCTGCGCCTGGCCATCGAGCAGCGTGGCCTGGACAAGGTCATCATCCATCCGGTCCTCATCCCCAAGCTGCACGTCGATGCCTTCCGCAAGGGCGAGATCAGGGTCGGTCGGCTGAAGGACGGCTTCCAGATCTACGAGAAGACCGACAAGGCCGATTCCAATGTCGACTATTTCCCGACGGGCAACGTCTTCCTGCCGCCGGAGACGCGCGTGGCGCTCATCGAGCTGGCGCTGGCCGAGGCCGGCATGGCCGACACGGTCGAGGTCGCGGTCTATCCCGACATCTACTACGGCAAGGGCTTCCAAGGGGTGATTGCCGAGATCAAACGGCGCCATCCCAGTGTCCGGTTGCACATCATCCATGGCACCGATTTCGGCGGCATGCTGGTTCGCCAGATCGCCGACGAATGCGGCTGGATCTACCCTTGGTGCATCCTGCGCCGGGACCAGGTCTCGGCAACCGCCATCCGTCGCGGTGCGAAGGGCATGACGCCGCCCATCGTGACCGATGTGCTTGACCAGATTTCACAGAATCTACCGACAGTTTCGGCCGGCGGCCGACGCTTCCGCAACGACAATGGTGTCTTGACCGAGAGGAACTGAAATGACTGAACAGACTGCGACGGGTCTCGGAAATCGGCCCGAGATCACGATCAAGCTCGCATCGACATCCGACGAGATGATGCAGTGCTTCATGCTTCGCGCCGCCGTGTTCATGGGCGAGCAGCAGTGTCCATACTGGGAAGAGTATGACGGCAACGACTATACGGCCAGCCACCTCATCCTCTATGTCGACGGTGAGCCCGCGGCCTCCATTCGGGTGCGGTGGTTTGCGGGCTTCGCCAAGCTGGAGAGGGCCATCATCCTGAAGCGCTACAGGTCGTACGGCCTGTTCCTGCCCTTTGTTCACTGGGCCAAGGAGTTCTGCCGCAAGAAGGGCTATCCCAAAGCCTACCTGCACGGCCAGCGGCGCCTCTGGCCGATCTTCGAGAAAGACGGATTCCGCAAGGTCGACGACAAGATCTTCCATTTCTCCGATCACGAGTACGGCGCGTTCGCCTGCGATCTCGATGTCAGCGAGGATGCTCCGACCGTGTTGACCGACCCGATGGTCCTGAATCGGCCAGAAGACCAGCTCGACACGCCCGGCGTCCTGGAGGAGTCGATGGAGCGGGGAGCGTCGAATCCCCATGCCGGTTGGACCGAGCGGCGCACGAGCTGAAGGGAGTGAGACACATGAACGACAAGATGATTTCGATCGGCGGCCAGGCCGTCACGGTCAAGCTCGCGATGAAGATGGAGGATTCGCTGCAGGCCTTTGCCGTACGAGCCGCCTGTTTCGTCGGCGAACAGGACATTCCCTATTCGGAGGAGTTCGACGGCCACGACTTCGGCGCCACCCATATCCTCGCCTGTCTCGGCGAGGAGCCGGTGGGCACCGTTCGGCTGCGCTGGTTCAAGTCTTTCGCCATGCCGGAGCGGCTGGCGGTGATGCAGCGCTTCCGGGGCCATGGCATCGGCGAGCTGCTGATCGAGCGCTGCCGCCAGCTTGCGGAAAGCCGCGGCGCCGGCACTCTCTACACCCAGGCGCTGCCGCAGGATGTCAAGTACTGGGAAAAGCATGGCTGGCGCCGCCTCGACGCCGCAGACACCGGCAAGGGCCCGAAGCGCCTCGTGGCAATGGTTCGGCCCGTCGATCCGAGCAAGCCGCTGCCGCATGCCGACGCACCCGAGCAGGTCGGCCTGCGCAATGAACCGCAGGTCGATACGTCGGGCCTGCCGGTCGGCGGCGATCGCCGCTGAGCCCCCCGAAGGTCGGGTAGCGATCACGCCGGATCGCCCTCGCCAGCCCTTTTTTTTCGGGTACGCTGGGGCAACCGGCGATATGCTGGAGGCAGGGGAGCGACGTCCCGAACCAGGGACACAGGGTGGTAAACATGACGGATGTGTTCGAGATCATCGTCGAACCGAGTAGTCGGCGGCGGCGTAGTCGTGCGCCGCTTTCGGACAAGCAGCGGGCGGCGGCGCTGTTTCGAGTGTGGCATGGGGTACGGGACATGATCGAGGAGGCCGAGCGCCTGGGCGACAGCGAACTGGTGCATTTCCTCGCCATCTCGCAGTTGCTCGTGGAGGAAAGGATCACGACCCTCACCAGTGGCGTTCCGGCCTTCGCTATTATCGATACGTCCCTGCCCAACTAGGCGGACCCGGGGCGGCCGGGAAGCTAGCGGCGCCGGTCGCGATCCGGCATCGCCTCTTCCACTTGGACCGTCACGGTGAGCCCGGCAACGAGTCGGACGCCTGCCGGGACGTGCGATATGCGAACGCGCACCGGCACCCTCTGGGCGAGGCGCACCCAGGTGAAGATCGGGTTGACGATTGCAAGGCCGAGTTGATCGGGCCTTGCATTCGCGACGTTGATCCCTCGTGCGACGCTCTCGACTTCGCCGAGCAGGAGTTCGTCGTAACCCATCAGCTTCATGCGAACCGGGGCGCCCTCTCGAATGCGGGAAAGCTGCGGCTCCTCGAAATAGGCGTCGACCCAGAAGGAATTCGCATCGACGACCGACAGGACGTTGACGCCGGTGTTGGCATAGTCGCCGAGTTGAACGAGGAGGTTGGTGACCCAACCGTCCACGGGCGACCGGATCTGGGTCCGTTCCAGATTGATCTTCGCCTGCTGACGATTGGCGACGGCCTGCTGGTATTGGGCCTGGTTGGCGAGGGCACGGGTCGCGAAGGTCTGCTGCTCCTCCTTCGAAACGGCTTCCGCGCTCAGCCGTGCCCGCCGGTCCGACTGGACGTTCGCATTCTGCGCATTGACCTCCGCCTGCTTCACAGCAGCTTCAGCCAGTTCGACCGCGATTCGATAGTTCGTCGGATCGACGGTGACGAGCACATCTCCCTTGTGCACGAACTGGTTGTCGCGGGCTGCCACGCCGACGATCTGTCCGGCGACCTGAGGGGCCATCGTCACGACGTAGCTGCGAACCACGCCGTCGCGCGTCCAGGGCGTGCCCATGTACTCCCGCCACATCGCCCAGGACAGCCCGACCGCGACGGCCACGACGACCAACGTCACGGCGATTCGTACGAGCTGTGTGAACCGCGCCGGCATCATGCTCCCCGCAGCAGAGGAGCGCTCAGGACCATGAGCGACAGGACGACGAGAAAAAGCGCAAAGGCGAAAAGGGAAGGATGCCAGACGTGGCGCAGGAGGCCGGTCAGCATCAACAACCAGCGCAATAGAAGCGTCGCGAGCCATGCCACGAGCATCATCACCGCTATGGGCGCAACGTAGACTCCGAAGATGTTCACTTCGCTGAACGTCATTGAAGAGATCCTCCGCTGAAATAGGCGGCCTGCTGCGCCAGACCGTCGTCCATCACCTTCAGCAATCCGCGGGTCCGATCGGCGGTCGCGCGCCCGAGCGCTGACGCGCGTCGCGCGAGGGCCATGTCGACCCGCTGGAGGTCATCGCGCGCAACGGCGACATCCCCATGAGCGAGCGAAGCCAGGGCCTCGCCGAGTTCTGAATTCAACGGGAGGGAGCGGAGCGCGCGCCGCAGCCGTATCAGGGTGAGGCCGAGCGAGAGGGCGGCCAGGATCTCGGAGCGTTGCTGCGGCGTTGCCGAATCCGGGATGGCGGCCAGCCTGCCGTACATCAGCGTTTCCCAGTCCTCGCGCGACGCGTCGGCGTCGGGCCGGCACAGCGAACGAAAGTCCCGGAGGGTGAGGCGGAGAAGCCGGCGTGTCCGGATGGCCGGCGAAACAGGGGGAAGGATCAGGTAGGACATCGCGCCGATGCAGCAACCGACCACGACCGCCATCGACGCGTTGTAGAATTGCAGCGTGTCGTAAGACATCTGGTTCTCGGGGTTCAGCAGCGGCACGAAAAGCGTCGCCATTGCGCCGAACACGGGCGGCTTCAACGGCAGGGTGCTGAGCGCGCCCGCGGGGACCAGGTAGAGTCCAAGGACGAGGCTCAATCCAACAAAACTGTGGACGTTCGGAAGAACGGCGAACGCCGTCACCGCTGCGCATCCCGCGGCCATCCCCGTTCCAAGCGCCCAGGCCGAAACGCGGGCGAAGGACTCGTCGCCGGCCGCCGCGAAAATGACCGTCGCCAGTGCCGCCCAGACGATCGCCGTGGATCCGTTCGGCCATGCCGTGGCAATCCAGAGCGCTGCTGCAATCAGGACCACGGAGAAGGAGCGGAGGGCCGCAACCAGCGCCGGCAGCAGGTCCGATGGAGCCCGTCGGCGCGTTCGTGTCGAGGTGAGGGGCACCCGTCCGTCTCGCAGCAGGGCGAGACCATCGAGCATACGGCAGAAGCCCGCCATGATCCTGGCTGTTTCGTCCGCGAGAAGCCTCATGGAAGGGCTTGCCGCCGGCTCGCGTAGCAGCGCGCGGGCGGTTGAGGCATACGCACGTCGATCCGGGCTCGCGGCTGCCGCGGGCTGTGGCTGAGCGTCCGCCAGTGCGAACTGCGGCGCGATCTGGAGAATGCGCCCCGCCTGCTGGGCTGCGACATCGCCCTGCAGGGCGGAGAGGCGCAGAGCAAGAATGCGCCAGCTCATGAGTGCCTGAAGCAGACCCTCCAGCGCTCTCTGCAGAAGGGACGCGTTGTAGCGGACCTGCCACGACTCGCCGATAGCCTCGTCGATCTGCGCGTTGAGGCCTATGATCCTGCGGGCGAGATCGCGCCGTACCAACTGCGAATCGGGAAGCGCACCCCCGGCATTTACCAGCATGTTCGACACGTGCGACCTGATCTCGGCGGCAATGCCGGAGATCTGCTCGTGCAGCCGATGCGATGCGACGCCGACATGAGTGGATGCCAGCACAATGCCCGCGGCAGCGACTCCGATGCAGATCTCGGTCGCTCTGCTGACCGCCAGGAGGAAGGCCTGGCCATTTGGCCCGCCGACGGCGCCCAGTTCGCCGCCCGCCACGATGGCCGCCGTGGCGCCGACCAGGGAAGCCGAAAGCGCCGAAGCATTGGCGAGCTGCGCAGCAACGAAGGCGGATGCGCCGCACAGGAGAGCGAGACCGATCAGGAAGGCAGCTCGGTCCTGCGGGAAGGCGGCCGAGAGCAGGACGATCGCTGCAGCGCCGACCACGGTGCCGACGACGCGGAACCAGCCGTTCCGCATGGATGCACCAAGCCGCGGTTGGCAGACCAGGGCTGCCGTAGTCCCGGCCCAGGACGCGTTGTCGAGCTCCAGCCAGAACGCGATGAACAGCGCGAGACAGATGGCGGCCCAGAGACGGAAGCCGAAGAGAAGGGGCGCACCTGAAGCGCGAAGAGCCTGTGAGAGGAGTCTGGGCATTCTCGAACCAGCGAAGCCGGGACCTGTGTCTCGGGTGCCGCCAGCATCGTCGACACGGCTTCAGGCGGCCAAGACTACGAAGGTTGCCCGGCAATGCCTCTTCGTCTGGTAACGCTATACCTTCGTATAGGAAGGCACCCTCCGGAGAGCGGCGCCGGCGCCCGGCTATTTGTGCCGGGGATCGAGCGCGTCGCGCAGCCCGTCACCCAGCAGGTTGAACGACAGGACCGCGAAGAAGATCGCGAAGCCCGGCCAGAAGGCCATCCATGGTGCCTGGGCGATGAAGCGCTGGGCGGAGTTCAGCATGCTGCCCCAGGACGGCGATGGCGGCTGCTGGCCCAGTCCGAGGAACGAGAGCGCCGCCTCGGCGATGATCGCGCCGGCAATGGCGAGCGAGGCCTGCACAAGGAGCGGCGGCACGATGTTGGGCAGCACGTGGCGCAACGCGATGCGCCAGTGCGGATTGCCGACGGCGCGGGCCGCCTCGACATAGTCCTCGACCCTGGCCGCGATGGTCTGGCCGCGGGTCAGCCGGATGAAGACGGGCGTGGCGGTGACGCCGATCGCGATCATCGCATTGCTGAGGCTCGGTCCGAGGAAGGCGGCCAGCGCGATGGCCAGGATCAGGAACGGAATGGCCAGCATCGCGTCGACGATGCGCGATAGGACCGCGTCGATCCACCCGCCGGCATAGCCCGCCAGCAGGCCGAGCGGCACGCCGATGCCGAGCGCGATGCCAACCGACACGAGTCCGGCGCTGAGCGAGGCGCGGGCGCCCCAGATGATACGGGCCAGAACGTCGCGGCCGACTTCGTCGGTGCCCAGCCAATGGGCCCATGACGGCGGCTTGCGGACCTGCGTGAAGCTGGTAGCGATCGGATCGTAGGGCGAGATCAGCGGCGCCAGGATCGCGACCAGCACGAAGAGCACAACGACGACCAAGCCGAACATCGCGCCCTTGCGCCGCTTGAGCCGGCGCCAGGCGCGGGCCCAAGGGTTTTCCTCGCGCGCATCCTGGGCGGCGGTGGCGGGGGCCAGGGTGGCGGCGGCAGTCATCGAATTCAGCCTCTCAGCCGCGGGTTGACGAGCACATACGCCACGTCGGCCAGCAGGTTCAGCACGATGTAGGTCGTGGCCGTCACCAGCACGACGCCCTGCACGACCGCATAGTCGCGGTTGAAGACCGAATCGACGATCAGCTTGCCGAAGCCGGGGATCGTGAAGATCTGCTCGGTCAGGACGGCGCCCGACAGAAGCGTGCCGAACTCGAGCGCGCCCAACGTGATGACCGGTGTCATGGCGTTGCGCAGAGCATGCTTCAGCACGACGCGCCTCTCGTAAAGGCCCTTGGCGCGGGCCGTCCGGACGTAGTCGGCGCCCATGGCCTGCAGCATGGCGCTGCGCGTGTGCCGCATCAGCACCGCGGCGATCGCGTTGCCCAGCACGAAGGCCGGCATCACCGTGGTGGCGAGGCTGGCGCGCCAGTCCTCGCCCAGCCGGACATAGCCCGAAGCCGGCAGCCAGCCGAGCGTCACCGAGAACAGGAAGATCATCAGGATGCCCAGCCAGAAATTGGGCGTGCTAAGGCCCCACAGCGCGAAGATATTGGCGCCGTAGTCCCAGGCCGTGTCCTTCTTCACCGCCGAGATGATACCGGCCGGGATACCAATGCCGAACGCCACGATCAGCGCCATGGCGGCGAGCTGCAGCGTCACCGGCAGCTTCTCGGCGACCAGGGACGACACCGAGCTCTTGAGCCGCATCGACTCGCCCAGGTTCCCGGAGAGCACGCCTTTGATCCAATAGAAGTACTGGACCGGGATTGGCTCGTTCAGCCGGTACTGCTCGCGGATCTCCTCGAGCACCTTCGGATCGCGCTCCTCTCCCGCCATGATCAGCGCCGGGTCGCCCGGCAGGAGCTGCTGCAGGCCGAAGATCAGCATCGACACCAGGATGAGCGTCGGGATGATCTGCAGCAGTCGCTGGGAGAGGAAGGTCAGCAAGGGTCGGTCTTACTTGAGCTTGACGCCGACGACGCGGATCAGCCCGTCGGGCATCTGCTTGTAGCCATCGACCCGGTCGGACAGCGCGACCAGCACGCGGCGATGGTACAGGTACTTGATCGAGCCTTCGGGCAGGTACTTGGCGGTGATCTTCTCGTAGATCTTCTTGCGCTCGGCCGGGTCGCTCTTGATGCGCGCCTCGTTGTGCCAGGCGTCGACCTCCTTGTCGCAATAACCGGAATTGTTCTGCGGCTGGCCGCAGACGTGGAAGATGTAGGAGTTGCCGTCGGGGTCGCTGCGGCCCGACCAGCCAATGAGATAGAGCTGATAGTCGCCGGTCTCGGACTGCTTCAGCGAGGTGGCGAACTCGGTGACTCGGATCTTCAGGTCGAAGCCGGTCTCCGCGACCATCGACTGCAGCACCTCGGCGACCTGCCTCGTCTCGGGGTTGTTCGGCACCATGAGGTCGAGCGACATGCGGCCGGTGACGCCCGCCTCCTTGAGCAGGGCCTTGGCCTTGGCAACGTCGCGCTTCGGCACCGGGAAAGCCTGCTGATAGTACGGGTTGGTCGGGTTGATCCACTGGTTGCCGACGACGAACTCGCCGTTGAAGACGACCTGGTTCAGTGCCTCGCGATCGATCGACAGTTCGAAGGCCTGGCGGACGCGGGCGTCCTTGGCCAGCGGCGTATCGGCCTTCGGACCGTTGGACAGGTTGATGGTGAGGCCCTGATAGCCGAGCTCGACCGCCGTCACGAGCTTGAGCTTGGGGTTGTCGCGCACCGTCTTGATGTCGGTCGCCAGCACGCGCTCGATCATGTCGAGGCTGCCCGAGCGCAGGTTGGCGAGACGCACCGTCGAGTCGGTGATCGGCAGGTAGGTGATCTTGTCGATGAAGACCTGGTCCTTGTTCCAGTAGTCGGCGAACTTCTCGACAACGATGCGGTCCTGCTGGACCCGCTCGACGAACTTGTAGGGGCCGGCGCAGACCGGCTTCAGGCCGAACTTGTCGCCGGCCGCCTCCGCCGCCTTGGGCGAGACCATCATGCCGGCGCGATCGGTGAGCTGCGCCAGCAGGGGCGAGAAGGGCTCCTTGAGATTCAGTTTGACGGTGGCGGGATCGACGACCTCGATCGACTCGATGGAGGCGAGCTCGGGCCGGCGGAACGAGCCCTTCATGTTGAGGTGGCGTTCGAGGCTGTACTTGGCGGCGGCCGCGTCGAACGTCTCGCCGTCATGGAACTTCACGCCGGGGCGCAGCTTGATGAGCACCGTTTTGCCGTCGGCCGAGGTCTCGTGGCCGAGTGCGAGCTGCGGCACGATCGCGAGTTTCTCGTCGATGTCGAACAGCTTGTCGCAAATCGAGGAGAAGACGATGCGGCCGACATAGGTACGGGCGAGCGACGGGTCGAGCACGTCCGGGTCCTCGGCGAGGCCGATGCGCAGGTTGCTCTGGGCGGCCGCGCCGGAGAGGGCAAGGCCCATGAAGGTGGCGGCCAGGGTCAGGCGACGAAACGTCTTTTTCATGTTGCCTCCGTTTGGTTCGTGACGAACGCCGCCTGCAGGCGGGCCAGCCGCGTGCGGTCTTCGCGATTGCCCGTGCCCTCGGCGAGCGGGGGCGCGGGAGGAAGGTCGGGCCACCACGGACAGGCAGTAGCGTGACCAGCGCCGTCATCGGTTAGTTCCGGCGCATCGATCCTGCACGATTCGCGGGCGTAGAGGCACCGCGTATGGAAGTGGCAGCCGGGTGGCGGATTCATCGCGCTCGGAATGTCGCCTTCCAGCAGGGCGCGCTCGCGAACCACGGTCGGATCCGGCTGCGGCACGGCCGACAGCAGCGCGCGCGTATAGGGGTGGCGCGGGTGGCGGAAGAGCTCGTCGGTTGTCGCCGTTTCCACGATCTTGCCGAGATACATCACGGCGATGCGGTCGGCGATATGCTTCACGACTGCAAGGTCGTGGCTGATGAAGACATAGGCCAGTCCAAAGCGTGCCTGGAGCGACCGCATCAGGTTGATGACCTGCGCCTGGATGGAGACGTCGAGGGCCGAAACCGGCTCGTCGGCCACGATCAGTTTCGGCTCGACGGCAAGCGCGCGGGCGATCGCCAGCCGCTGACGCTGGCCGCCGGAGAATTCGTGCGGGTAGCGCCGCGCATGCTCGGGCCGCAGGCCGACCAGCTCCAGCAGCTCGCCGACGCGCACGCGTCTTGCTGCCTCGGTCGCGGCGAGCCCATGCAGCATCAGGGGCTCGCCCAGCATGGCGCCCACGGTCATGCGCGGATTGAGCGAGGCGTAGGGGTCCTGGAAGATCACCTGCATGTGCCGGCGCTGGGCGCGCATCCGCGACTCCGGGAGGCCGAGAAGATTCTGGCCCTCGAAGCGGACGCTGCCGGCCGTCGGCTCCAGCAGGCGCAGAACGAGACGGCCGACCGTCGACTTGCCGCAGCCCGATTCGCCGACGATCGCCAGCGTTTCGCCGGCGTCGACATGGAAGTCGACGCCATCCACCGCGCGGACATGGCCGGAGACGAGGCCGAAGGCACCGCTCTTCACCGGGAAGTGCTTCTGAAGCCCCCGAACCTCGAGCAGGGCGCCGCTCATGCCACGACCTGCGATAGCGGGGCCCGACGGCAGCGTGAAAGGTGGCCGGGCGCGACTTCCACGAGGGCAGGCGGTGCGGCAAGGCACGCCGGCTCGACGAAGGGGCAGCGGGCGGCGAAGCGGCAACCCGGAGGCGGCCGGGTCATGTCGGGTACACGGCCCTCGATCGAGGGCAGCCGGTCGCGCTTCTCGTCGAGCCGCGGGATCGAGCCCAGCAGCCCGACCGTATAGGGATGCTCAGGACGCGCGAAGAGATCGCGCACGGCCGCGCGCTCGACGATCTGCCCCGCATACATCACGGCCACGTCGTCGGCCATTTCCGCCACCACGCCGAGATCGTGGGTGATCAGGATGATGGCGGTCCCGGTGTCGCGACGCAGGCCGCGCATCAGGTCGAGGATCTGGGCCTGGATGGTGACATCGAGTGCCGTCGTCGGCTCGTCGGCGATCAGCAGCTGCGGGCCGCAGGCCAGCGCCATGGCGATCATGGCGCGCTGGCGCATGCCGCCGGAAAGCTTGTGCGGATAGTCGTCGATGCGCTTCTCGGGCGAGGGAATGCGCACCAGCTTAAGCACCTCGATGGCGCGCGCCCGCGCCGCCGCCTTGTCGAGGCGCTGGTGGCGCTGGATCGCCTCGATGATCTGGTCGCCGATCGTGTAGGAGGGATTGAGCGAGGTCATCGGCTCCTGGAAGATCATCGCGAGCCGCGCGCCGCGCAGGTCGCGGATCAGATGCGCATCGAGGGTCAGCAGATCGCGCCCCTCGAACACGACCTGGCCGCCGACCTTCGAATTCTCCGGCGGCAGCAGACCCATGATGGCGAGCGACGTGACGCTCTTGCCGCAGCCCGACTCGCCAACCAGACCGAGAGTCCGGCCCCTGCCCAACGCCAAATCGATGCCGTCGACGGCATGGACGACGCCATCGTCGGTGGCGAAGTCGACCGTCAGTCCGCGCAGTTCCAGCAGCGCTTCACTCATCGACGAGCGCGCGCCCGTTTCGTGGAAGCACTCATCGGCCCGCCGCGTAGCCCTGCATGCCGCGTGGGTTGGCGGCGGCCTTGCGCCACGGATCGTCGCGCGTGGCGGCGGTGAGACGGCCCTCGGACCAGTCGTCGTTCACCTCGACCTCGTGGCCGCGCTTCCTGAGCTCGTCCACGGTCTCCTTCGGAATCCGGCCTTCCAGCACCAGCACGCCCGGTCGCGCGGTGCGCGGCCAGAAGGAGGAGGGGAAGTGCTCGCTGTGCCAGGCCGGCGCATCGATCGCCTCCTGCAGGTTCATGTCGCAATGGACGTGGCGCAGGAAGTGCTGCGTGACCCACTGGTCCTGCTGGTCGCCGCCCGGTGAGCCCCAGACCATGTACGGCTTGCCGTCGCGATGGGCCAAAGTAGGCGTGAGCGTGCTGCGCGGCCGCTTGCCCGGCGCCAGCGAGCCCGGAAGCCCTTCCTCGAGCCAGAACATCTGGCCGCGCGTGCCGAGCGGAAAGCCCAATTCGGGAATGACCGGCGAACTCTGCAGCCAGCCCCCCGAGGGCGTGGCCGAGATCATGTTGCCGTCCTTGTCGATGATGTCGAAATGGACCGTGTCGCCGCTGGTCTGTCCGACGCGGCCGACCGTCGGCTCGCCGGCGCCGCTCGACGCAACACCGAGCCGCACGCCGTCGGCGCGGCGCAGCTTCACCACGCCGCCGAAACCGTCGACCTTGCCGGGCCGCTGCTCCATCGAGGCGTAGGCCGGGTCGACCAATTCGCGGCGCTCGGCGTTGTAGGCGTCAGACAGCAAAGTCTCCATCGGCACGTCGACGAAGGCGGGGTCGCCGTAGAAGACCTCGCGGTCGGCATAGGCGAGCTTCAGGCATTCGACCTGCAGGTGGATGAAATCGGGGCTGGTTGGATCCATGCCGTCGAGGTCGAAGCCCTTCAGCAGGGCGAGCTGCTGCAGAACCACCGGGCCCTGCGTCCAGGTATGCGCCTTGCAAACCGTGTACCGACCGTAATCGTAGGTGAGGGGCGCTTCGATCGTGGCCTGCCACTTCGCCATGTCCTGGCCGGTCAGCACGCCCTTGTTGGGCCGGCCCGAGACGTCCATTACCTCCTGCGTGCGGCAGAAATCGTCGATCGCCTCGGCGACGAAGCCTTGATTCCAGGCTTTCCGCGCACGCTCGATCTCCGCTTCGCGACCACCGCCGCCGGATTCGGCCTCCTTGAGGATGCGGGCATAGGTATTGCCCAGCGTGAGGTTGCGGAAGAGCGAGCCCGGCTTCGGCACATCGCCACCCGGCAAGAACACCGCGGCCGACGTCTTCCAATGGGTGCGGAACTGCTCGGCGACGGTGGCGATGGTCGCAGTGGCGCGCTCGACGATGGCATGACCGTTCAACCAGTAGCCGATGGCCGGCGACAGCACGTCGGACAGGCGCATTGTGCCGTAATCGCGCAGGACCAGCATGTAGGCATCGAAGGTGCCTGGAATGCAGGCAGGCAGAAGACCGGTGCCCGGAATGAGGTCGAGGCCGAGGCCCTTGTAGTGGGCGATGGTCGCGCCGGCGGGCATCGGGCCTTGACCGCAGACGACCTCGGTCTTGCCGCGTCGCACGTCGTGCAGGATCAGCGGTGCGTCGCCTCCGGGACCGCAGAGATGCGGTTCGACGACCTGCAGGGTGAAGGCGGTGGCCACGGCCGCATCGAAGGCGTTGCCGCCCCGTTCGAGGATACCCATGCCCACCGCCGTCGCGATCCAGTGCGTGGAGGTGACGACCCCGAACGTACCGACGATTTCCGGTCGTGTTGTGAAGGGATTGGGATTGATGAGCTTCACGGTCTTCTCCTCGCGCAGGCGGCGCGGAGGGACCTTAAAGCCGGTGGCCCTTAGCCGCCAGAGGTCGCCGGATCGGGAAGGCGCATCCACGGCGGGGTTTCCGGCACGATGCGAGCGTCACCGGCGGTAAGCGGGGACCCGTTGCCGCGCGCCGCATCGAGCCGCAGCATGGCCAGGGCGCGGTCGCCCGTGCCGGACCGCAGTTCACCGACCTCCTCGCCATCGCGATGGACCGGCGTGCCAGGCTCGGGCAGGGCGCCCTCGACTCGCACGGGAAAGAGCCTCTTCTTGATCAAGGCGCGGTACTTGGTGCGGGCCGTCAGCTCCTGGCCCATGTAGCAGCCCTTCTTCCAGTCGACGCCGTTCAGTTCGTCGAAGCCGTTTTCCAGAAGCAGCGCTTTCTCGACTTGGAGATCGCGGCTGCCGTCGGGCACGCCGAGCGGCAGGCGCAGCGCGTCATAGGTGGCGAGCGGCGCTTCCTCGAAGCCGCGGGCTGTGAGAAGCGCAGACGCCTGGCCTGCCGGAGCGATCACGCGCACACCGAGCGTCTCGAGGCGAGGATCGGTGAACGAGGCCGCCCCCACACCGAGCGCCCGGGATGCGCCGTCTCCGAAAACCGCCGCGACTTCCAGCGATGCCCCCAGATCCTCGACGGTGACCTTGGAGCGGAGGGTGTACATCTTGAGCTTCTTCGCGAGCGCCGGCGCGCGCTCGCGCTCGGTCTCCAGAAAGAAGGTGTCGTTGCCAGCGTCGACGACGAACATGTCGTTGAGGAAGCGCCCCTGCGGTGTCAACAGCGCCGCCCATATGGCCGAAGCCGGTGCGACCTTTCGGGTGTCGTTGGAGATCAGGCCCTGCAGGAAGTCGACGCGGTCGGCGCCGGCGACGGAGATGACGCTGCGATGGGGCAGCAGGCTGAAATGGGACGGCATGACGGTCAGAGTTGGGGGCGAGCCCTCGGCTTGGCAAGCGCCCTATGACCACTGATTAAATGTGGGTTTGACCGGTGTGAGGGCGGGACCTCAGGCAGAGGCTTGCCGGATCGGGCGACCGTCGTTGGGATGGGCGAGCCGCAGCGGCGCAGAACGTTGGACGGGCCACGCGAAGAGGCTGCAATCGACACCCATTTCGCCCAATCGTGCGATCGCCTCGTCGCGAATGGATGGATCGGCCAGGCGATCCCGCTCGGTATCCTCGGATGCCCGCATGTGGCTGCTCTGACCATCGCGCGTTCCATCGAGGGAGTTGCCCAGTTTGGTCTCGATCGCGCGCATATGCTCCTTCCGAACCAGCCGCACGGCCGCGCGCAGCATCGTCCATTCGCGCCGAGTTCCGGAGAAGTGGTCCAGCAGGTACTTTGCAGTTTCGACCGGTCGGTCGATCAGGGTCTCATAGGGAATCAACTTCACGAGGTCGGGATGGCGGACGGCCTGGACTTGGTAGGTGATGAACTGCCGGGCGTAGGAGATCAGTGCCGCGCCGAAAAGATACTCGCGGAAGGACATGTCGGCGACGGGGCGACCACGAAACAGGTAATACGCCGGGTTCACATGCGCCTGACAGTAGCGGAAGTAGGAATATGCCTGGTCGATCGGGTTGCGATACACAAGCGCGATCGGTCCTCCGCGGCCCTTTCGCGCCGCACGCTCCATCGCGGGCACCTTGACGGGGGCATATTCGTAGGTCGCGAGGTCTACGGGCGTGTGCCGGTAGCTCGCTTCTTCATGGAGGCAGTCGTAGCCAGGTACGTGAAAGGAGGTCTGTCGCCACCAATGGCTGGCTGGCAGCAAGTCCTGAAAGCCCGGACAGACCGTATGACCGATGAACATGTGCTCGGTCGGTAGTGTCCCGGCTACGCGAAACAGTGGCCCGCCTCTGAAGCGGCCGAAGTCGAAGGCCGGACCCTTGGGATTGCCGACGACCTCGCCGGTCAACAGATCGTCCAGTCGGCCGCCCCGTTCGAGGTGACAGACAAAGGAGAAAAGGTAACGCAGGAACCAGGTGCCCGAACGTGGCACAGTCGACAGGACAGGGAGGTGATAAGTTCCGAACATGCAACCGGTACGCAATGAGCGTCCCTTGTCTCCCCATAATCAAATTCTCAGTTTACCTTATCAGTCCCGAAGCATTCGCGGCGCCTCTTTTTTGCATTGTCGCACTCGTAGCGGTGCAAATCATCATGCGCTTTCCAAATGTGCTTCATTCTTGGGCAAGTAGCCGCATTATGAGGCGAGGGACGGACCAAAGCGGCTCGGTGGACTGGGGCTGGCGTCGAATGCGCTTCATTGATGCGTTCACCGCTGGTCTTGGATCGCTTGTCAGTAAGCTGCGCGAGACTCTGGTTTGCCTCCTCCGCCGGACCGACCCGCCGGTACGACCGGCGAAACGGGACCTTCGCGGAGACTGTTTAAGCGTCTGCGGCCTTGCTAGACAGCGGCTTCCATTTGTTGAGGAGCTCCCATGACCTTTCGCGCACTTGTCCTGACCCAGGGTGCAGACCGCAAGGTCAGCGGCGCCATCGAAACCCTGCCCGAGGACAGGCTGCCGGCGGGAGATGTGGTCGTTGCGGTCGACTATTCGACCCTGAACTACAAGGACGGCCTCGTGCTGACGACCGGCGGCGGACTGGTCAAGACCTGGCCCCATGTCGGCGGCATCGATTTCGCGGGCACCGTCGAAAGCTCCGAGAGCGCGACTTTCAAGGCCGGCGACAAGGTCGTCCTGAACGGCTATCGCGTCGGCGAACTGCACTGGGGCGGCTATGCCGCCAAGGCGCGGGTGAAAGGTGACTGGCTCGTCAAGCTGCCGGCCGGCCTCTCGACCCGGCACGCAATGGCAATCGGCACCGCCGGGTACACTTCCATGCTCTGCGTCATGGCCCTGGAGAAGCACGGCATCGACCCCGCGAAGGGCGAGATTCTGGTCACGGGAGCAGCCGGCGGCGTCGGCTCGGTCGCCGTCGCGATCCTGGCCAAGCTGGGTTACAACGTGGTCGCTGCGACCGGCCGGCCCCAGGAGGGCGAGTATCTGAAGTCGCTCGGCGCCACAACGATCATGGACCGCAAGGAACTCACCGAGGCGCCGGATCGTCCGTTGCTGGCGGAGCGCTTTGCCGGCGTGGTCGACACGGTTTCCGGCGTGATGTTTGCCAAGGCCCTGGCCCAGGTGAAGTACGGCGGCGCGGCGGCGGTCTGCGGTCTCGCGGCAGGTCCATCATTTCCGGGCTCGATCCTGCCCTTCATCCTGCGCGGCGTTTCCGTCTACGGCATCGACTCGGTGATGCTGCCGAAGGCGCCGCGTGAGGAAGCATGGCGTCGTCTTGCTACCGATCTGCCGCTCGACAGGCTCGACAGCACCGTGAGCGAGGCGGGGCTGGGCGATCTCATGGCGCTGGCCCCAAAAATCCTCAAAGGAGAGATACGCGGCCGCGTGGTTGTCGACGTCAACAAGTGATAGCGTAACCTCAAGTTCACTTACCCGAAGGTCTGCCGATGACGCCGTCGAACACCGCGCCTGCCGCCAACAATCTCGAAGCGTTCTTCATGCCGTTCACCGCGAACCGGCAATTCAAGAAGAACCCGCGCATGTTGGCCAAGGCGAAGGGTGTTCACTACTGGACGCCGGAGGGTCGCAAGATCATCGACGGCACGGCCGGCCTGTGGTGCGTCAACGCCGGTCACGGCCGCGAGGAGATCAAGGCGGCGATCGCGAAGCAGCTGGATGAGATGGACTATGCGCCGTCGTTCCAGATGGGCCATCCCAAGGCCTTCGAACTGGCGGCGCGCCACGCCGCCCTCCTGCCCGGCGACCTCAACCACGCCTTCTATTGTAATTCCGGTTCCGAGGCGGTCGACAGCGCGCTCAAGATCGCGCTGGCCTATCATCGCGCCAACGGCCAGGGCACCCGCACGCGTTTCGTCGGCCGCGAGCGCGGCTACCACGGCGTCGGCTTCGGCGGCATTTCCGTCGGCGGCATGGTCAACAATCGCAAATGGTTCGGCGCGATGCTGCCGGGTGTGGACCATCTCCCGCATACGCATCTGCCGGAGAACGCCTTCTCCAAGGGCGAGCCGGAGAACGGCGCCCATCTCGCAGACGCGCTGGAAGGCATCGTCGGCCTGCACGACGCTTCCAACATCGCTGCCGTCATCGTCGAGCCCTGCGCCGGCTCGACCGGCTTCCTGCCGCCGCCGAAGGGCTACCTGAAGCGCCTGCGCGAGATTTGCGACAAGCATGGCATCCTGCTGATCTTCGACGAGGTCATCACCGGTTTCGGCCGTCTCGGCGCGTCCTTTGCGGCCGACAAGTTCGGGGTGATTCCCGACCTGATGACGGTCGCCAAGGGCATCTCCAATGCCACCGTGCCGATGGGCGGCGTGTTCGTGCGCAAGCACGTGTTCGACGGGCTGATGAACGGGCCGGAGAACGCCATCGACCTGTTCCACGGCTACACCTACTCGGCCCATCCGCTGGCCTGTGCCGCGGCGTCGGCCGTGCTCGACATCTACCGCGACGAGGAGTTGTTCGCCCGGGCGGCAGAGCTGTCGCCCTACTGGGAAGAGGGCATCCACTCGCTGAAGGGGCTGCCGAACGTCACCGACATCCGCAATCTGGGCATGGCCTGCGGCATCGACCTGGCGCCCGAGGGTGCGGTCGGCACGCGCGGCTACAAGGCCTTCGTCAAGGCGTTCGACCTGGGCCTGATGGTCCGCCAGTCTGGCGACGCCATTGCCATGTCGCCGCCCCTGGTGATCGAGAAGGCCCAGATCGACGAAATCGTCGAGATCACCGCGAAGACTATCAAGGCGGTGGCCTGACGCCCCGGCGCAGCTTGCACATGGCGTTCTATACGGGGCGTCGCTAGAACCTGTTCTGGACCAGCCGCGGGCGGGGAACAGGCAACGTGACACTCGATGACAATCTGGCGGCAGTGGTGGGGGCCACCGCTGCCGTGGCGCATGTCGCCCTTGCGGTCGCCGTCACGGTCCATGTGTTGCTCTACAAGCGCAGCGTCGGGGCAGCGGTGTCCTGGATCGGCATCGCCTGGCTCTCGCCGTTCCTGGGCGGGCTGCTCTACGCCATCATAGGTATCAACCGCGTGAAGCGGCGGGCCCAGCGGCTGAGACGTCAGCACCTGCTGCCTGCCGCGGAAGATCCCGCCGCAACGGTGACGCGGGATTCGCTGACGCCGCTTGAGTACGCGGTCGGTCGGGTGACGGGCCTGCCGTCGAAGCCCGGCAACATCGTCGAGATGATGCACAGCGGGGACGAGGCCTACCCGCGCATGCTGGAGGAAATCGGCAGGGCCAAGACGAGCATCGGGCTCTGCAGCTACATCTTCCGCGCCGATTCCGTGGGCGAGAAATTCCACGAGGCCTTGATCGCAGCACAGCAACGCGGCGTGAAGGTACGCGTCCTGATCGACGGAGTCGGCGGCGGCTACTTCTGGTCCGGCACCTATAACCGGCTTCGCGAGGCCGGCGTTCCGGTCGCGCGCTTCCTGCATTCCTACTTCCCCTGGCGCACGCCGTTCGTGAACCTGCGCAATCATCGCAAGCTGCTGGTCATTGACGGTCGCGTGGCCTTCACCGGCGGGCTCAACATCGCCGCAGAGAACGTCGTCGCCGAGAGCCCGCCCCATCCGGTGCGCGACACGCATTTCCGTATCGAGGGCCCGGTGGTCGAGCAACTCACCGATGCCTTCGCCGACGACTGGCAGTTCACGACGGGCGAACAACTCGACGACGAGTGGTTCCCGACGCTCGAGCCCGTCGGGACGGTGCTGGCGCGCGTCGTGCCCTCCGGCCCGGACGAGGACATGGAGCAGATCGAGTTCGTGACCCTGCATGCCATCTCCTGCGCGCGCGAGTCGATCCGCGTGGTGACGCCCTACTTCCTGCCGGGCGAGCCGCTCACCATGGCGCTGGGCCTGGCGGCGATGCGCGGCATCAAGGTCGACATCCTGCTGCCGGAGAATTCCAATCACGCGATTCTCGACTGGGCGCGGCGGGTGCCACTCAGGCCCCTGATCGAGGCCGGGTGTCGCATCTGGATGATGCCGGCGCCGTTCGATCACTCCAAGCTGATGACGATCGACGACTCCTGGTCGTTCATTGGCAGCGCCAACTGGGACACGCGCAGCTTCCGTTTGAACTTCGAGTTGAACGTCGAGCTGCACGACGCCGACTTCGCACGCCAGATCGTGGAATCGAAGAAGCCGCAGCGCTGCCTGACGCTCGCCGAGATCGACGGCGATCCGTTGCCGATCCGCCTGCGCAACAGCGCGGCCCGGCTGCTGCAGCCCTATCTGTAGAAGCGCTTCAGCCGGTCCTTGCGGACCCGCAACGGCTCGTCCGCGGCCTGGCCGCTTTCAGCGAGGCGGAGTTCGAGCCGGATCGGCCGGTGGTCGGAGGGACCGAAATCCAGCGCATCCGCCGTGGTGCAGACAAGCCTGTGGGCAAGACAGCGGTCGAGGCGGACCGGCATGACGTTGCCCGAGAGGTGCGTGGGCTCGCGGGGGCCGACATCGACGAAGCCGGGAAGGAAGACCGGCCCGACCGCATTGTAATCGCCGATAATGGCCGACGGCTTGCCCTGCAACGCCGCGGCGATGCGGGCAAGCTGGCGGCGGTTCAACAGCTGGCCGTGCGAGAGGTGGACATTGGCGAAGGTGATCTCGCCCATCTGGATGATCTGGGCGCGCCGGCGCGGCAGTCTTCCGGGGAGTCGCGAGGCCGGCAGCGACAGGGCTACGGGGCGAGGAAAGTGAGTCGGACTCCAGACGGCCAGCCCGTGGATGCGCCCCAGCCAGGACAGCCGGTAGAAATGGCCGCCGACCAGGTCTGGCAGCGCCTCGATATGCTGCGTCGCCTCCTGCATGAGGAGTATGTCCGGCTTCTGGATGTTGATCAGGGTCGCCACATCCTCGACGGCTGCGCCGGTAAGACGCAGCAGGTTCCAGCTCACGACCTTCACGGCTTGCCCACCTTGTCGCGACGGGCGCGGCGGATCTGCTCGGTCATCGATGCCGTCCCGCCGGCAGCGGCCTGGAGTTCATTTCTCACCTGCTCGCGCCTTTCGTGGATCGAGGCAATGACCAGACCCATCGGCACGCCGAGGCCCACCAGCGCCGATTCGGCCAGCTGGAGGCTCGCCTCGATCGTCTCGGGCACGGCATCGGTGACGGCCAGCGTGTAGAGATGACGGGCATGCTCGGCATCGTGGGCGCGGGCGACGATCATCACGTCGGTGCGTCGGGCGCGCACGGCGCGTACGACATCGTCGACCGCCGCCGTGTCCAGCGTGACGATCACCCCCGTCGCCTCGTCGATGCCGCAGCGCTGCAGGAACAGCGCGTTGGAGGCGTCGCCGAAATAGACAGGCCGGCCGAGCTTTCGCCAGCGCTCGACGCGGGCCGCGTCACGGTCGGCCGCGATATACGAAATCCCGTGCTTCTCGAGCTGGTCGCAGACGAGCTGACCCACCCGTCCGTGGCCGACGACGATCACCCGCCTTGCGTGGTCCGAGGGCGGTAGTTGCGTTGCCGGAGCGTCGCCCGTCACCTGCTGGGCCACGCGCTGAGCGGCGCGGCGCGCGAACAGCGACACGAACGGCAAGGTGCCCATGGTCAGCGACACGACCGCCAGGACACCGGCCGCGACCCCCGGGTCGACCAGGCCCAACTGGGCGGCGAGGCCGATGCCGATGAAGGCAAACTCGCCACCCGGGGCCAGCAGCAGGCCGGTTTCGACACTGGCGGCCCAGGATATGCCGAACAGGCGGCACAGCGGGACGAGCAGGGCCGTCTTGAGAACCATCATCGCTGCGAACCCGCCGAGCACCAGGACCGGCTCGCGCCAGATGAAGCTCAGGTCGATGTGCATGCCGACCGAGAAGAAAAAGACGCCGAGCAGCAGTCCCCGGAAGGGATCGATCATCGCCTCGACGGCGCGCCGGTATTCCGTTTCGGCCAGAAGCAATCCGGCGATGAAGGCGCCAAGCGCCATGGACAGGCCGGCAAAGGCGGCGATCACGCCGGATCCGACGGCGATCAGCAGCGTCGCCGCCATGAAGAATTCCGGGTTGTCGGTGCTGGCGGACAGCCGGAACAGGGGCTTCAGGATCACCCTGCCGACGAGAGCGATCACGGCGATGGCCAGCAATGCCTCGACGACTGCGACGACCACGCCCTGGACGATCGAACCCTCGGAATGGCCCCCGAGAGCGCTGACCAGGAACAGGAGCGGCACCACAGCCAGATCCTGCGCCAGCAGGATGGCGAAGCTGGTCCGGCCGGTGGTCGACATCATGCGGCGCTGGCCCGACAGCAGCTCCATGACGATGGCGGTCGAGGACAAGGCGAGGCAGGTGCCGATGATCAGTGCAGCGGCGGCCGGTTGGCCGAGCCAGAACGCCGCCAGGCTGATCGCCAACGCCGACAGGACCACCTGCAGGCCGCCCAGTCCGAAGACCAGCCGGCGCATGGTGATCATGCGCCGCATCGAGAGTTCGAGACCGATGAAGAACAGCAGGAAGACGATGCCGAGGTCGGCGATGAAGGCGATCTGCTTCTCACCCGTGACGGTGAGCCAGTCGATCGCGCGGGAATAGTCGGCAAGGCGGCCGAGCCCGTGCGGCCCCAGAGCGGCGCCAACGACAAGGAAGCCCAGCACCGGGCTGATCTTGAGGCGATGCACGACGGGAGCCACGACGGCCGCCGTTCCCAGAACGATGAGAGCGTCCTTGAACGCGTAGATGTCGGCGGGTCCGGCCATGCCGCGCAAACATAGACTGCAGGCGGCGATCTGTGCACACTTTCGTCCGCACACAACGAAATCGGACGGAAACGACATGAAGGTGGTCATCACCGGCGGGGCGGGCTTTCTGGGCAAGAAACTCGCACGGCGCATCCTGCAGCAGGGCGAGATCGCGGCGGCCTCCGGCCAGCCGCAGAAAGTGAACGAACTGCTTCTGTTCGATGTCGGCAAGGCAGAGGGGCCGGGCCTGGACGATCCGCGGGTCAAGACGATCGCGGGCGACATCTCGAATTTCGCGACCGTGCAGTCCATCGTCCAGGGCGCGTCGACCGTGTTCCATTTCGCCGCCGTCGTCAGCGCCGGCGCCGAGGCCGACTTCGACCTGGGATACCGGGTCAATCTCGACGGCACACGCAATGTCCTGGAGGCCTGCCGGGCCCTCGGCACCAATCCGCGCGTGGTATTCACCAGTTCGCTGGCCGCCTTCGGCGGTGATCTTCCCCCGGCCGTCACGGACGACACGCCGCTGACGCCGCAGACTTCCTATGGCGCGCAGAAATCGATCGGCGAGTTCCTGGTGCGCGACTACACCCGCAAGGGCTTTCTCCGCGGCACCTCGGTGAGACTGCCGACGATCTGCGTGCGCACAGGCCTGCCCAACAAGGCGGCTTCGACTTGGGCGAGCTCGGTGCTGCGCGAGCCGCTGACCGGCGTCGACGTGGTGTGTCCCGTGACGCCGGAGACGGTCATGGTCGTCCTCAGTCCGCGCAAGACCGTCGACGCGTTCATGCGCCTGCACGACCTGCCGCCGGACGCCTTCGGTCCGGGGCGGACGCTGCTGCTGAACGGCATCAACGTCACGGCCAAGGAACTGGAGCAGGCGGTCGGTCGCCATGCCGGCAACCGCAAGGTCGGCAAGGTCGTGTGGCAGCACGATCCGGCGATCCAGAAGATCTGCGACGGCTGGCCCCAGGGCATCGATTCGGCGCGCGCCCGTCGTCTGGGTTTCGAGACCGACAAGGATCTCGACGAGGTCGTGCGCCACTTCATCGCCGACGATCTCGACGACCAGTTGAAGATCGCCAAACCCGCGGCCTGAGGGCCGCGGGAGCCAGTCGGCGCTTTAGCGGCCGCGCAGCATCCGCCAGCCGTTCTGGAGGTGGCGCATCGGCCCCCAGACATGACGGGTCCGCATCATGTGCCAGCGCTGCGGCTCGTTGTCGGGGCCGGCGATGGCGCCGGCATCCTCGACATAGTCAGTGATTCCGACGGCGTCGGTGTCCCACGGGCCGGTCGTCTTGAAGATCGTTGTCTTCGCGCCGTAGCCCTGCAGCGCCCGCGACATGCCGGACGCCATGAAGTCCATGTAGCGCGGCAGGCTTTCGGGCCGGCAGAGGTAGCCCTTGTTGAAGCCGACGGCGAGGAGCCGGAAATGGAACGGGTTCTTCTCGATGTAGCGGATGACCTCGGTCGTGTTGGCCGGGTAGCGCGGCGAGAAGAAATCGTCGATCACGACGATCCCCTCGGTGTTGACGATGCGGTTGGCGAACTCCAGCTCGCGATAGACGGCCGTCCCGGTATGCTCTCCGTCGATGTGGAACCAGCGCACCGACTGATGCATGGACTGCAGATCGAGCTTCGCCGGCAGGTCGGCGGACGGGCCGGACAGGGGCACGAGGTTCGATGCCTTCGCGCCTACGGATTCGATCGAGCGCTGGACGGCTGCCTCATCGAGCCGCAAATCGCACAGGTAGAGCTTCTCGTTACCCTTCCGGTAGGAGGCGAGGACCGAGGCCGACCGGCCCCGCCAGACGCCGATTTCGAACAGATCGCCGGAAATCCCGGCCTGCTGGTCGAGCAGGGCGCGCCAGACGCAATAGGACTGGAACATGAACCAGCCCGGAATCGCGTCGATTTTCTCCCAACTGAGCATCCACAATCCTCGTTTGCCGCGCCTTGCTAACAGCGCCCCTTCGACGCTGCAAGCCGTCACCGCTTGCACCTGCGGCACGGGTCCTGTAGGCCCCCTCGCGAAGAAATGCCAACAACTACAGTCGCCTACAGGGCCACGGTCGGCCTGCTCTGGACCCTGGTGCTCTGGCACAGCTGGGAGTGCCGGGGGCTTTTCGTGGACGGGTCTGCCTTTCTGGTGCAGATCGCCCGACGCGAATGGTTCTTCGACTTCTACAATCCGCGGCTCTACGCGATGATCGTGGGGCAGGTCCCGATCATCACCGCGGTCTTCTTGGGGGTCACCGACCTCCACCTCCTGGCGCAGCTCTTGTCGCTGGGTCTCTTCGCGGTCCCGACCGCGCTCTATCATCTCGCCCTCTTGAGGGTTAAGGACGATCCCGTCCTGCTGGCCGCGCTGCTGGCCGTCATCGGGGTGGTCTTCATGACGACCTCGTTCTTCATCGTGGGCGAGTACAATACGGCCTACGCCATAGGCATCGCCGTGGCCGTCCGTCTGGTGACGGCGCGGGAACTGACGGTGGCCGACGGGGCTTTCCTGGTCGCGGTGGGATTGCTCGGGATCCGGGCCTACGAGGTGATGCTCTATCTCGGCCCCTTGCTGGCCGCGATGATCCTCTGGACGGTCTACCGGATTCCGGTCCGGCCGATCGTTGCCACGCTCCTCTATGTGATTGCCAGCCTGGCCTTCCTGGGCGGCCTGTGGGTGGCGGCCGATTCGCTGATCCATCCTTTCTCCCAGGACCACCTCAGCCGGACCGCTGCGACCGCCCTCGACGCCTGGCAGAACGTCCAGTTCGACCTGGCGATGGGCGCCGCGCTGGTCATCTCCGGCTGGGCGGTGTTGCGACCCCAGGATCTCTCCGGGCGCAGACCCTACGTCTTTGCCGGCATCTTCCTTCTCCTGCTCGCTTTATCGCCGTTGCTCGTGCTGACGGACTCGCTGGTTCGCCCGCACGCCAAGTCGCAGTACACGGCGCGCAGCATCGCCGGCCTCGTCATCGCCACCGTCATCGTCCTGATGTGGCTCTACACCTCTTCCTTGGGCGCCCGGTTTGCCGCGCTCGCGGCCTTGCGGCGTCCTGAGGTTTCGCGCCGGATGCTCGCCTTCGGCTGCCTCATGGTGATCGCGGTGATGCCCTCCAACATCTACCTGACGCTCGAGTGGCGCAGCTATCTCGAAACGGTCCGGTCGATCGTGCGGAACAACACCGGCGTCGTCCCCTTCGAATCCACGCCGCTCGCCCGACGCCCCCTCGAGACCCTGGTCGAGTCGTGGATCCTGCCCAGCCAGAGCTTGGCCCTGCGGTCGAAGCGGACCGACGGCATCATCGCACCGCCGCGGAACTTCAATTCCTGGCAACCGTTTCCGCCGGCCGAGCCCTATCCTCTCGGCCATTACATGTGGCGCGACTGAAGGTGCCGGGCATGTCACCGGTGGCTGTCGCCCGGGGCGTCGCCGTCATCCTCTGGTCGCTGGCTCTGCACAATACGCTGGCCTGCCGCGGGCTGTTCTGGGACGGATCCTCGTTCCTCGTGAACCTGCTCGAGCACGGGCACTTCCACGATTTCTATGCAGCCCGCGCGCATGTCGACTGGGTGACGCAGGCGCCCGTCCTCCTGCTCGCCCGGTTGGGCGTTCGCGACACGGAGCTGCTCGCCATGGCGCAGTCGGCCGCGCTCTTTGCGTTGCCGACGGCGTTCTATCACCTCGCCCTCTCACGCGTGCGCCGCGATCCGGTGCTGCTGGCGGCGGTGCTCGCGATCATCGCCGTCGTATTCCTTCCGACCTCGTTCTTCATCATCGGCGAATACAATGTCGCCTTCGCCTGCATCACGGCCGCCATGGCGGTCGCGCTCACGGCCGGTGGGAGCAGCCGGCGGGACGCCGCCCTGCTGCTGGCCTTCGGCCTGCTCTGCCTGAGGTCCTACGAGGCCATGATCTATCTCGGGCCGCTGGTGGCGAGCGCGATCCTGTGGTCGACGCGGCGCAGCCGCGACCGGCTGACGAGGCTGCTCGGTGCGCTGGCGGCGCTCGCCTTCATCGGCGCGGCGGTCGTATCGGCCGTCACCATCGTCGACTACTGGGACCATCCGCATTTCATGAAGGTGCGTTCCACCAGTGTCGATTTCTGGCAGAACATGCAGTTCTCCATTCCGCTGGCAGGCTTTCTCATCTGCGCCATTGCGGGCGTGCGGCGGCCGGCCTGGCTGGAGGGCAGGGGGCCGCTGGTGGTGATGGGCGTCATCGCGCTGCTGCTGGCCCTGTCGCCCTGGTGGCGGCTCGTGCACGGGCCGTCGATCCTCTATCCGCCCTCGCATTACGTGGCCCGCCAGGCGGCCGGTGTATTGCTGGCGGCCTTCCTCGTCGGCATGTGGCTGCAGGTGGCGCGCCGCGATCTGCCTCGGGTCTTTGCTGTCGTGCGCCAGCCGGAGGTGGCGCGACGCATGGTGCTCCTGCTGGGCGCGCTGACGGTCGCGGGGGCGATTCCCGACATCATGCTCACGCGCCTGTGGACCGGGTACGTGGAGCGCCTGCGCGTCGTCGTCGACGGCAGCAAGGGCATGGTGCGGGCCGAGACGCTGCCACTGCATGACTGGCCGAACAAGCTGTTCTTCCAGGACTGGTCCTATCCGGCATTGAGCGCGGTCGTCAGCCGCGCACCCGGCCAGTCCTACGTCGTGTCCGACCAGGACTATCTCAGCAATCCGCCCTTCGAGCCCGCGTGCGGACTGCTGCCGAAGCTCAAGGGGTACGGCTGGCGCAGCTAGCGGGCTGTTGGAACAGGCCTTTCAGAAGCACCGGAGCGCAACATTGTTGCGCCAACGGTCACCCCCACACGGAATACGGGGGGTGCGACGTTCGCTTCATTTGTTTCGTTTATTTCGTTTATTTCGTTTACGCGCCATGACCTCGGCTTTTCCGCGGCCTGCTGGCGCGGCTAGGGCCGCATCCACAGGCTCGCCGGACCGCTGCCGCGCACCGGCGCGGCCAGTTCGACGAATTCGCAAAGGATCTTGCGCGTATCGCGCGGATCGATGATCTCCTCGATCCAGAAGCTCTCGGCGCTGCGGAAGGGCGACCGCAGCTTGTTCAGGCGATCCTCGATCTCCGCCATCTTGGCCTTGGGATCCTCGGCCCCAGCGATGTCGGCGCGATAGGCCGCCTCGATACCGCCTTCCAGCGGCAGCGATCCCCAGCGGCCCGACGGCCAGGCATAGCGCCAGTTCATCCGTGAGCCGTTCTGGTGCGCGGCCCCGGCCACGCCGAAGGCGTTGCGGATGATGAAGGTGCACCACGGCACCGTGGTCTGGAACATCGACGACATGGCGCGCACGCCCTGGCGGATGACGCCGCTCTTCTCGGCCTCGAGGCCGATCAGGAAGCCGGGGCAGTCGCAGAAATAGACGACGGGCAGGTGGAAGGTCTCGGCCAGGTCGAGGAAGCGCGTCACCTTCTGGCAGGTATCGGACGTCCAGCCGCCGCCATAGAACATTGGGTCGCTCGCCATCACCGCCACCGGCCAGCCGTCGACGCGGGCGAAGCCGGTCACGACCGAACGGCCGTAGAGCCGGCCCATCTCGAAGAAGCTTCCCTGGTCGACGACCTTCTCGACGATCGGCCGGATGCGATAGACCTTGCGGATATCGCGCGGGATGGCGTCGAACAGCGTCTCCTCGCGCCGGGCTGGATCGTCAGTGACGGGACCACGCGGCGGTGCGTCATAGACCGAGGAGGGCAGGTAGGACAGGAAGCGGCGGGCCGCGGCAAAGGCTTCGTCCTCGCTGTCGACAGCCTCGTCGATCGCACCGGCCCGCAGCTGGATCTCCCAGCCGCCCAGCTCCTGCTTGTCGTACTGCTTGGGGCTGAGGCGATTCACCACCGGCGGCCCGGCGACGAACATCGCGGAGATTTCCTTCACCATCACAGAATAGTGGGTGGCGGCGAGGCGCGCGGCGCCGAGGCCCGCGACGGAGCCGAGGCCGAGGCCCACGGTGGGCACGACGCCCATGTTGCGCACGGCCCATTCCCAGCCGGCGACCCCCGGCACATTGGCGCGGCCGGTCGTCTCGATCGTCTTCACCGATCCGCCGCCGCCCGAGCCTTCGATCATGCGAATGACCGGGATACGGTACTGGTTGGCGTAGCGTTCGACGTAGTTGGACTTCTCCTTGATCGTGGCATCGGCCGAGCCGCCGCGCACCGTGAAGTCGTCACCGGTGACGGCGACATGCCGTCCGTCGATCTTGCCGCGGCCCATGACGACGTTGGCGGGCGTCAGATCGACCAGGTCGTTGCTTCCGTCATATTCCGCCTTGCCGGCGACGCTGCCGATCTCGCGAAACGAATCCTTGTCGAGCAACCGGTCGATGCGCTCGCGGACCGTGAGCCGCCCGCCATCGTGCTGCCGCTTCACCTTGTCGGCGCCGCCCATGCGCTTTGTCATTTCCTGACGGCGGCGCAACTCGTCCATTTCCGGTTGCCAGCTCATCTCGACGCATCCCCCGATCGTTTGTCGGAACGTTTCCAGCCCTCGCGGTTCGTACCAACGAAGACCCGGACCGGCTAGAGTAAAGCGGTCTTCGCGGGGGAGCGGACCGATGGACGAAACGGCAAGCCCGGGAGCAGCGACGCTCCACATGATCTGCGGCAAGATCGCCGCCGGAAAGTCGACGCTCGCAGCCGGGCTGGCGGCGCGTCCGGCCACGATACGGATCAACGAAGATGCGTGGCTCGCCTGTCTCTACAGGGACGAGCAGAAGACCATCGAGGACTATGTCCGCAACTCCCGACGGCTGCGCGAGGCGATGGGCGACCATGTCGTCGCGCTGCTGGAGGCCGGCCTGTCGGTGGTGCTCGACTTTCCCGCCAATACGCCGGCCAGTCGTCAGTGGATGCGCAGCCTGTTCGAGCGCGCCGGTGCGGACCACCGGCTGCATTTTCTCGACGTGCCCGACGACGTCTGCAAGGCCCGGCTGCGCGCCCGCAACGCCGCCGGTGCGCACGCCTTCAACACAAGCGACGCGGAATTCGACCTCTTTACCCGCTACTTCGTGCTGCCCTCGGCCGACGAAGGTTTCGAGGTCGTGTTCCACGGCTGATCGAAAACGACGCCGTCGATCAGGTTCTCTTCGTAGAGCCGCGCCAGGTCGATACCGCCCGGCGGGCGCGCCACGACGAAGCTGGCGATGGCGCGCTGGAGCCGTGCTTCCTGGTCGCGGCGCAGGGTCTCGGCTTCCTCGACGGTGATTGCGGCGAAGCGCACGGTCTGGCCGGGCAGCAGGCGGCCGAGGCGCGGCAGGTCGACCGAGGCGACGGTGGCGATCTTGGGATAGCCGCCCACCGTCTGCCGGTCGGCCATCAGCACGATCGGCAGGCCGGCCCCGGGGACCTGGATGGCGCCGGGCGCGATGCCGTCGGAAATGATGTCGGCACCGCCCTGGTCGACGGGTCTCGCGTGGGCGATCGTCGGTCCCTCGAAGCGGATGCCCATGCGATCGGCTTCCTTGGAAACGCGATACTCGGACTCGATGAAGGTCCGGCGACCCTCGTCGCTGAAATAATCCTCCTGCGGCCCCCAGACGACCTGCAACGGCCCGCTGCCATAGTCGAAGGGCTGCGCCAGCCTGCGCTCGTCGCCGGCGGGAGCACCGGCCTTCGCGAGCGGCAGCAGGTCGCCCGCGGCGAGCTTGCGGCCGTCGAAGCCGCCGATGCCGGCCCGCGAATAGGTCGAGAGGCTGCCCATGAAGGCCGGCAGGTCGAAGCCGCCGGCCACGGCGAGGTAGGCGGTGCTCGATCCCTCGATCATGCCGACGCGCAGGATTTGCCCACGCTTCAGGAGGTGGCTGCGGTCGGAGTCCAGCGGCTTGGGCGCGGCATCCGGTGCGTCGATCAGCGCGGCCGAAAGAGGGCCCACCAGCCCGATCCGCACGCTGTCGGCCTCGACCAGCAGGTCGGGGCCCATGACCCCGATCTCGAGCCCGGCGGTGTTGGCGGGATTGCCGGCCAACGCGTTGGCGAGACCGAGGCCGATCCGGTCCATCGCGCCGGCGGTCGGCATGCCCAGCGCCATGAAGCCGGTGCGGCCCAGATCCTGCAGCGTGTCGAACAGACCCGCGCGGACGATCTTCAGTCCGGCACTCATTTGCTCTTCACCAGGCTCGACCAGTCGAACGTGCCGGCCTCGACCTGCCCGGCGATGCGGTCGAAGCTCCCGCGGTCGATGCGCTCGAAGCAAAGAGAATCGCCCGGCGACAGGAACACCGGCTGCTCGCGACGCTTGTCGAACATCCACAGCGGCGTGCGGCCGATCAGGTGCCAGCCGCCGGGACTTTCGAACGGGTAGATCGTCGTCATGTCCATGGCGATGGCGACCGAGGAGCGCGGCACCCGGACGCGCGGCTGGCTGCGGCGGGGCAGAAACAAGGATTGATCGAGGCCCGCGACATAGGCGAGGCCCGGCATGAAGCCCAGCACATAGACCTTGAACGGCGAGGCGAGGTGGGCCGCGATCACCTCTTCCGGCGTCTTGTTCGTGCGCTCCGCAACCTCGGCGAGGTCGGGCGCGAATTCCGGATCGTCGTAGCAGCAGGGGACGGTGACCTGGCGGCTCGTGGCGTCGGCTGGCAGACCGCGGGCGATCAGCGCGTCGACCCGGGGCTGCAGGTCGGCCCGCGAGGTCGAAAGCGGATCGTAGGTGACCATCAGGGATCGCATGGTGGGAACGGTCTCGACCACGCCCGAAATCTCGCCGGCCTCGCGGGCCAGGCCGATCGCGGTGTGGAGTGCCATGACCCGGCCGTTGATCTCGGGGGAAATCTCGTTGCCGAACTCGACGGTGAAGGCGGTGTCGCCGCAGGATAGGTATCGAACGCTCACATCTGCTAGGATAGCGCTTCAGATTGAGGGAGTCTCCCATGGCCGCCGCGACCAATGCAGGACACGTCAACATCAACTCGGACCTGGGCGAGAGCTTCGGCCCCTGGGTGATGGGCAACGACACCGAGGTCCTGAAGATCGTCGCCTCGGCCAACGTCGCGTGCGGCTTTCATGCCAGCGATCCGGTCGTGATGATGGATACGGTGAAGCTCTGCGCTCAGAACGGCGTTTCGATCGGCGCCCACCCCGGCTTCGCCGACCTGCAGGGGTTCGGCCGCCGCGTCATCAACCTCACGATCAAGGAGCTGGAGGCCAACATCGCCTACCAGATCGGCGCGCTGCAGGCGATCGCGGCCCTCCATGGCGCCAAAGTCACGCACATGAAGCCGCACGGGATGATGGCCAACATGTCGGCCGAGAGCCCGGAAATGTCCGAAGCCATCGCCCGCGCGACCAGGGCGGTCGATCGCGACCTGATCTTCCTCGCCCAGGCCAATACCGAGCAGGGCAAGGCGGCCCGCAAGCACGGGCTGAGGGTCGCCGAGGAGGTGTTCGCCGACCGGACCTATACCGATGCCGGCCTGCTGACGCCGCGCAAGGAAGCCAATTCCATGATCAAGGACCCGGGCAAGGCGGTCGAGCACGTCCGGCGCATGGTCGACGAGCAGGCGATCTACTCGACCTCGGGCAAGCGCATCCCCTGCCAGGTCGATTCCATCTGCGTGCACGGCGACGGTCCGACGGCCGTGAGCGTCGCCAAGGCAGTCCGCGAGGGCCTCGAAGCGGCGGGAATCCGCATCGTGCCGCTGCCCGAGATGCCCAGCCTCCGTTCCTGATCCACCGGGCGATCCGTCGCGCTGACTTGTGGGACGCCGCTTCGCCGCTATAGTCCGGCCGATCCGATGGGAATTCGCGGTGGGGAGTGGCGTATGGCGGTTTTTGGCAAGGCTCAGTACATCAAGCGTGTCGAGGACGACCGTCTCCTGACGGGTACGGGTGGTTTCACCGATAACCTGTCGCGGCCGAACCAGGCCCATGTGGTCCTCGTCCGGTCTCCGCATGCCCATGCAAAAATCCTGAAGGTCGATACCGAAGCCGCCAAGACGGCGCCGGGTGTGGTCGCGGTCTACACCTGGGCCGACATGGAAAAGGAAGGCGTCGGCAATTTCGCCTTCCCGACGATGTTTCCCGCCGCCGACGGCAGCAAGCCCGAGATGACGCCGCGCCGCTCGCTGGCCCACGAGGTCGTGCGCTATGTCGGCGAGGCAGTAGTCGCGATCGTCGCCGACACGCGCGAACAGGCGCAGGATGCCGTCGAGCTGGTCGAGATCGAGTACGAGCAGCTTCCGTCGGTCACCGAGATCGAGGATGCGCTGAAGCCCGACGCGCCGCAGGTCTGGGGCGGCGCCCCCGGCAATATCGCCGGTTACAACAAATTCGGCGACCACGCCAAGGCCGAGGAGGCCTTCAAGAGCGCCGCCCACGTCGTTTCGCTCGACATCGTGCACCAGCGGCTGATCGTGAACGCCATGGAGCCGCGCGCGGTCATGGCGGAGTGGGAGAACGACCGGCTGATCGTCCATATCGGCAGCCAGAACCCGTCCGTCACGCGCGACACGCTGTGCGACGTCATCCTGAAGATGCCCAAGGACAAGGTGCGCGTCGTCGTGCGCGACATCGGCGGCGGCTTCGGCATGAAGGTCGGCATCCAGCCCGACGAGGCCGTGGCCGTCTGGGCCGCCAAGGTGCTGAAGCGCCCGGTGCGCTGGCGTGCCGAGCGCAGCGAGGAATTCGCCGCGACGACCGCCGGCCGCGACCAGTTCCACAAGGCATCGATGGCCTTCGACAAGGATGGCCGGATCCTGGCGCTGCGCATGGAAGCGTTCGCCAATATCGGCGCCTACCCGTCGCGCGGCGGCGTGGTCATCCCGCTGTTCGTCGGCCCGAAGGTGACGACCGGCACCTACGACATCCCGATGATCGATCTCCGGATCACCTGCGTCATCACCAACACCGCGACGATCGGCGCTTATCGCGGCGCCGGCCGGCCCGAGTGCATCCTCAACCTCGAGCGGCTGATGGATACGGCGGCGCGCCAGATCGGCATGGATCCGGCCGAGCTGCGGCGGCGCAACTTCGTGAAGCCTTCGCAGATGCCCTACACCACGGCGATGGGCGAGAAGTACGATTCCGGCGACTTCAACCTCTTCCTCACCAAGACGCTCGAAGCGGCCGACTGGGACGGATTCGCTGCGCGCAAGGCGGAAGCCGAGAAGCGGGGCAAGCTCTATGGCCGCGGCCTCGCTTCCTACGTCGAATGGACCTCGGCCAACGTCATGAACGAGATGGCGCATTACGAGGTCAAGGAAGACGGCAAGGTCGTCATCTGGATGGGCACGCAGGGCATGGGGCAGGGGCTGCAGACCAGCTTCACCCAGCTCGCCTCGGAACTGCTGGGCATCGATCCATCCAAGATCGAGATCGCCATGGGCGATTCCGATCGCGTCGGCGGCGTCGGTTCGATGGGCTCGCGCTCGGCCTATATCGGCGGCTCGGCGGTGCTGAGCGGCAGCGAGAAGCTGGTCGACAAGGGCAAGGAACTGGCGGCCGACGCGCTCGAGGCGGCCACCGCCGACATCGTCTATTCGGCCGGACGCTTCACCATCACCGGCACCGACCGCGGCATCGGCCTCGGCGAGCTGGCGGCCAAGCAGCCCGACAAGCGCATCTTCATCGAGAACGTGAACACGGTCGACGGCATCGCCTGGCCCAACGGCGCGCATGTCGGCGAGGTCGAGATCGATCCCGACACCGGCATGGTCGAACTCAAGCGCTACACGACGGTCGACGATGTCGGCAAGCCGCTGCACCGCCCGATCGTGTTCGGCCAGATCCACGGCGGCTGCGCCCAGGGCATCGGCCAGGCGCTGCTGGAGGAGAATGTCTACGATCGCGAGAGCGGTCAGCTCGTCACCGGCTCGTTCATGGACTATGCGATGCCGCGGGCGGAGACCTTCCCGAACTTCAACAACCAGCTCGACGACACGGTGCCGGCCAAGAGCAATCCGATCGGCGCAAAGGGCGTCGGCGAGTCCGGCACGGTCGGCTCGACGCCGACCGTCATGAACGCGATCATGGACGCGCTGTGGCCGCTCGGCGTACGCAACATCCAGATGCCGGCGACGCCGCAGCGCGTCTGGCAGGCCATCCAGGAAACGAGGAAGTAACGGGCGGGAGATGAAACAGCGTATCTTCGGCTGGATCTCCATCCTCTTCGGAGTTGTCCTTTCGCTCGCCGCACTCGAAGTCACGGCGATCGCCTGGATGTATCTCGAAGACGGCCGCTATACGCCGGCTGAGGAGCTGTTCGAGCGCACCCAGAACACCTATGTGCGCGACGCGACCAAGGGAACGGCCTGCCGGTACGTCGATACGCTGTTCCCGCATCCCTACGTGGCGTTCGTCCATCATGCGAACCCGCCCTGCGGCATGCCCTGGGTCAACAATGTCGGCCTGTTCGGACCTGACTATCCGGTTCTCAAGCCGACCGATCGCTACGTCGTGATGCTCACGGGCGGCTCCGTGGCCTCGCAGCTCGGACAGAATGCAAAGCCGCCCGCCCCGCGCTATCTCGAGGAAGAACTCAACAACAAGTACATCAGCCCGAACGGCAAGCCGTTCCTGGTGCTGAACGGCGGTGACGGCGCCTGGAAGGAGCCGCAGCCCTTCATCCTGTTCTCGCTCTACGCGTCCTCGGTCGATGCGGTCGCCGTCCTCGGCGGATTCAACGAGCATTATTTCTTCTGGCCGGGCTTCAGCGAACGGCTGGAGCGTCCGCTCAGCAACTTCCTCGACGTCAACCCCTTCGTGGCCGACGAGAATTTTGGCGACGCGGCGATCGGCTGGGTCATGGGCCGGATCGCCGGCACGCTCGCACTCAATCCGGTGCTCGGCCATTCGCACGCCGCCTATATGGTCATCCGGGGCATCGAGCAGGCCGCCAAGGGCAAGGATATCTTCACGTCCACCAAGAAGACGACGCTGAACAGCATCTTCCACCTGCCGGAGGATATTCAGCGTGACTACAAGCGCGCCTTCGACGTGCAGCTGGAACTCTACAAGAAGTACGTTCGGGCGACGTTCGCCGTGGCGCGGGACAACAACGTGAAGTCCGCCTACTTCATCCAGCCGGCGCCGGCGATCGGCAAGGAGCTGACCGAGGAAGAGAAGCGCGTCGTTGGCGACCTTGGCTACCGCGACATCTACAAGAACATCGTCACCGGACTCATGACCCTGCGAGACGGCGGGGCCCCGGTCTACGACCTGACGCAGATCTTCAGCGGGGAGAAGGGAACGATCTACGCGGATCACATCCACTACGCGCGCGATGTTGACAACGAGAGCCTCGGCAACCGGATCATCGCGGCCCGGATGGGTGAGATCCTGGCGGAAACCTGGGGATTCCAGCGGAAACCCTGAGGGAGAGGGCTGCGGGGATCGCCGGGACTGCACGCGAGGGTAGGGCCTCAACCTGTAGTTATTCTCGAAATACCTGTTGATTCACGGCCCCTGCCGAGTTTCACTCTCCGAGACGCAGCGAGACAAAAGAGGCGGTCAACCGCCTCGTGCGCGTCGCTAGGGATGGAGCGAAACATGGCCGTTACTCGTCGGCAATTCATGAAGGTGAGCGCCGCCGGCCTCGCCGCCTCGTCCGTCGGTGCGTTGGGCTTCCTCGGGGCGGGCGAAGGGCTCGCCGCGGGCGTCCGGCCCTTCCGGCTCGAGAAGGCCACTGAGACCCGCAATACCTGCCCCTACTGTGCAGTGGGCTGCGGTGTCCTGGTCTATTCGTCGGCCGATGGCGCGAAAGACTCCAAGGCGCGGGTCGTCCACATCGAGGGCGATTCGGATAACCCGATCAATCGCGGCACACTCTGCGCGCGCGGCGCGGCGTCGCTGGGCTTCGCCAACAGCGTCAACCGCCTCCAGTATCCGATGCACCGCAAGCCGGGCTCCGACAAGTTCGAGCGCGTGAGCTGGGAGTTTGCGATGGAGCGTATCGCCAAGCTCGCCAAGGAAGACCGCGACAAGAACTTCATCGCGAAGAATCGCGACGGCGTCACGGTGAACCGCTGGGTGAGCACCGGTTTTCTCGCTGGCTCCGCCTGCAGCAACGAGGCGGGTTACCTCACCTACAAGGCCATCCGGTCGACCGGCATACTGGCCCTGGAGAACCAAGCACGAATATGACACGGACCGACGGTGGCCAGTCTGGCCCCAACCTTCGGCCGCGGTGCGATGACGAACTCGTGGAACGACATCAAGAATGCCGATGTCGTCCTGATCATGGGCGGCAACGCCGCCGAAGCCCATCCGTGCGGCTTCAAGTGGGTGACGGAGGCGAAGGCCAACAACGCGGCCAAGCTGATTGTGGTCGATCCGCGATTCACGCGGTCGGCTGCGGTGTCGGACCTCTACGCGCCGCTCCGGCCGGGGACCGACATCGCCTTCCTGTCCGGCGTGATGCGTTACCTGCTGGCCAACGGCAAGATCCATCAGGAATACGTCAAGGCGTTCACCAACGCCTCGTACATCGTCAAGGAAGGCTTCACGTTCGAGGACGGGCTGTTCGCGGGCTATGACGCGGCGCGAAAGAACTATGTCGACCGTTCTACCTGGGACTACGAGTTCGACGACCAGGGCATGGCGAAGGTCGACGAGACCCTGCAGAACCCGCGCTGTGCCATCAACCTGCTGAAGGCCCATGTCGAGCGCTACACGCCCGAGATGGTGGAGCGGATCTGCGGCACGCCGAAGGACAAGTTCCTGAAGGTCTGCGAGCTGATCGCGACGACGGCCAACGGCGAGCGCTCGATGACCTCGCTCTATGCGCTCGGCTGGACCCAGCACACGACCGGTGCGCAGAACATCCGCAGCATGGCCATGATCCAGCTCCTGCTGGGCAACATGGGCATCCCGGGCGGCGGTGTGAACGCGCTGCGCGGCCACTCCAACGTGCAAGGCATAACCGACTTCGGGCTGCTGACCACCTCGACGCCGGGTTACCTTGTCCTGCCCAACGAGCGGGAGGCGACCTACGCCGACTACATGAAGGCGCGGGCGTTCAAGCCCATCCGCCCCGGCCAGACCAGCTTCTGGCAGAACTACGGGAAGTTCTTCGTCAGCCAGCAGAAGAGCCTGTTCGGCAACGCGGCCACCCGGGAAAACGACTGGGCTTACGATTACCTGCCCAAGTTCGACACCGCCTACGACGTTCTCAAGATCGTCGACATGATGGCGGGCGGCCAGATGAACGGCCTGTTCTGCCAGGGGCTCAACGTCATGATGGCGGCGCCCAACAAGGCCAAGGTTCAGGCTGGGCTGTCGAAGCTCAAGTGGCTCGTCATCATGGATCCGCTCGAGACGGAGACGGGGCGCTTCTGGGAAAACCACGGCGAGTTCAACGACGTCGATCCAAAGGCGATCCAGACCGAGGTCTTCCAGCTTCCGACCACGGCCTATGCCGAGGATGAGGGGACATTCACCAACTCCAGCCGGGTGATCCAGTGGCACTGGAAGTCCGTGGAGGGACCGGGCGAATCGCGTGGCGACATCCAGATCATCGCCGATCTGCACAGCCGCCTGCGCGCGCTCTACTCGAAGGAAGGCGGCGCCTTTCCCGATCCGATCGTCAATACGACGTGGAACTACGCCAAGCCCGCGCATCCCGAGCCGGTCGAACTCCTGAAGGAGATCAACGGCTACGCGCTGGAGGACCTGCCCGATCCGGCCGATCCCACCAAGGTGATGCTGAAGGCGGGGCAGTTGCTGCCGGGCTTCGCCGTGATGCGTGACGACGGCAAGACCTCGGGCGGCTGCTGGATCTACACCGGCGTCTATACCGAGGCCGGCAACATGTCGATGCGGCGCGACGCCAGCGACCCGAGCGGTCTCGGCGTCCATCCAAACTGGGGCTACGCCTGGCCGGCCAACCGGCGCATCCTCTACAACCGCGCCTCGGCCGATCCGGCCGGCAAGGCGTGGAGCGAGCGCAAGAAGTACATCACCTGGAACGGCTCGCGCTGGGTCGGTGCGGATGTGCCGGACTATGCGCCTACCGTCGCGCCCGACAAGTCGGTCGGTCCGTTCATCATGAACCAGGAAGGCACGGCGAGGCTGTTCAGCCGCACCGCCATGCCCGACGGGCCTTTCCCCGAGCACTACGAGCCGATGGACGCCTACATCGCCAATCCGCTTCATCCCAAGGTCACCACAAATCCGGTGGTCCGGGTGTTCGCGGCCGATGCGAAGTCCTTCGGCACGCCGGACAAGTTCCCGATCGTGGCCACCTCGTATCGCCTCGCCGAGCACTTCCACTACTGGACCAAGAACGTGCACGACAATGCCGTGGTCCAGCCGGAGATGTTCGTCGAGATGGGCGAGCGGCTGGCCAAGGCCAAGGGCATCAGGAACGGCGACTGGGTCGAGGTGTCGAGCCAGCGCGGCATGATCAAGGCCAAGGCCTCGGTCTCCAAGCGCTTCCGGCCGATGATGGTCGACGGCAAGCCCTGCGACGTGATCGGCCTGCCGATCCATTTCGGCTTCGTGGGCCTCGCGCGGAAATCCTATCCATTGAACACGCTGACGCCGCCGGTCGGTGACGCCAGCACCAATACGCCGGAATACAAGGCGTTCCTGGTCGACGTGAAGAAGACCACTCCGCCGGCTTCTCAGCCGGCCGTGGCCTGATCGGGGAGGGTGAGATGTCCGTGATGCAAGCCCTCGATCTCCGTCGCCGGTCCGCCTCCAGCGTGCCGCCGCCGCCTGCCGGGGCAAAAGCCGCCGTCCCGGTGGCCAAGCTGATCGACGTCAGCAAGTGCATCGGCTGCAAGGCCTGCCAGACCGCCTGTCTGGAATGGAACCAGCTCGACCAGCCGATCGGCTACACCGACGGCACCTACAACAACCCGACCGATCTCACGACGGCCTCGTGGACCGTGATGCGCTACACGGAGTACGAGCATGGCGACGATCTCGAATGGCTGATCCGCAAGGACGGCTGCATGCATTGCGACGATCCGGGCTGCCTCAAGGCCTGCCCGGCGCCGGGCGCCATCGTGCAGTACACCAACGGCATCGTCGACTTCATCTCGGACAATTGCATCGGCTGCGGCTATTGCGTGAAGGGCTGCCCCTTCAACATCCCGCGCATCTCTCAGGTCACCAGCAAGGCCTACAAGTGCACGCTCTGTTCGGACCGGGTGGTGGTCGGCCAGGCACCGGCCTGCGCCAAGGCCTGTCCGACCCAGGCGATCTACTTCGGCACGAAGGACGACATGATCGCCCATGCCGGCAAGCGCATCACCGACCTGAAGTCGCGGGGCTACCAGAATGCCGGCCTCTACAATCCGCCGGGCGTGAACGGCACGCACGTGATGTACGTGCTGCAGCATGCCGACAAGCCGTCGCTCTATGCCGGCCTGCCGGACAATCCGCACATCAGCCCGCTGGTCGGCATCTGGAAGGGCGTGATGAAGCCGCTCTCGCTCGCGGCCATCGCGTTCGCCGGGGCCTTCGGCTTCATGCACTACGTCACCAAGGGACCCAACAGGGTCACCGAGCACGACGAAGAGAAGGCGGCCGAAGTGGCGGGGAGCGACCGGGCATGATCGAGCACGCCAAGCCGGTGAGCCGCTACACCACGGCGGCCCGCATCAACCACTGGGTCACCGCGGTCTCGCTGATCCTGCTCGCGCTCAGCGGGATGGCGCTGTTTCACCCCTCGCTCTACTTCCTCACCTACCTGTTCGGCGGCGGGCAGATCACGCGTGCGATTCATCCGTGGATCGGCGTCGTCCTCGCCGTCAGCTTCCTCGGCCTGTTCCTCCGCTTCTTCACGCTCAATTTCTGGAACCGGGACGATACGGTCTGGATGAAGAATCTGGGATCGGTGATCAACAACAAGGAGGAGGGGCTGCCCGAACTCGGCAAGTACAATGCCGGTCAGAAGCTCGTCTTCTGGGGCCAGTCGATCCTGATCCTCCTCCTGCTCGGCAGCGGCTTGGTCCTGTGGGACACCTACTTCGCGTCCTACACGACGATCGACCAGAAGCGTCTCTCGGCGGTGGTCCACGCGCTGTGCGCCATCGGCGCCATCCTGATCTGGATCGTGCATGTCTATGCCGCCATCTGGGTCAAGGGCACGATGAGCGCCATGACCCGCGGCTCGGTGAGCGGCGGCTGGGCGTGGAAGCATCATCGCAAATGGTTCCGCCAGGAAGTCGGCAAGCCCTGACGTCCGGTCCCGAAAATCCCGCGTCTGCCTACGGCGAAAACATCCTCGGCGCCGCCGCCGAGGGTGAGCGCATTCGGCTGCCCGACCTGTCGACGGTCTTTCGACGCCGCGCTGCCCGTCTCGAGGCGCTGGCGCCTGGCCATGATCTCGAGGGGTTCCTCCACCTGATCGCGGCGCTGGTGACCGCGCAGCACCAGGCCTTGTCTGGCCTGCCACCGGGCTCGCTGCCGGGTGCGGCGGAGATCGGCAAGGCCCGGCTCGTGCAGCGATCACCGCTCGATCCCTCGATCCGGCCACGCGACGAGAGCTGGCGTGTGGCGCTGTCGCGCATTCTCGAAAGCATCGACGGCACGGTGCTGCCCGAAGCGGCCCGCGGGGCCCGCGAGGCGCTGCTGCAGGCCAGTCCCGCATCGCTGGAGGCGATGGCGGATCGCTTCCTCGGCGGCGACGTCGCGGCGGCTGAGGCGGCGCAAGCTGTGTTCGTGGCGGCGGCCCTGCAGGTCGTATGGACCCGCATGGCTGCTCTGCTCGATCCTGCCGATCTTTCGCGCGCTGATGAAAGCGGCGACTGTCCGGCCTGCGGTTCGCCGCCGGTCTCCGGACTGGTCTCGCCCGGCGGCACGAAGTTCGGCCACCGGCATCTTCATTGTTCGCTGTGCGCGACGTCGTGGCGCTACACGCGGGTGCGCTGCGTGCATTGCGGCAGCACCGACAAGATCTCGTTTCGCAATCTGGCCGGGACCTCGTATCTCCGCGCGGAATGCTGCGAGGTGTGCCAGGGCTATTCCAAGCTTTTCTATCTGGAGAAGGTGAGAACCCTGGAGCCGCTGGCCGACGACCTGGCCTCGCTCGGGCTCGACGTGCTGGTGGGAGAGGCGGGCTTCGCGCGCGTGCCCAATCCGTTCGTGCTGGGCATGATGGAGCAACCGGAGAAGTGATTGATCGGCCGTTGGGCCTGAGCCATGGTGACTGTCGGCGGACCGGACGTCCGGCCTTTCTCTGGTAGGAACAAACCCGTGTCGCGTGTCGACCGCGCCGATGGCGCTCCCGAAACCCGTCCCCTGTCGATCGATCGCATGGCCTCCTGGCCGACCGTCGCGCCGCTGATCGCGCGTGCCGGCCGTGCGCTCGTGGTGGAAGCGCTTCGGGCCTGGGTCGACGAGCGACGGGGCACGCCCGAGGTGGCGAGCGAAGCCGCCTGCGTGCAATGGTGCGTGACGCGCCTGGACCTGTTCCTGAAACCCTCGCAGCGCCGCGTGTTCAACCTCACCGGGACCGTCCTGCACACCAATCTCGGCCGGGCGGTACTCGCCGAGGAGGCGATTGCCGCCGCCGTCGAGGCAATGCGCTCGCCGACCACGCTCGAATACGATCTCGAGGGCGGTGCACGCGGCGAACGCGACGATCACATCGCGCCCTGGCTCTGCCGCCTGACCGGTGCGGAGGCCGCGACGGCGGTCAACAACAATGCCGCCGCCGTACTCCTCGTGCTGAGCGAACTCGCAGCGGGCCGCGAAGTCATCGTCTCGCGCGGCGAGCTGATCGAGATCGGTGGCGCGTTCCGCATTCCCGACATCATGGCGCGTGCCGGCTGCCGGCTCGTCGAGGTCGGCACGACCAACCGCACCCACCTCAAGGATTACGCGGCGGTGATCGGGCCCGACACCGCCGCGATCATGAAGGTCCATCCGTCCAACTACGCGATCCAGGGCTTCACCAAGGCGGTAGCGGCCGCCGAGCTCGTGCCGCTGGCCCGCGAAAAAGGGGTGGTGCTGATCGAGGATCTCGGCAGCGGCACCCTGGCGGATCTCGAAACCTGGGGCCTGCCGCGCGAACCGACGGCGCGCGAGGCCATCGCCGCCGGCGTCGATGTCGTGACCTTCTCGGGCGACAAGCTGCTGGGCGGTCCGCAAGCCGGCCTGCTGGTCGGTCGCAAGCCGCTGATCCAGCGCATCGCCCGCAACCCGATGAAGCGGGCGCTGCGCCTCGACAAGGTGCGCCTGGCCGCTCTCGAAGCGACGTTGCGGCTCTATGCCGATCCGGGGAGGTTGGCCGAGCGCCTTCCGACCATACGCTCTCTCGCGCGGCCAGCCGCAGAGATCTGTGCCGTGGCGGAACGGCTCCTGCCGGCGGTACAGGCGGCGCTGGGGCACGATGCGACGGCGAGCGTCGCGGAGGTGCGGGGACAGATCGGTTCGGGCGCTCTGCCGGTCGACCTTCTGCCCTCGTTTGCGATCGCCATCAAAGCGAAGCGCCTCGACCGGATTGCCGATCGTTTCCGCCGCCTGCCCATTCCCGTGATCGGCCGGATCAGCGACGGCACGCTCTACTTCGATCTTCGCACGCTCGATGACGAGCCGGCGTTCGCAGCCCAGTTGGACAAGCTCCATGTCGTGGCTGGCTAGGCTTCTCGACCGCACGCCGCCGCCGGAGCAGCGGATGGCAGAGGCGCTGGCGGCGTGGAAGTCCGGCAACTATGGCGTTGCGCTCGACCTGTGGGCGCCGCTCGCCCATGAGGGCCATGCACGGGCGCAGAGCAATATGGGCGCGGCCTTCCTGCAGGGCTGCGGCGTCGAGCAGGATCACGCCAAGGCGATCCTCTGGCTTCGACGCGCCGCCGGGCAGGGCGATGCCGGCGGCCAGCGCAATCTCGCTTTGTGCCACTATGAAGGATGGGGCGTGCCGCAGGATCACGCCGAAGCCGCGCGGCTCTATGAGGCGGCGGCGCACCAGGGCGATGTCGAGGCCCAGGACATGCTGTCGTGGATGAAGCTCGTAGGCGGTGGCTGTCCGCAAGATTACGCCGGGGCTCGTTTTTGGGCCGAGAAGGCGGCGGTTCACGGCAGCGCGGCGGCCATGGCCCGGCTGGGCGACATCCATCACAACGCGCTGGGCGTCGCACGCGACGCGGCGGTGGCCGCCGACTGGTGGGGACGCGCCGCACGTCGGGGACATGCCGAGGCACAGGCGATGCTGGGGGCGGCCTATCTCGCCGGCAAGGGCGTCGATCGCGACCCGGTCGAAGCGCTGCACTGGTTGCGCCGGGCCGAGATGGGCGGTGCGGGCGAGCTGGCTGCCGGCTTCATCAAGGAGGCGCGGGCCCATGCCAAGCCCGCGCAGCGGGCCGAAGCGGAGCGCCGGGCCGAGGAGCCTTTGTCATGATCGTCGGAACGGCGGGCCATATCGATCACGGCAAGACCGCCTTGGTAAAGGCGCTGACCGGTGTCGACGCCGATCGCCTCAAGGAGGAGAAGGCGCGCGGCATTACCATCGACCTGGGTTATGCCTACAGCGATCTCGGCGACGGCCGCCAACTCGGCTTCGTCGACGTGCCCGGTCACGAGCGGTTCGTGCACAACATGCTGGCCGGCGCCACCGGCATCGATGCGGCCCTGCTGGTCGTGTCGGCGGCCGAAGGCATCAAACCGCAGACCGTCGAACATCTGCAGATCCTCGATTTGCTGGGCATCGACCGCGGCATCGTGGCCCTCACCAAGGCCGACCTCGCCAACGACGACCAGCAGCTCGAGCGGATGGCCGAGATCGAGACCCTGCTCGCCACGACCTCGCTGCGCGGCGCGGAAATCGTGCCCGTCTCGGCGGTGACGGGGCAGGGCATCGACGAGCTGAAGGAAAAGCTCCTGGTCTTGGGCGAGAGCGGCAAGGGCGCTTCGGGCTTCGCGCGCCTTGCGGTGGATCGCTGCTTCGTCCTGTCCGGAGCGGGCGTCGTCGTCACCGGCACCGTCCATGCCGGCGAGATCAGGGTCGACGACCGGCTCCTGCTCACCCCGTCCGGCATCGAGGCGCGGGTGCGCTCGCTGCATGCCCAGAACCGGGCCGCCGCGGTGGGACGCGCCGGCGAACGCTGTGCGCTCAATCTCGCCGGTCCCAGGCTCTCCAAGGAAGCGATCAAGCGGGGCGATTGGGTGGTGAGTCCGGAGCTCCACGCGCCGACGGACCGAATCGATGTCCGGCTGAGCCTGCTCGCCTCCGAAGCACAGCCGTTGAAGCACTGGTCGCCGGTTCATGTTCACCTGGGATCGGCGCATGTCATGGGACGCGTGGCGCTGCTCGAAGGCGAGAAGCTGGCGCCGGGCGACACGGCGCTTGCGCAGATCGTACTGGACGAAAAGGTCGGTGCGCTTTCGGGCGATCGGGTCATCCTCCGCGATCCGTCCGCGACGCGCACGATGGCCGGGGCGGCGATCATCGATCCATTCGGCCCGCCGCGCAACCGCCGCGCCGAGCGGCGTCTGGCGGAGCTGGCGGCTCTTGCCGTGGACGATGGCGAGGTCCTGCCGCGGCTGTTGCGCCTGGAGAGCGGCTTTGTCGATGTCGGCCGCTTCGGTCTGGCGCGCAATCTTCGCCCCGCCGAGGTCGAGACGCTCGTCGAGGCGGCGGGCGGGCAGGCGCTGGAGGGCTTCGGCTTTCTCGCCGAGACGCTCGAGGCCGCGCGCACCGACATCGTCGAGACGCTCAAGGCCTTTCACGAAACCAAGGCCGATGCGCCCGGTCTCCAGGCCGAGCGGCTGCGGGTCACGCTGAAGCGCCGCTGGCCGGCATCCGTCTTCAAGGTGCTGCTCGATCGCGAGATTCGCGCCAAGACCGTGGTCGTCGACGGCGCGTTCCTGCGCTTGCCCGGTCATTCGCTGAAGCTCGGCTCGCGTGACGAGGCACTGTGGAACAAGATCGCAGCCGACATGACACGCGATCGCTTCAAGCCGCCGAGGGTCCGCGACTTCGCGCAGGCCTACGGCGCCACGGAGGTCGACACGCGCCGGCTGCTGCAGCGGCTCTCGAAGCTCGGGAGGGTCGTCGAGGTGGCGCCGGACCATTTTTTCCTGCGCCCCGTCGTGGCCGAGATGGTCGCCATCGTGAACGGCTTCGATCACGAATTCAGTGCAGCCGAGTTCCGCGACAAGCTCGACAATGGCCGCAAGCTCGCCATCCAGATTCTCGAATTCTTCGACCGCCACGGCATGACGATCCGCCGTGGCGACCTGCGCCGGGCGGTCCCGCAGAAGGCCGGACAGTACGGGCCGCCGCCTACGGCTTCAGAACCGGCCCGCTCAGGCTGACCGGCGCGCCGTCGGGGCCGGTAAAGAGCGATAGCAGGAAACCGTGCTCCTCGTGCGGCGTGCTGCCGACATTCACGCCGCGTGCGGTGAGTTCGGCACGTTTGGCGTCCAGATCGGGGACGCGCAGCCCCGGCTGCCATGTCCCCGCCGGATTCTTCGCGGATGCTGGCTGGAGCGCCAGCCGGGTCGGACCGGTCTCGAATTCGGCCCATTCCGGGGTCTCGAACTTGAGCTTCAGGCCGACGGTATCACGCCAGAAGGCAACGGCTGCAGCGAGGTCGGAGACGTTCGCGATGATGTATTTGAGCTCGACGGTCATGATCTTGAATTCCTTGGGGATTTCACCCTAGCACGACAGGTGACAGGGACGAGGTTCTGGTGAATCATCCGTCCCGGAGGGGAAGCGCTCCCGGTGGGGCGGCTGGCCTTCAAAGCCAGAGAGGGCCGTTAGCCGGTTCTTAGTGGGTTCGACTCCCACTCTCTTCCGCCAACTCTTTGGATCTTCGGAGTCCAGACGACCGATGCGTACCTTGATCTTCGTCGCCCTGCTGTCGCTGGCGGCGTGCTCGATAAATTCCCAGTACTCCGAGCCGTGGACGGTGCGAACGGTCAAGCACTCGTACGATGCGCGGGACGCTTGCCTCGTGAAGCACGCCGCCTCCTATGCCGTCGATGGTTCCGATGCGTCTAGCGTGGGTCGTACCGTCAGTTCCAATTGTGAGGCCGAGACGAACGCGCTGATCGCGAGCAGCAACCCGCACAACGACCCGACCGTGACGGCGGCCATCCGGCAGGATTCCGAATTCAGGGCAACGGGCTTCGTGCTCAAGGCCCGTGGGCAGTACAACTAGGATGTCGACCGAGGCAGACGTGACGAACGAGGACGCAAAGATTGCGCTGGCCAATCTCATGATCCGGAAGGCCGGCCTGATCCGGACCGTCCGGCACGAGATGCACAAGCAGGGAGTGGTCTACTCCGTTGGCCTCACCGAGATTCTCGAGGCCATCGAGCGAGCGAAGAAGGAAGACTGACCGCTACAACCGGAAGGGGTGCCGACATGCTTCGATCCATACTGACGATGACCGCGGCCGCGACGTTGATGTTCACGATGGGCAACGGCGCCCAGGCGCAGACCCCGGCCGCCCCGGGGACGCCCCAGGCGACCGGGAAATCCGGCGCGAATGTCGGCTCGCTCACCTGCAAGGTGGCCGGGGGCATGGGATTCGTCTTCGGCTCGTCGAAGGACCTCGACTGCATATTCGCGCGCACCGACGGTGTCGGAGAGAAGTACACGGGCTCGATCAAGCGCTACGGCGTCGATATCGGATTCACCAAGGAATCGCAGATCGTCTGGCTGGTCTTCGCGCCGGGCAGTATCGCCTCGGGTGCCCTGGCGGGCGCCTACGCGGGCGCGACGGCGCAGGCCACGGTGGGCGGAGGTGTCGGTGCCAACGTGCTGCTGGGCGGCGGGAGCGGCCAGGTCACCCTGCAGCCCGTCAGCGTTGAGGGCAGCGTCGGACTGAACGTCGCCGCCGGCGTCGCTGAGGTCGAGCTCAAGTACGCAAAGTAGAACGGCGCGCGGGGAGCTTGCGGCGGCGCTGCGAGTCGGGTCAACTCCCGGCATGCCGTCCGCCGTAGACTCCCTGATTGCCCGCCTCCAGGCGGATTGCACCGCGGCCGAAGCGGCCGAGCGCCAGGTGCGGGCTTCCGTCGAGGCCCAGATCAGGCATGCCGAGCGCGCGCGCACCTTCGCGTGGCGGCGTCTCAGCGCGCTCTCGGACATGGCCAGGGTCGCGGCGCTGGAGCCCGATCGCGACCGCGCGGTCGAGCGCCAGCTGGAAGCGCTGTTCCGCGACATCGGCTGGATCGAGAATGGCCTAGGCGAACTGGGCGAGGGAGCGCGGCCGTTGCTCGACTGGCTGCGGCCGATCGCCGAGGCGCTGCACGCCGAGGCGCATCCGCAGCAGCCTGAGGAGGGGCAGCCAGCCGAGCCACCGGTGATTGCCGATCCGCTTGCGGCCTTTCGTGCCTTCGAGGCGTGGTACGAGGCCGAGCGCGGCGAGCCCTTCCTGCAGGTTTTCGACCGCTATGTACCGCCCACCCCCGTGGTCGAGTTCTAGGAGCGCGATGAGAACCGACTTCGAGCATTGGCTGACCGCTCAGTTCGCCGACACGGGCCCGTTCACGATCTTCATCCTGCTGGTGCGAATCACATCCGCCAGCGCCGTGCCGCTGCGATCGAGCTACGCCCATCTGATCGGCGCCGAGATGACGTGGCCGGAGATGCGGGCGCTGCTCGAGGGCGCAGGGGCGCCATGGGACGGCGTCGCCTTCTTCGTCGGTCTCGGCCACGAAGGCGGACCGCTGCCAGACCCGGTGGCCGCGCGCAAGCTGAAGGAAGTTGAGGCCGACGTGAAGGCCGATCCTCTGGTCCTGAACCGCGGCCTGTTCTTCGATCGCGAGGGGCGGCACCTGCGCATCGACGAGACCACGGCATGAGCCGCGAGGGCTCGGTCCGCCGTCCGGCGCGCCGTCTCACTGCCGGCACCAGCGAGACGCTCGAGGAGACGGTCGCCGAGGAAGTGGCCATTGCGCTGGTCTACAACGGCATCAGCCATGCGGTGATGATGGCGACCCCGTGCGACCTCGAGGATTTCGCCCGCGGGTTTTCCCTCACCGAGCGGATCGTCGAGCGGCCATCGGAAATCTATGACATGGAGGTCGAGCCGGTCGGGCGCGGTATCGAGGTCAGACTCGAGATTGCGGCGCAACGGATGGCGGGTCTCCAGCAGCGGCGCCGCAGTCTGGCCGGTCGTACCGGATGCGGCCTGTGTGGCGTCGACAGCCTGGAGGCGGCGCTGCGCGCGGTGCCCGCGGTTTCGAATCCTCATCGGGTGGCGCGGCTTGCGATCGAAAGGGCGATGGCGGGGCTGCCCGAGCATCAGAGGATCAACCGCACCAACGGCGCGACGCATGCCGCGGGTTGGGCATCGCCGGAAGGCACGCTGGTGGCCGTGCGCGAGGATGTCGGCCGCCACAATGCTCTCGACAAGCTGGCCGGCGCATTGGCGAGCAGCGACGCTGCGGAGCCCGGCGGCTTCGTGGTGGTGACCAGTCGCTGCTCCTACGAGATGGTGCAGAAGGCGGCGGCGATCGCGGCTTCGGCAATCGCGGCGGTTTCCGCTCCGACCTCGCTCGCCATCGAGACAGCCGAGCAGGCAGGTGTCGCGCTGGTGGCCTTCGTCCGCGAGGGGCGGTTGACCGTCTATGCCCATGCGGACCGGATCATCGCGTGAGTTCGCAGAGAATCTTCGGGGTCACCGGTTGGAAGAACGCCGGCAAGACGACACTGACGGAGCGTCTGGTGGAGGAGTTCGTGCGCCGCGGCTGGCGCGTGTCGACCATCAAGCATGCCCATCATGACATCGACATCGACCGGCCCGGCACCGACTCGTATCGCCATCGCGCTGCCGGTGCCGGCGAGGTCGCCCTCGTCGGCGGCCGGCGCTACGCCATCATGCGGGAGACGCCGGAGCCATCGATCTCGGAGGTGCTGGGGAGACTGTCGCCCGCCGATCTCGTCCTGATCGAAGGTTACAAGCGCGAAGCGCACCTCAAGATCGAAGTCCGCGCCTCGCCCGAGGCCGAACCGCTGGCGCCTGGCGATCCCGCCATCGTGGCGATCGCCGCCGACTATCAGCCGACCGGCGGTGCCTTGCCGTGGTTCCGACGCGACGACATCGCAGCCATCGCCGACTTCATCGCCCGCAGGACGGGCTAGGGTGCCTTCTGTCCGAGGAAGCCACCCGCAGCCTGGTATCTGGGCCCGGTGACCGTGAACACGCCCACCTGGGTCGACGGATAGCCCTGTCCAGCGAAGGCGCCGTTCATGGTCATCGTGCGGCCCGGCGTATTGGGATTCGTCGTCGGCATGTTCGCCTGGAACCCGTAGTTGCCGGTGCGGGTCGTGGTCCCGCTGTAGCTGCTGTTGTTGAAATTCGCGGTTGTCGTGCCGCTGTTCGTTCCCATCGACCAGACCTGCGTGTAGCTGCCCGTGCCGTAGGAAAAACTGCCGTTGTTTCGTACGAGACCACCCATCACACCATTGTAGGTGATCGTCTGCGTCATCTGACCGGAGTTGCTCACGACTTTCGACGGCAGGGTCGGCGCATTCGACGGTGCAGTCTCGAACGCATTGGTGAGAACGTTGGTCACGATGTTGCTGGGATTGGCGTTACGCGGCCCGGGCCCGCTGCCGAAGCGGTTCCCCAAGGAATTTCCGGAGCCCTGACCGGAATTGGCGTTCGAGAAACCAGAATTCTGGGCCGCCTGATCGGCGCCACCCGATTGTCCACCGCCTTTGCTGCCTTCGAGTTGGGCGAGAACGCCGCTCAATGCGCCCGGGGGCACCGCGCTCGCGAGACCCGGCAGGGCACCGAACAGGGTCGTCACCTGGAAGCCGGGACGCGTGACGGTTTCCAGCTTGCCGCCGGCGCCGACCGTCATGCTGATGCCGAAGACGAAGATCGACGTCGTCTCTTTCTGGTCGACATTGAAGATGCTGATGCCGCCGCGGATACCGATCGTGCTCGACGGGGTGGTGACGCTGATGGCGTTGGTCTTGCTGATCTTGCCGCCGACCAGACGGAACACGCCCTTGCTGGCGTTGATGGCGAGGTCGCCGGTCTTGGTCGCCGGATCGTAGACGAACCTGTCGATGGTGAGCTGCGCATTCGGGCCGACCGACAACGATGTGCCGTCGAGGAACATAAGGTGCGCGCGGTCGGTCGCCGACGTCGTGATCAACTCGTTGGCCTGCACGTCGACGCCGACGCGCAGCACGCGTTCGGCCTCGCTGGGGGGCTTGCCGCGCGGATCGCCGTCGGCCGCCGAAGTGACGCCGACCTTGGCGCTGGCGGCGACCGGCAGAAGGGAAGTGCCCGCGGCGAGAAGTGCAGCGGTCAGCAGGGACAGGTTCGCGCTGGCAGGTCTGGGGGACACTGTGATCTCCTGAGCAGCGCTAGAAGCGCCAGGTTACTCCGATGAGCGCACTGTTGTTCGTGAACGCGTAATTGGGAATGTCCGAGGATCTCACGAACCTTCCGCCCGACACCGTGAACATCGTCCGCTGATCGAACGGAATGGACAGGGTTATATTCAAAATCGTGTCCGTCTGTTGTCTGGTAACGGACGGATCCACGACGGCATCAGGCTGATCATAGTACCACCACTGCATGTTCGCGAACAGGCTGATGCTCCAAGGCAATTCGCTCTTGAAGACCGGGTCTGCGAACGAGAAGGACATGCCGCCGCCTGCCCCGTAGAGCGTGTAGTTTTGCCAGGGCGTGCTGTCGGTCTGGTAACGCTGCAGGTTGCCGTTGGCATAGAGCATCAGCGCATCGTTCACGAGGTACTGGAACGTCGTATTGCCCGAGTACTCTGCGCCGGTGAACTGGTTGTTGGTCGGGAGATACCAGCTGTTCTGGTACATCTGCCGCCGCCAGGTGAAGTTCGTGGTGTTGCGCAGCTTGTCCGACAGAAGCACGCCCACTTCGAGGCCGGAACCGAAGCTGCCGTAGTAGGGAACGTCGTTCACCCAGATGTATCCCGCCGTGCCGAACGGCTTCAGGCTGACATCCTGAAAAATGCCTTGGAAAGCCTGGAAACGCGGGCCGGACGTCAGGTCCAGGATGGAGACGTTGGCCGCTTGGATCTGGAACTGCCGGTTGAGATAGCCCGAAAGCTGCGTCTCGAGCTGGCCGCGGTTGTTCTGACCGAGGTCGTATGTGTGACGCACGAAGCCCGAGGTCACAGCACCCCAATCCGCCGTGCCCAGACCGGCCTGGTTGAGATTGGCAGTCTGCCCGAACAAGCGCACGCTGGAGGTCGGCGGACCGAGATTTGCGTTCGATTGATAACGCATGCCCGCGAAGACCTCGCCGCTGAACCGCGACTTGGCCAGGCGCTTCTCCGACTCCGCCAGGAACTGCTCGGCGCGCGCCTTGACGTCGGGCGGGAGCGACGCCGACTTGAGCGTCATCTCGAAATATGTCCGCGCCACTTCGAAAGAGCCCAGCCGATAGTAGAGCACCCCGAGTTCGAGGCGGACCCGCGGCAGATCCGGATCCACCACCAGCATCCGTTCGAGCGCCGAAATGGCGCCCTCTAGATCGCCGGTCTTCGCCGCGATCATTGCGAACTTGAACAGGACGTCGAGATCGGACGGCTTGCGCAGCATATCCTGAAATGCGGCGTCGTATTCGGCTTCGTCCGTTGCTGAAACGGTCGATGTCTGGGCCAGAGCAGGATACGCGTCCATAACGACAGAGCCGACGCTGCCGGCGAGCAGCACAGCGACGAGGCTCGCGCATCGTCCGAATCTGTTCACGATGAATTCCCCCGCGCCCCGTGTGTTCGGGCTCGACTGCTCGCGAAGAATGAAGCAGGACGCGTGCTAGATCAACCAACTCCGGATGGTGAGCGCCCAGCCGACGACGAGATTGGCGCGGGCGGCTCGCATTCGCAGCACCATGCGACGGTACTGGCGGTCTCCCAGTGCCGTCACGAAACGCTCCTCCTCGCGAGTCATTGCAGAGAGCATGCGGTCTAACATGGTCGAGTATGTGTTTCCCCAGTTGCGGCTCGACAGATGGAGTCTTCCGCCGAGCACGGGGTTGTCGGCGGCTCCATTGCGGCCGTGAAGACGATAGGAATACAGGGCGTTGTCGATCAGCAGCGAACCGGCGACCATCTGCGCCATCACGACAACATAGAAGTCCATGTGCAGGCGGAACGCCTCATCGTCCTCAGGGAAGACGAGGTTGATCAGCGAACGCCGGAACATCATCGACGAGGTGCTGACCCAGACCCAGTGCACCACGCGCTTGGTGTACAGGTGGTATGGAGTATGGCTCTCCCAACCGGCGGTCCCGCGCGCCACATCGAGCTTGGGGACACGGCTTGCGTCGAGGGCCGCGAAAGCAAGATCGCGATCGGCGCGGGCGCGGTCCTTGCCGAACCAGTACATGCCGCCGGCGATCAGCTCGTCCTGTCCGTTGATCAGGCGCGCGTTGCACGCGGTGAAGCCCACCGCGTAACTCTCGTTGAGATGCGCGGCGAGATGGCGTTCGAGAAAGTCCGGATTCCACAGATCGTCGGAATCGAGGAAGCAGACGAACATCGCGTTGGTTTCGGCGAGCCCGCGGCGCGTGGCACCGGTCTGTCCGACATTCCTGTCGAGACGGATGTGCCGGAAGCGGGAGTCGGCAAGCTCTGCAAGCGTCTGCTCCACGACCGCGACCGAATCGTCGGTCGAGGCGTCGTCGACGATCACGCATTCGAAATCCCGCAGCGACTGCTGTGCGACCGAACGGATGGCGGCGGCGATGTAGTCACGGCAGTTGTAGCACGTGACGACGACTGAGATGCGGGGGAGCCTGATTTCGGTCACTTCGCCGGTCCAAGGAAATCGAAGTCGACACCTTCGTCGGCCTGCAGGACGGTCTTGAAGAAAAGACCGGTGTAGCCGCGGTCGCTGCCGGGATGGGCCGGTGGGGCCTTCCAATCCTTGCGGCGCGCCGCGAGCGTCTTGGCATCGACATGGAGTTCGAGCCGGCGCTTCGGAACGTCGAGCGTGATGCGGTCGCCTGTCTTGACGAGGGCGAGCGGTCCGCCGACCGCGGCCTCGGGCGCGACATGCAGGACGATCGTGCCGAACGCGGTCCCGCTCATGCGGGCGTCGGAGATGCGGATCATGTCCTTCACGCCGGCGCGGGCGAGCTTCATGGGGATCGGGAAGGACCCCGCCTCGGGCATGCCGGGCGCGCCCTTGGGGCCTGCATTGCGCAACACGAGGATGTCGTCTGCCTTCACGTCGAGATTCGGATCGTCGCCGCGCGCCGCGAGATCCTCCAGGGAATCGAACACCACGGCGCGGCCGGTATGGGTCAGCAGGGAGGGCGAGGCGGCCGCGTGCTTGATGACGGCACCGCGCGGCGCGAGATTGCCGCGCAGCACGGCCATGCCGCCGGTTGGCTTGATCGGATCCTTGGCGGTGCGGATCACCGTCTGACCCGGAACCATCTCGGCGGCATCGATCACCTGTTTCAACGTCTTGCCGGCCACCGTCCGGCACTTCTCGTCGAGATTCTTGCGGATCTCCTTCATCAGGCGGGAATTGCCACCCGCCCAATGGAAGTGCTCCATGTAGTGGTCGCCCGAGGGCTTCAGGTCGACCAGCACCGGCACGTTGCGGCCGATCTCGTCGAATTCCTCCAGCTCGATCTCGATGCCCAGCCGGCGAGCCACCGCAGTGAGATGCACCAGTGCATTGGTCGAGCCGCCGATCGCCTGCAGCACGGTGAGGGCGTTGCGGAAGGCCGCCTTGGTCATGATCTCGCTGGGCTTCGGGCCCTGCTTAACGGCCATCTCGGCTGCCAGACGGCCCGTCTGTTCGGCGATGCGCAACCGATCGGAATGCGTGGCGGGGATCGAGCCGCTGGTCGGCAGGCCCATGCCCAGCGCCTCGACGATGCATCCCATCGTGCTGGCGGTGCCCATCACCATGCAGGTGCCCTGGGTTGGGGCGAGACGCTCGCTCACCTGCTCGATATCGGATTCCGAGAAGGTGCCGGCGCGATACTGGCCCCACAGGCGGCGGCAGTCGGTGCAGGCGCCCAGCACCTCGCCCTTGAAGTGGCCGACCAGCATAGGTCCCACCGGCAGCACGACGGCCGGACGGTCGGCACTGGCCGCGGCCATGAGTTGGGCCGGCAGGGTCTTGTCGCAGCCGCCGATCAGCACGACGGAATCCATCGGCTGGGCGCGGATCATCTCCTCGGTGTCCATCGACATGAGGTTGCGCAGGAACATGCTGGTCGGATGGGAGAAGCTCTCGTGGATCGAGATGGTCGGGAAGACCATCGGCAGCGCGCCGGCCAGCATGACGCCGCGCTTCACCGCCTCGATCAGGTCGGGCACGTTGCCGTGGCAGGGATTGTAGTCGGAGAAGGTGTTGGTGATGCCCACGATCGGCCGGTCGAGCGCGTCGTCGGAATAGCCGCCGGCCTTGATGAAGGCCTTGCGCAGGAACAGCGAGAATCCCGCATCGCCGTAGGTGGCGAGACCTTGGCGCAATCCGGTTTCCTTCTTCGGTCCGGCCTTCGACGTACGGCGCTTGGCAGTTGCCATCTCGATTTCACTCCCTGAACTATTGCATTTTGTCAGGCCGGCCCATCGCCGACCAGACCGGCTGCCCAGCGCGCATGTGCCGCGACGTCGCGACCCTCGGCAATGGTCCGCGCGAGTTCGAGACCCATCAGGGCACCGAACTTGAAGCCGTGGCCCGAACAGGGCGACATCGCCCATCCCCTGGCGCCCGCCCTCTCGACGATGAAGCGTTCGTCGTCGGTGACGCTGTAGAAGCAGACCTTGAGATTGCGGATGGTCCAGCGATCGAACCCCTTGAGCAGGCTGCGGCAGCGGTCGAGCAGGGCGCTCATCTCGCTTTCCTGAGCTTCGCGGCCCGCTGTGGGGTCGCCGGTGCGGCTGAATTCGTGGTCTCCAACCTTCATGCCGCGCCCCCGGACCGGCGGCACCAGGTAGAGGCCGACATCCCCCGTCTTCTCGATGATCATCGGCCCCTTCGCCCAGGCCGCGCGCTGGTCGGCCGGCATATCGAAGTAGAGCACCACCTGACGTGACGGCACGACGCGCGAACCGAGCGCGGGAAGAAGGCGGGGAGCCCAGGCGCCCGCCGCGATCACCACGACATCGCCACCGTGGACCTCGCCGGCCCGCGTGACGATGCGTCCCTGTTCGAGATCGACCGAGCGCACGGGCGTGTTGGCGTGGAGCCGGACCCCGGCTCTCGCGCCGAGGTGGCCTACCAGCGCAGCCACGATGTCCTGCGCCAAAAGCACGCCGCCCGTGTCGATCCAGAAGGCGCGCTCGAGCCCCTTCGTGTCGAGCAGCGGGAAGCGCCGCGGCAGTTCGGCCATCGACAGTTCGGTCATCGGCCGGCCGATCGAGGCGAGGGCGCCGGCAGAGCGCTCCGCCCAGTCCGCGCCATTACCCGTCAGAGCGAGGGTCCCGGTCGGCTCGTAAAGGGTTTCTCCCAGGTCTGCCCACAGCAGGTCCCAGGCCGCATAGGCATCGTCGATCATCCGGGCGTAACCGACATGGACGCCGTAGGGATGGCGGATCAGGCGGTGCTCGTCCATCGAGGAGGCCAGCGGATTGGGGAGAGGACCCTGCTCGAAGAGCTCGACCTGATGGCCGAGGCGCGCCAACCCCCAGGCCGTCGAAAGCCCCATGATGCCACCGCCGATGATGATCGCTCTCACGTTCCCCTCTTGTCGCTAAATGCGTCGCTCACAAACGATGGACCATTTCTACAGGCTTCGAGGGGCATTGAGACCCCTTCCCGAAGGTGTTGCAAACCGGGGCGTCCTGAGCGTTGATGGCAACGAGGCTTACACAACCGATCAAGACCAAAGGATTGAACATGGCGATGACCATGCTGCAGATGGCCGGGGCGCAGCCGACGCCGGCCACCATGGCCGACGGGATCCTGCTCATCATCGATGCCCAGAGGGAATATACGGACGGATTGCTGCCACTGACAGGGGTGCAGCCCGCGGTGGATGCGCTGGCCGTGCTGCTCGAGAAGGCTCGTGCCGCGAGCACGCCGATCGTCCATGTGCGGCACCAGTCCAAGGGCAAGGCCTTCAACCCGAGCTCCTCGGGCTACGAGATCGTGAAGGAGCTGACGCCGCGTGACGGCGAGACGATCATCGACAAGGGCATGCCGAATTCCTTCGCCGGCACCGACCTTGCGTCGCGGCTCGCGGCGATCGGGCGCAAGAACCTGATCGTCGGCGGCTTCATGACCCATATGTGTGTTTCGGCGACGGTGCGGGCGGCGACGGATCAGGGCTTCATGAGCACGATTGCGGCCGACACGGTCGCCACGCGCGATCTGCCCGATGCGACGGGCGGCGACACGATTGCCGCCGCTGTGATCAACAGAATCACGCTGGCGGCTCTGTCCGACCGGTTTGCGTGGATCGTGCCGTCGGCCCGGCAGATCGCCTGAAGCAGGCTCGGCACGCCTGTGGGCCGATGCGGTTGGTGGCGGCTAAAGGTTGCCCTGGCCGCTGACGGTGCTGATGGCGGTGATCGCTGCGACGGCGATCAGAGAGGCGATCAGCGTGTACTCGATCGCGGTGGCGGCCTTGTCGTCCGCCATCAGCCGGCGAAAAAGTGACAGCATCGATATCTCCAGAGTGACGAAATGCTGGGGGCTGACGGCAGCCCGTGTCGATGAATAAGTTGAAAAATCGCCTCTAACGTATTGGACCGACACACCGATACAATGTGAGAATTGTATCAAGATCATCGTGGCGCGCGCTGCGGTGAGCGCCGTGTTATCGTAGGGCGAGCAAGAAGGGGGCGAGTCATGAAGTCCATTCTGACAATGGCCTGGACGTCGGAAGATCCGTCCGCGTTCGATCTGGCAGCCAAGATCGCGCACAAGTTCGGGGCGCGCCTGATCGCCCTCGAGCCGCCGTCCTATGGCGTGATGAGCATGGCCTGGGCCGATGCCGGCATGGGCGCTCCGATCGGGGGCGGCCTGGCGGAAGACGCCGAGGAGCGCCAGCGGGTGTCTGCGGTCAAGCAGGCTTTCGACCAGCGCGCAGCCGGCCTCAGCGCCGAATGGCGCTCGGCCGACGATAGCGGCCCGACGGCCATCGGCACGATCGGCAGGGCGTACGATATGATCGTGTTGCCGCAGCCGGGCGCGCTGCCCAAGATGCCGGAGAGTGTCTTCGAGACGGCCCTGTTCGATTCGGGCCGCCCTGTCCTCGTCGTGCCGCCCGGATATGGCGGCATGGTCGGCAAGCGCATCCTGTTCGCCTGGAACGGCTCGACGGAAAGCGCCCGGGCGATCTCGCTCGCGATGCCCGTGCTGAGCGGCGCGGAGGCCATCGAGGTGCTGAGCGTCGAAGGCGCGATGGTTCCGGGGCCGACGGCCATGGAGATCGCCGAGTCGCTGAAGAGCCACGGCCTCAACGTTACGGGCCAGCACGTGAAGCCGGGCGCCAAGACGGCGGGCCAGACCATCGTCGATCGGGCGCAGGCGTTGGGCGCCGACCTGATCGTCAAGGGCGCCTATACCCAGAGCCGGCTGCGCCAGATGATCTTCGGCGGCGTGACGCGCGACCTCATCCTGTCGTCGCCCCTGCCGGTGCTGTTCTCCTATTGATCCACAATCCGCCGCCGGTGTCGTCACCGGCGGCCGTGCTAGAAACCGCCGCATGACGGCTGGCTCGCCCGCATCCGGATCGCCCTGGGGCCGCAGACTCGTGCTGCCGATGTTCGTGCTCGTTCTGATTACGGGCGCGGCGCTGGCGTACGCGCAGTTGACCGAGGACCGAAGCGTCCCGGCCCCGCCCACGATCGCGGAGAAGCTGGTCATCCTGCAGGCGGAGCGCGCCGAGTTGCAGGCACGCTCCGGCAGCCTGGCGCGTCTCGAGATGCTCTCGTCATTCCGGGCGGCCAGCTTGCTGTTCGATGCGTTGGCCTCGCGATATGAGCCCGAGCGCGAGCAGCCGTTCGACCGGTTGCCGGCCGCGCGACGCGAAATGTTCGCCAGGCTGGAGGCCGTGAATGCCGCGTTGCGCACCGCGATCGATCGCCCCGGCCATCCCGGAGGGGCCGCCGCGGTGGAGCAGGCGGCCAACGGCATTCCGGCGGACCTGGAGTGGATGGCATCCTTCGATTCCACGCCGGTCATCCTCTCCTACACGCCGATGTTTCTCGCGCCCAAGCGGGCGGTGCCGAGCGACGCGCCGGCTCCGGCTGGCGACGATCCCGCGATCGAGATCGAGATCCTGGGCTTGCGCCTGACAAGGGACCGAACGCCGCCGGTCCTGACGATCGGCTCATGGCGCGGCGAGGCCGTCGTGACACCGGAGCGGCTGAAGTTTGTCGTGCCGCGCAGCGTTTTCCCGTCGGACGCCAAGCATGCGAGGTTTGCCTCCGGATCGCTTTTCCTCCGTCATGGCTCGCGCATCGTGGCGTTCCAGCTTCTCTTCACCTCGATCCCGGAAAAGGTGGGCGTGTTCGCGTTCGACCAGAAGGTGCGGTCCGCCGCACCGGAGTCCAACACGCTGGTATCGCCGGAAATACTGGCGCGCGCCCCGGCCGGCGAATCGCGAACCGTGCGGCGTTGCTTCGATCCTCCACCGGGATGGCGTTTCGACAAGAGCAAGAGGCGAGTCGTCATCGTCGAGCGGCTGGGCTGGATCGACGACACCCCTGACGAAACGATGAACAGCGGATCGGTCGCTTTCGTACGCGAAGACCGCCCCAGCCAGATCTGCGTCGCGGTCGTCGCCAAAGCGGCGACCAAGGCAGCCCGCACCGCCACGATCGGCCGCTTCGAGGCGACGCTGATTCGCGACGCCACCGTGGATCGAACGGTGCAGAGCGGGATCCGACCTCTGGAGTGGAACGCGCCGGTCAGCGTCCCGGTCGAAGCGGGTATGGCCGACTGGAAGCTCTACGTCCGGCTGTTCGACGAGATCGACCGGGAATATGAAGGCACCGCCGGCGGCGGTGCCGTTGCCAGCGGCCTTACCTTCCTGAACATCGCAATCGACCGCGACAACAAGCTGACCATGGAGGCCGACCTCGCAGGCTTTCGCTAGCGGCCGCGTGCCTCGAGGCGCATGCGCCTCTTGCCGGTCTCGTCGTTGAGATCGAGCGTGGTGCCGGAGATCTGCGCGGTCCTGATCGCGCTCAGGGCGGCGACGAAACGTTTCTCGATCGCAGCCTCGGCCGTCGGGCAGGCCATCAGGGTCATCGGCCCGGGCATGAAGCGGAGGCCAGCCGGATCGAGGACATACTCGCCGGCCAATGTGTTGCAGCCCGTCGAGGCTGTGAACTTGTCGAGATCGTCGAGACGCATCAGCGGCCGCCGGCGCCAGTCGTCGAAGGCGGGACGCTCGCCGTCGAGTTCGACCAGGCGCCATTCGGTGTCCCGCAGCGCCGAGCCGCGGGCCGCCAGCGCCGGACACGCGCCGTTGCGCTTCAGGTCGATGAAGCGATCCACCTTGACCGAGTTGTTGCCGTCGAAGCTGCCCATGATCTCGACGTACAGGAACGATTCACGGGAGGGGGTGGCGTCTACCCACGCTTTTTCCAACTCCGGTTCGGCGCCGCCCGGGGCAACGCCATAGACGCGTCCCACCAGGCAGGGTGCGAAAAGACCGCCATCCTGCGCGTCGCGATACAGTCCGGCGAGCTTGAAGCGTCCGTCGACCGGGTCCGTGGTTGCGGCCTGCGTCAGCTCCGTACCATCCTCGGCAACCAGCTTGTCGGTACCGGCCTCTCGGAACGACCGACGGCTGCCGGCCCCGCCACGCAGGACCATCCGCACGCCGCCCTCGACTTCCTGCGCCCACTCACCCAGCTCGAGAACGGGTTCCGCAGCCCCATCGCGCTTCTCCCGGAGCCGGAACGTGCCGTCGGGAAACAGGGTGACGGTGAGGGCGCCGCCCTGATAGGTCCGTGGCGGCTCACCCGGACGGCCGGCGGCATGGCAACGCATCGAGCGACCTGCAGCGGTGAGCGTGACTTCCCGGCCGCGTCCGCGGAGTTCGTAGTAGGAATCCGAATAGGCGAAGCCGGAGCCTGCTGTAATCCGCGACAGTTCGATCTCGGGTTGGCCCGGCATGCGCAGGGTCGCGAACTCGCCATCGGCCGAGTAGGAGGAGGCGAAGTCCATCCCTCCGGGGCAGGAGTACATCACCTCACCTTTCGGTACCGGCAGGGGCGCGGGCCTCGGCGACTGATCGGGCGGAGGGGTCTGTGCGGCAGCCGGCATTACGGCAAGCAGGACGAGCAGCAGGGACAGACGGTTCATGTCGTCGACTCCGGGATGCGACCGTCGGCGGAAAGCAACACGGCGACCGGCCGGGTCGTCTCGAACTGCGCGAGTACGATCAGCGCGACCACCATGATCGGCACGCAGAGGAACATGCCCACCACGCCCCAGATCGTGCCCCAGACGATGAGGGAGACGATGACCACCAGCGGCGAGAGATTGAGGGAGCGCCCCATGATCGCCGGCTCGATCAGATTGGCCGTCACGACCTGGATGGATCCGAAAACAAGCAGCACGATCAGGAAGGGCGTGAGGTTGTCGAACTGGATCAGCGTGAGAATCGCCGGCGCGATGATCGCCAGGATCGATCCGACGGTGGGGATATAGTAGAAGAAGAACACCATCACCGCCCAGAAACCCGCGAAGTCGACGCCGACCGAAGCCATGACGAGATAGGCCAACGCCGAAGTGGCGGTGGCGAGCGTGGTCTTGATGCGGATGTAGATGCGGATCTCCCGGTCGATGCGGTCGAGAATGGCTAGGACGCGCGCCTCCTGACCGTCGCCATGAAAAATGGCGGCCAGCTTGCTCTTGAAGTGAGCCTGCTCGACAAACAGGAACAGGGTGTAGATCAGGATGAGCCCCGCCACGCTCACCACGGAGGCCGCAGCCGCGGCGACGCTGCCCAATGTGTCGGCAAGGCTGATGCGGGACACGAGCTCCGAGAGGGTGGGAGCCTGCTCGACGCCGATCATCGGGGCGACCTGCTCGATGAGGTTCGTCAGCCGGTTTTCGTAGGAGGGCACGGCGGCCACGACGGCCTGGACGTTAAGACCGATCGTGCGCCCGACGACCCAGAACAGTCCGCCGATCAGCAGGACCGCGACGGCCAGTGCGATCGGTTGGGGAAGGCGCAATCCGCCGAGCCGGGGCTGGCTGAAAGTATCGGCCAGTGAATCGATCATGTACCAGAGGACGATACCGAGGACGAACGGCAGCAGGAGCCCTCGGCCGGCGACGAGCAGTGAAATCGTCGCGGCGATCACGATGGCCCACAGGGCGGCGCGTTGCAGCGTCATGGCGCTACTATACGGCCAGTCGTTTGCACTTGGGAGGCGGCCCGTTGCTATTCGGCCCGGCCGCGGTCCAGCATCGCACGCCCGCGCTCCGTCAGTTCGACCCTGCGCTCGCCGATCTCGCCGCCGCACTGGAGCACCAGCCCTTCCGCACGGGCATCCTCCCACACCGGGAAACGCGGACAGGAGCTCGGCCAGGCGTCCAGGACGTCTTCGCGTCGACGCGGCCGGGCCGCCACCCATTCGAGGAACTGGAACATGATCAGGTCCGGGCTGGCTGACATGACACCCTACTGGAAGCCGCAGGACTGTGCCGTGGCGCCCACCGTCGCCCAGCGCCCGCCGTCGCGGAAGCAGCCGTTGTTCCATGGTCCGGTGAACACCTGGCCATCGGGACCGCCTGATTTGGTGCCCCAGCCGTTGGCCTGATCGTTGGCCCAGTCGCCCTCGTAGCGCGACCCGTTTGCCCATACCCGCACACCGCGGCCCTGCATCTTGCCGTTCACGAATTCGCCCTCGTAGCGGCCACCGTCGGCATAGAAAAGCGTGCCCCGGCCCGTGCGCTGATTGTCGCGGAAGTCGCCTATATAGCGGTTGCCGTTGGTCCAGACGTACATGCCATGCCCCATCGGGCGGCCCTCCCGGAAGTCAGCGATCAGCCGGGCCCCGCTGGGAAAGACATAGGTTCCCTTGCCGTCGCGTTCGCCGGCCTTGAACGAGCCCTCGTACCGGGCCTTGTCGGCATAGGTGAGTCTTCCCTCGCCCTCGTACAGGCCATCCTTCATCTCGCCCTCGTAGCGATCCGTGGGGACGCCCTTGCGGTACCATTGCAGGACACCCTTGCCCTGCGCCAGATCGTATTCGCAGGCGCCCGACCAGCTGATGCCGATATCGGGTTCGGCGTTCATCATCACGACGCCACACCCCGTCTTGGGATCCTTCACCTCGTCGCTGGCGACTGGTGGTTGGCCCGGCGTGGGTGCGGTTGGCAGGGGACGTGTCGCACCCGGTCCCATGTCCGGGACCGGCCGCGACGTCTGCGCCGCGGCGGGCCAAACGACCATACCGACGACGAGCGCAACGAGAGAAAGAGGGCGCCTCATGGGGCCCTCAGATTAGCACTCCGGTTTGGTATCGTCTTTCTCATCGCCTTTTTCGTCGCCCTTGGACCCGGCTGCGCGCTGCTTCTTCTTGTTCGCGACAAGCCCCAGCTTCCGCTCGAACGTGTGGAGGAGACTCATGACGATCAGGATGAGGAAGGTGCCAAGTCCGGCGATCTGCCACAGTCCAAAACCGGAGGAGAGGCCGACAGCACCCGCCATCCACATGCCGGCGCCCGTCGTCAGCCCTTGGACTTCACCACGTGTGAAAAGAATGGATCCGGCGACCAGGAATGCGACTCCGGCCGTGACGGCCTCTACGGCGCGAAGGGGGTCGCTCGCCGTCTGCCGGCCGGCGAAGGCCGTGGAATGAGCGATTTCGACCGTGAGGATGCCGAATGTCGCCGCGGCCACACAGATCAGGATGTGGGTGCGAAGGCCCGCCGGTCTCGCCTGCCATTCGCGCTCGAAACCGATGAGCGCGCCGAGCAGCGCGGCGAACAGGAGCCGCGCTGCAATAACCGGAAAGGGCAGAAACGTGGGGTGCGCGATCTCTTCAGCGAGCGCGCCCATCGTTAGGAAGCGTACTTGAACTCGGGCAGTGCCTTGAGGGAGTCCTTCGTCGCGCCCGGCAGGACGATCTTCTTGCCGTCGGTCCTCATCTGTTCGTAGGGAAGGGCGACCAGCTTGTCGCCGAGGCCAAGAAAGCCGCCGACGGAAAGCACGACGAACGGGGCCTTGCCGTCGGGTCCGACAATGATCTCATCGACCTTACCCACGGTGTCGCCGGCGTCGTTGACGACCGAGGAGCCGATAACCTTGCTGGCGCGATAGCCGGTCGAGACCTTGACGACATCGACCTTGGTGAGCTGGATGGTCTGCGGCGCGCCCTGGGCGGTGACGAGGCTGGGGGCGGCGAGTGCGACGGCAGCGGCGAGAGCGGCCGGGACGAGGGGAAGACGCATTCTGGAACTCCATTGAGAGAGACGATCCTCCAACGGGCAATGTTCGCTTGCGTTCCGGCCGCGCGATCAGCGGTAACCGCCTCGACCAGGACCATTTCGCCATTCGAAATATTGCAGGCTCAATGGTCGCTCGGGGAGGGGCGTCGGACAGATGAGCCGGGACCCCATAAGAACCAAAAGTGAGCGATCAGGACGAACTTCATTCGATGCTTCGGCTCTCCGGGTGTGACGTGGCGCTCGCGGCGCTGAGGTCCGTTGAGATAGCGGTCCCTCTGTTATTTTCTAACTTATTGATTTATCTCAATAATTTCAGATGCCGCTGAAAGTCCGGGCGGTCCGCTCGTTGTAGTGTGGCTGAGGCGCCACAGTCGCGGCAACAATGAGTTGGGAACGCCTTACTTTGTGGCGCGGCCCGTCACAGGTCGAGTACATTAGCCCCGCTGTCGTGACGAATTTTCGCTCCACCCCGTTCGGTGGCGGGGCTGTGCAAGTAAGGGAGATATCTGATGAAGAAGGCTCTTCTGGCGGCCGCCGCCATTGTAGCGCTGCCGGTGGCTGCGCAGGCGCAGGCCCCGCAGCCGGGTCTGTACATTGGTGCCGAGGGCGGCATCAACTGGCTGACGAACTTCACGGCGAACACGAACATCCCGGCGTTCCCGACGGTGAACGTGACCCCGCAGCTGGGCTGGATGGCCGGTGGCGTGATCGGCTACGACTTCGTTGGTCCGCGCGTTGAGTTGGAAGGCATCTATCGCTGGAACCCGACGAATGTCGGCGTGCCGAACACGGCCGTCAACAACCAGGTCGGCCAGCTGGGCATCATGGCGAACCTGCTGTACGACTTCATGCCGGGTTCGGTGATCACCCCGTACATCGGCGCTGGCGCCGGTCTGGGTCTGGTCGACGGCAACTCGTCGCTGTCGAGCACGGTTTTCGCCTATCAGGGCATCATCGGTCTCGGCTGGAACGCCGACACGAACTTCCGCGTGAACCTGGACGGCCGTTACTACGGCACGACGAACCCGCAGGTTAACGGCGTGGGTTGGACGAACAACAACTTCAGCATCATGCTGGGCCTGCAGCTGAAGTTCGGCTCGACGCCGGCCGCTCCGCCGCCGCCGCCGCCGGTCGTTGCGCCGCCGTCGTTCATGGTGTTCTTCGACTGGGATCGCTCGAACCTGTCGGCTCAGGCTCTGAACACGATCAAGCAGGCTGCCGGCGCCTACAAGACCAAGGGTAACGCCCGCATCACGGCGACCGGCCACACCGACACGTCGGGCGCGCCGGCCTACAACATGGCGCTGTCGCTGCGTCGCGCCAACGCCGTCAAGGACGCCCTGGTTCGCGAAGGCGTGCCGGCGACCGCGATCGCGGTGGTTGGCCGTGGCGAGCAGGGCCTGCTGGTGCAGACCGGCCCGAACGTCCGCGAGCCGCAGAACCGCCGCGTCGAAATCGTCATCCAGTAAACTGGACGACCCTAAACGAGGAAAAGGCGGCCCAATGGGCCGCCTTTTTCTTTGTCGACCCCTCTGCGGCAACGGGGACGGTTTCACCAGTGGCGACGGGGCGACGCACTCTTTAGTGGCTAGGCTGGCAAGCCAACAGGTTTTGCTTTCAATGTGCGTAGTAACTGGAAGATCAGGTAGACCGACCGACCGTCATGGCCTCGACGCTCAGTAGCCCCCCTAGCACTGCTCCGCGCCTCGACTACTCGATGCTGCGGCGGGCTGCGTTCGGCTTCGGCCTTCTGTTCCTGCTGGTTTCCCCGGCCTCGCCGGATCCGTTGGCGCTCGGCGCCGGAGCCTTCACGCCCTGGGTCATACTTCGGCTGGTGAGCACGCCGACGATGCCTCTGGCCATCGTCTACTACCTGCTCTCTCAATGGCTGCAGGTGTTCGCGCGCGCCTTCCTTTCGCTCGTCGACGGCGAGCCGATGGCACAGAGTATATTCGGCCCCTGGGTCGTGAATGCCTACTGGTACATGCTGGCGTCCACGGTGACGTTGGCCGTTGCCTGCAGGATCGTCCTGGGAAGCATCGCACCTCCCACCTCCCAGAACTTCTCGGCGCATCTGTCCTGGCGCCCGATCGACATATTCCTGGTCTACCTCGGGGCGAATGTGGTCGCCCAGTTGGCGGGACTCACGCTTGGCGGTGGACTGTTCCAGTTCTTCGAATCGATCGCGCGGTTCAAGATCGTTGCGGCCTTCCTCCTCTTTACCTCCGTCCTGCAGACGGGACGCGGGTGGGGCTTCCTGTCCGCGATCTTCGTCGTGGAAATCGGTTCGGGAATGACAGGTTTGCTCGGCGACTTCCGGGGCGTTTTCGTCTTCCTCGGTACGGCAGCGCTTGCGGCGCAGATGCGGTGGACGCTCCGGACGAGCGCCTGTGCACTTCTTGCAGGCTTTGCCCTGGTGGTGCTCGCGTTGTTCTGGACATCGGTCAAGACGGAGTATCGCGAATACGCCACCGGCGGTTCGGAATCGCAGGCCCTCCAGCTCTCTTTGTCCGACCGGGCCGAATACATGCTGGGGCGGGTGGCCAGAATCGGCGATATCGACTGGGGCTTGACCTCCAAGGCACTGTTGGAGCGGCTGGCATATGTCGACATCACGGGCCTGGTCATCAACGTCGACCTGGCGGATTCAGAGCCGTCCTCCATGCGGCAGTGGCGGGACGCCTTCAGTCACGTCCTGCGCCCGCGCTTTCTATTTCCCGACAAGGAAGCCCTGTCGGACACCGAGGTCTATATCCGTCTGACAAAAGCCGACCTCCTCGAGAACATGCGGGGCGGCACGTCGATCAGTGTCGGCTACATGGCCGAGAATTACGTCGACCTGGGATTTCCGGGAATGCTGGTCGGGGTTTTTGTGGTCGGCCTGCTCGTTTCCGGGGTCATCCGCTTCTTCTTTTCGTTCGACGTGCCCTGGATGGTCCGGCAGGGGTCGGCCCTCGCCTATGTCTATGCAATCTGCGCCAGCGGTCTTGAAGTTTCCCTCCCGAAGATTCTCGGCAGCTCCGTCACGTTTGCGGTGGCCTATGGGCTGATCCTGAAATTCGCCTTTCCCATCGGGCAGAGATGGCTCGATCGTCGCGCCCGCGACGGCTCGTTGGCCGCCCAACGGCGAACCCGGGGATTCTCCTGACGCGGTGGCGGCGGCTCCAACTAGAGCCTCCAAGCGGAATTTTCGCGACCCTCAGCGATGCCGAGCGACGACCCGGACAAGGGCTTGCGCCGTTCCCTTAAGGCTCCGTCCGGGTGCGGCAGGCAGGCCGCCCTTTTCGAACGCCGCGATGACGGACTCGTGGACGTAGCTCTTGCGGCAGACGGTGGGTGTGTTGGCAAGCTGTTCAGCCGCCGCCGCAATGGCGTCGCGTACCAGCGCGCGGCGGGCGCGCTCGGTCTCGGCTGGAGGCGCGGCGGCGAGGGCCCGCATGACCCCGGCCGAGGCCGCGAGGGTGCGGAAATCCTTGAGGGATATCCGCACGCCAGAGACATCTCGAAGAAAGGCATTCACCTCGGAGGCTCTCACGAGATGCAGCGCGCCATCGGTACCTCGATATTGGAAAAGGCGCCGGCCGGGCAGTGCGAACAGGCCCCGGCAGGTGGTCGCGAGAATCCGGTCGCGGACCTCGCGCGTGACCATCTTGGCGCCCTTTCCGCGAAAGTGCAGGCGGACGAACTCTCCATCGATTTGCACGTTCGACTTCAGGAGAGTGGTCGCGCCCCGCGTGCCGCGCTCGCGGGCATACGCATCGGTCCCGGCCCGTAGCGCGGTCTTAGACACGAGATAAACAACGGCGGCGGAGACATGGCGGACATCGGCGTTGTCCGAGCGCAGCCAGCGCCGAACGGCGCGACTGATGACGGGAAGGGATTTGCCGAGGTTTGCCAGCTTCCGCGCCTTGAGACTCTCGCGCACCTGCAGCCAGTCGGGATGATATCGATACTGCAGACGACCGGCAGCGTCTTCGCCGACTGCCTGGAGGTGCAGGGACGGGTCCGCCGCATAGCGCACGTTCGTGTATGCGGGAGGCATCGCGAGGGATTTGAGGCGGGCGACGGTGGCTACGTCCTTGATCGTTCCGCCGTCGGCGCCGACGAAGCGAAATCCCCTACCGCTGCGTTGGCGACGAAGGAGAAGCATCTCGGGGGACCCCTGGGTCAGGCCGTACTGGCGCATGAGGCGTGCCGTCGACGAATTTTGTGGCATGGGCGGCAAACGGCTCGATCCGCCGATCGTTGCAGCAACCGCGACGTGGTCGTTCCCGTTTCATCAGGACTGCATTGGCAGTTTATGGGGCGGAGGAGAGACAGGTGGACGGTAGCGGCGTACCCGACGTGCCGAACTGCGCGATCGAAGAAGACTCCCGTGGTCCTGCCTCTGCGAACGGGCATGGCCTGAGGATCCTCTCTCGCGTGATCGTTGACACGTACAATGAGGAGCTTCGCGACGAAGAGGGATTCGTCGGCGACCGAGCCTCCGGCCGGGCCTTCAGTGCAATCCTCGACGACTGGCGTGAGCGGCTCGCATCGACCCTGGATGAGGACCCGTTCGGCGACACACCAACGGGCAGCATTTCAAAGACCACTCTCGACAAGCTCTTGACCGGCAACGACACGGTTGCCGCAGGCCTTGTTCATACCGCCGTCGAGGAGTTTGCCCATGAACTGGGCACTGTTGTTCGGCGCTTCCTTCGGCTCGAGGGCTGGTGCGGTACCGAGCGGATCGTCATCGGAGGAGGACTGAGTTCGAGCCAGATCGGACAGCTGGCGATGGGACGCGCCCAGATTTTGCTGGCGGGCGAGGGTACGACACTGGAACTGTTCCCGATCAGCAGTCATCCCGACGAAGCCGGGCTGATCGGCGCGGTGGAACTCGCCCCCGATCCGGTGGTTGCCGAGCATGACACGATCGTGGCCGCCGACATCGGCGGCACGAACCTCAGGGTAGGCATCGTCCGAATTGGGAGAAGCGGTGGTGTCTCAAAAGGCGCCGTTTGGAAGATGGAGCATTGGTGTCATCGCGACGACGACCCCACGCGGGATCAGGCCGTGCGCCGCCTCGTCGAAATGACGACCAAGCTGGTGGAACGCGCCGTCGCCGCGAACCTCGACCTGGCGCCCTTCATGGGGATCGGCTGTCCCGGACTGATCGATGAGCAGGGCGCGATCCTCAATGGTGGACAGAATCTGCCCGGCAACTGGCAGGAGGACGGCTTCAACCTGGTTGCCGCGCTGTCTGACTCCCTGCCGCGCGTGGGCGGACGGAAGCCCCTCGTCGCTCTCCACAATGACGCGGTCGTTCAGGGACTGAGCGAGGTTGGGGGAATGACCGACGTCGAGCGGTGGGGTGTGCTCACGATCGGAACGGGGCTGGGCAATGCGCGTTTCACGAACCGATCGGCGAAGTGACCTTCGTCACTCGATCTCACCGATGATGCGCAGGGTTTTTTCCCGTAGCGCGCCGACACACTCACAGGCACCCCGTTCGAGCCCCGCCCGATCAATGATGGTGATCTTGCCCCGCTGATACCTGATCAGGCCGGCTTGCTGGAGGCCATAGGCGATCAGGCTCACGGTGGGACGCCGGACCGCAAGCATCTGCGCGAGAAAATCATGCGTGAGGCGAATCACGTCATCGTCGATCCGATCCCGTACCTGCACGATCCAGCGACACAACCGGCGGTCGGCCGTGTGTAGGGCGTTGCAGGCCGCCGTCTGCTGCATCTGCGCCAGCATGAGCTCGCTGCTCAACAAGGCCATCTTGCGCAGGACAGGGCTCTGCCCGATGGCCGTCCGGAAGTCCGCCACCGTCATACGCCACGCCGCCGCATCGATCTGCACGATCGCCCGCGTACCCGCGGTGTGGTTTCCGAGCGACGATAGCGACCCGAGAATGGCCTCCCGTCCCAACGTGGCAGTCTCGATCTCGGCGCCGTCCTGCATCATCGCGACCAGCGAAATCATGCCGCTTTCAATGAAGTAGACGTGCTCGATGCGTTGCTCGGGTTCTTGAAGGATCGTGCCCTGCGGCATGCGATGGTAGGCCAGATGGGGTCTGAGCCGGTTCTGCTCGGCGGCGGGAAGGGCAGACAGGAAAAGGTTCTTCGGCTCGAACACAGATGCCACTTCAGTTTCCTCGTTCGCCGGGACACCGCGGTGACTCTCACGAGCAGCCTTTTGGTCGGGCTTTGGAAGTTCCCGACTGTATGCACGGGCCTCTTCGCCGGTCTGTTCCGTAACGAACGAAGAAGCGGAAGCAGGTCGTGTGGACATTGAATTACCTGTTCAAAAAGGGAGCGCCCGACCATGTGGCATCCGGCGCCCGAGCCGATCGCGCTTCACGGCCGGCTCGCTGTCGGAACGGCCGCTCGGTTCGTCCTCGGTAACGGCAGCTTCTGCATGCCGCCTGCCCAAGGGAGTGAGGCGCGGACCGGTCGGCCCGTCGTGGAGAAGGCCCAGCAGTTCAAGCCGAAGGCGGTGGGAGGACGGAAGCGTTACGGTTTGGCCGACGGACAGCGCCCTGAGAAGACGCTGCTCCTCTGCGCTGATCCGCACTTGCGCGGTCGGCATGACTCACGGCTCCTTGATCCGGGTTGGAGGGGAGCCGGCCCTCTAGGCACCGGCTGCACATGCAACGGGTGCCCCCGGAGGGGGTTCCGCCCGGGAAGTGTCCGCCGGTGGCGCCTGCGGGAGGTCAGTCCCGGTGGATTTCGGCGGCCAATATCTGAAGCGCGAGATACTTGGAGTAGATGCGGCATTGGGCGAACGAGCCGCCCTGGAACCACAGGCCCGGCTGTGCCGTGGGAATCCACATGTTGCGCAACTCCTGGGTGCGTTCGTCGAAACCCCAGATGGCGCCGACCTTGCGCGCGATTTCCGTCCCGAAGAGCTGTTCGACCAGGTGATCCTGGCCCTTGTAACCGGTGGCGAGCACGATCAAATCGGCAGCGCGATCGCTGCCGTCCTTCATCGTGAACCCGGTTGCGGTGAAGTCGGCGATGTCGTCGTACTGGATCAATCCGATCTCGCCCTTGGCGACCAGGTCAGAGGCGCCAACGTTGAAATAGTAACCGCCGCCGCGGCTGCGGTACTTGAGCGGCCAGCCGGTACCGTCTTCGCCGAACTCCAGCCGGAAGCCGACGCGCTCGAGCGCGTCGAGCAGGGGCGCATCGTGGGCCCGGGCCTGATCGGTAAGGATGCGGTGGGCCTTCTTCATCACCCGCAGGGGCATCGACGCATTGACGAGGTCGCGGTCTTCGAGTGTCGGGCCCTTGCCGTAGTAGATGCCGTCATAGAGCTGGGCGCCGGGTTCGACGTTGACGATCAGTGTCGGGCTGCGCTGGACGAGGGTGACATGAGCGCCGTTGCCATGCAGGTCCTGGGCGATGTCATGCGCGCTGGTGCCGGTGCCGAAAACATAAACCGGGCGACCCTTCCAGTCCGCGCCGCTGGCAAACCTGCTCGAATGGACGACCGTGCCCTCGAAGCGCTCGAGGCTCGGTATCTCGGGGATGTTCGGCGTCCCGCTCACGCTGGTCGCCATCACGATGTGCCGCGGATGCAGCGTGCGGTGAACGCCACCCGCCACATCCATGTCGAGTTCGACCGTCCAGCGCCTTTCGCCCGCATCCCAAGTCGCGCCCGTGAAGCTGGTACCCGTCCAGAAGTCGATTTCCATCGTCTCGACATAGGATTCGAGCCAGTTGGCGATCTTGTCCTTGGGTATGTATTTCGGCCACGTCTTGGGGAAAGGGAGGTAGGGGAAGTGGTTGGAATGCTTCTGATTGTGAAGCTTCAGCCCGTGGTAGCGCTTGCGCCAGTTGTCGCCGATGCGGGCCATCCGGTCGACGATCAGGGCATCGACGCCCAGCGCCTTGAGGCGTGCGGCGGCCGTGATGCCGGCATGGCCTCCGCCCACGATCAGCACTGTCGGATCGCGGTCGGCGTAGCGTGAGGATTCCTGCCGGCGATCCAGCCAGTTGGGCCCATGGAAGTCTCGATCGAAAGCCGGCTCCTCGGCGTGGGCCAAGACCGTCTCTTCGTCGTGGCCGTGCAGCGACTCGAGGGACGTCAGCAGCGTCCAAGCCATCGCCTCGCCGGCGCGACAGTCGGCGCGCTTCAGGCGCACGACGCCTGCACCGGTGCCGACCGCGGTCGTGAACGTGAGGATAGACTCGACGCACGCTTCCCCGGCGCGCTCGACGTCGCGCGGCGGGCTGCGCTCCGTGTCTATGGCGAAATTTCGGGCGCCGGCGGCAGCGACCGCCTCGACCAGTCGTCCGGTGATGGCGGCGCGATCACTGACGGTTTCGATCGAGCCCGTCAGCGCGACGATGTCACGCCAGTCTGCATCCGGTCGGAACAGGGCGGCCAGTCGACTCAGGTCGCGCGCTTCGAGGGCTGCGTTCAGGTCGGAAAGCCAGTCCTGGACGAGGGGCTGTGGGTCACGCTGCAGTTCGATATCCATGCGCCGAGCTTGTCGAATGCAGGGCGATTGCACAACGGCCACGGGCAGTTTCGCTGGAACGGGTCGAGGACGTGCGGCGTTGTCAGTCCGAAGATGGCTTTCAGCCTTTGGGCCATCCTTCTCCCCCAAGGACCTGATGCCCCGTTTCCGCAAGGAAGCGGGGCTTTTTTGCGCATTCCGATCGATCGTGGGACACTCTCGCGAGCTCTGGGGAGAGCGGGGGAAGAATGAGGCTATCGGCGGTCGTGCGGGGCATCTGCCTCGCGCTGGCGGGTTGGGTGATCGTCGCGGGTAGCGCACCTTCGGCCCGGGCACAGCAGTGGACCGAGATCACGGAAGGGGGTTTCAGGGTCGAAATGCCCGGACCGCCCGAGCGCTCCGTGCAGGAACTGACGGTCAACGGGACCGGGGAAGTGGTCGAGCAGATCGAGCTGACGGTCACCCTGGGCGCAACCGAGTATTTCTGTTCGCGCACGACTTTCCGAAGCATGCCGCCAAACCTCACGCCGGCCCAGATGCTGCTCAACGGGCGTGACGGCCGGCCAGGACATCTGCTTGCCGATCGGTCGCTCAACGTTTCGGGGGCTGCGGCTCGGGAGTATGTCCACGAGGAGGACGGCTGGATCCTTGCGACCCGCGCAATCTATGCCGCCGACACGCTGTACCAGCTCATCGTGGTGGGCCGGACGGGCGTACAGACCGCCCCGGCCACTCGACGCTTCTTCGAGTCCTTCGGCCTGGTGCCCCGCCCGCCTGCCTGAGCGACGGGTTCTTCAGGCGCTCACTCGATCGCTACGATACAGGCGAAGGGTGAGCAAGAGCGCGCGGCCGAGCATGGCCCCACCGCAGAACATGGCGACGAGGGCGGCTCCCAGACGAGGCGTCTCCAGATCCGTGCTGCCAATGAATGCCCCGACGCACTCCACGGCTGCGGCGCCGCCGACGACGATCGCCACTGCGACCAGCATGAGCTTCGACTTGTGCGTCAGGTTGACCTGCGGCCGGTACATGTCGTGCCGGATGCCGATCCTCATGCCGCGCACGGTCCCGAGCACGAACCCGCCACCGAGCGCCGCTGCGAACAACCAGGGAGCCGGTGGTCGGCTTTCGCCGAGCTGGAGAAGGGAGAGGACGGCCCCGACGAAAAGCGCGAACAACGCCGGCGCGAACAGCCGCCAGGTCGAAATGTAGCGTCGCCGTACCTCGCGAACGGAGAGGTGGATACAAGCACCCGCCGCAGCGACAAGAAGCAGATGGACCGAGTTCAGATTGTGAATCACACGCCAAGCCTACACGAAGAGTGTGTCGTCACGCTGCCGGTGCGTGAATGCCGACAGCTCGAACTTAGCCCCGGATATGGGCCTTATGTGGGCGAGCCCGTCGATGGGCACTTGAGGCCATCGGGTGGCCTCGGCCCATTCGGAAAACCACAGAATATCCGGGTGGTATATTCCGAGAAGATGGACAACCCGGTCATCGATCGGTTCCGTCCGGCGAAGCCGCGTTCCGAAAGCGCGTTGGATTGCGCGTGTTGCCTGACACAGGAAGTCGTGGTTTGTTCCGCGCGAGTTCGGGGAGTGGAAACGAACCAATAGGGAGCTTCATCATGAAACGTCGTCAATTCATTGCCGCCGGGTCGGCCGCCAGCGCTTTCGGAATGGCTGGCCTGTCTCTGCCGGCCGCCGCGCAAACCCAGTTCTCGATCGCCACGGGCACCACGGGTGCGGTCTACTATCCGCTCGGCGGCGCGATGGCGAACATCCTGAGCAAGAAGGTCCCGGGCTGGGCGGTCACTGCCGAGGCGACGGCGGGCTCGGTCGCCAACATGCACATGATCCGCGACGGCAAGGCGCAGATGGCGCTGACCCAGTGCGATACGGCCTATGACGCCATCAAGGGCCTCGACAAATTCAAGGACAAGCCCGTCGAATCGCGCACGCTGGCGGTCGTCTATCCCAATCTGGTGCATTTCGTGACGATGGAAGGCACTGGCATCAACAAGCTTTCGGACATCAAGGGTAAGCGCATCTCGACCAGCGCGCCGGTGAGCGGATCCGAGGTGATGGCGCTGCGCATCATCGAAGAGCTCGGCCTGAAGCTCAGCGACATCAAGCGCGAGCGCCTGTCGCCGGCCGAGAGCACCAATGCCATGAAGGACGGCAAGCTCGACGGTTACTTCTTCAACGGCGGTCCTCCGGTGGCGGCGATCACCGATCTGGCGGCGACCCAGGGCGTCAAGATCAAGCTGATCTCGACGGCCGAACTGGTGCCGGCGCTGAACAAGAAATACGGTCCCGTCTTCGCCGCCAGCCAGATTCCGGCCAAGGCCTATCCGAACCAGGATGCGGCGGTGCCGGTGATCGCAATCTGGAACATCCTGGTCGTGCCGGCCTCGATGAGCGACGATCAGGCCTACACCATCACCAAGACCCTGTGGGAAAACCACGGCGACCTCGTCGCCACCCACAAGGCGTCGACCGACATGACGGCCGAGAACCAGAAGACCGCGAATTCGTCGGTGCCATTCCATCCGGGTGCGCTGAAGTACTTCGCCGAGAAGGGCATCAAGCTGTCCTAGGGACAGCGGTACGGGCGGGGCCCTCCGGCAAGAGAGGGCCCCGTTTCCATTTTTGGGGATGGGAAGAACGATGACGGTCCAGGCCGAACTGCTGAGCGACGAGGAAAAGCGCAAGATCGAGGAGCTCGTCGAGCAGGAAGAAGGCGGCATCCACAAGTTCGTGGGCTGGTGGGGCAAGGTCCTCACCTTCATCGCCTTCACCATGACCATCTTCCATCTCTATGCCGCGGCATCGACGGTCGACACGCAGTCGCTGCGCGAGATCCATGTCGCCTACGCGCTCTCCCTGGTTTTCCTGCTGTTTCCGGCGGTGAAGAGCTGGCGCAACCGGGTCGCGCCATGGGACATCGTGGCGGCCGGCCTCGTGATCGTTTGCATCTGGTACATGATGACGGGCGGCAGCTGGACGAGCTTTGCCGATTCCGATGACTTCCTCGATCGCTATGTCTCGCCGACCCAGACCGATCTGGTGATCGGCGGGATACTGATCCTGCTGGTGCTGGAATCGACCCGCCGGGCAACCGGGTGGATCATGCCGATCCTGTCGGCAACGTTCCTGGCCTACGCGATGTGGGGCAACTACCTGCCGGCGCCGTGGACGCACAAGGGCTACCCGCTGTCCGACCTGATCGCCGAAGAATACATGACCCTGAACGGCATCTTCGGGTCGGCCATCGACGTCTCCGCCACCCTGATCATCCTGTTCACGATCTTCGGCGCCATCCTGCAGGCTTCCGGGGCAGGCCGGTTCTTCATCGACTTCTCGCTGCGCGCCATGAAGGGCCAGCCCAATGCGGCCGGTCGCGCGGTCGTGCTGTCGTCGTTCCTGCTGGGCGGCCCGTCGGGTTCCGGCGTCGCCACCACCGTGACGATCGGCACCGTCGCCTGGCCGATCATGAAGGAGGCGGGCTACGGCAAGTCGGCGGCCGGCGGCCTGCTGGCCGCGGGCGGCCTCGGCGCCATCCTGTCGCCGCCGGTGCTGGGGGCCGCGGCCTTCCTGATCGCCGAGTATCTGAAGATGTCCTACCTGGACATCGTGCGGATGGCCCTCATCCCGACCTGCCTCTACTACTTCGGCCTGCTGATGATGACCGAGATCGATTCGCGCAAGTATGGCCTGCGCGCCGTCGATCCGTCGGTCGATCTCACGATGAAGCAGCTGATGACGCGGTACGGCTTCCACTTCACGTCGCTGATCTCTGTCGTCGTGCTGATGGTGTGGGGCTTCTCCGCCACCTATGCCGTGTTCTGGTCGATCCTGCTGGCCATCATGGTGAGCTACTTGCGCGCCGACACGGCGCTCTGGCCGGACAGGCTATTCCGGGCTCTGGCGGACGGCTCGATCCAGGCGTTGGGCGTTGCCGCGACCTGCGCCTGCGCCGGCCTCATCGTCGGCGTCATCACCAAGACCGGCCTGGCGCTGAAGTTCTCGTCGATCGTCATCGACCTGGCCGGCGGCTCGGTCTTCTGGACGGCGATGTACACGGCGCTGATCGTCTGGGTGGTCGGCCTCGCCGTGCCCGTGACGGCGTCCTACATCATGTGCGCGGTCATCGCGGCGCCTGCTCTGATCAAGCTCGGCATCCCGGACTACGCCGCGCACATGTTCATCTTTTACTACGCCGTGCTCTCCGAAGTGTCGCCGCCGACCGCGCTTGCGCCCTTCGCTGCTGCCACGATCACGCGGGCCGATCCCTATGTGACCACGCTGCAGAGCTGGAAATATGCCCTGCCGGCCTTCCTCGTGCCCTTCATCTTCGTGCTCGACCCGATCGGAACCGGCCTGCTGCTCGAGACACCCAAGAACATGAGCTGGCTGTGGATTCCCTGGGTCACGCTGGGTGCTGCGGGCGGCATCGTCGCGCTGGCGGTCGCGGCGCAAGGCCATCTGTGGCGGCCCCTCGGTATCGGCACGCGCGTCGTCTGCGGTGTGGCCGGGATCGCGCTCACCTTCCCGGGCATCATTGATGATTGGGTGGGAGGCATGGTTGCCGCCCGGGTCATCGGGCTGGCCATTCTCGTGGCCGTGCTGCTCTACGAGTACAGGAGCCCGCGGCCCCAAGCGGCCTGACGGGCGCTCGGCCTACTGGAAGACCACCCGGGCTTCCCGGCCCAGCATCTGCGGAATGCTCTGCGGATCGTCGGGCCGGATCTCGACCTCGAGGAGGCGAGCGTTGGATTCGCCGAGGTCGGCCTCCGACCTCTTGGTGCGCTTCACCGTCAGCGGTGTCCGGATGATGGTGCCCATGTGCACGGTCCGGCTGCCCTGGAGGGTGAACTCGACCTTGCCGCCCGGCTTCAGGGTCGGGAGATGAATCTCATCGACATCGGCAAAGATGCGGATCTGGCTGAGGTCGACGATCTTGGCGATACCCCGGAACGAGATGCGCTCTCCCTGCCGCGTGTAGATGTCCACGACGACCCCGTCGAGCGGCGAACGGACCATTGCGAGCTCGCGCTCGATCTTGGCTCCGTCGAGCTTGGCTTCGTAGATGGCGATGTCGGCTTCGATCTGACCGAGATCGGCCTTCAGGACCTCCTTCTGGAACCTGAGCTTGGCCTCCTCGCGCTCCAGCATCTGCTGCGAGAGGGTGGACTGGAGCTGTTTCTGGTCGGGCGGCGCGCTGGAGCGAGACAGTTCGAGGTCCTTGAGCCGGCTCTCGTCCGACGCCGACTTCACCGATACCTCCTGAAGCGCGATCTCGGCCGTCCTGTAGCCTGAGATCATCGTCTCCCGCTTGCGGCGCGCCTTGGCAATCTCAGCCTCGATCCGGCGAACCTCGACGTCTGCCGTGGCGTAATTGTTCAGGACCGCGATGACCTCGCCGCGCTTGACGGTCTGGCCGTTCTTGATCCGCAGTTCGGTCAGCACGGAGCCGCCGACCGGGTCGCCCGCGATCACGGCCGTGCCCACGGGCGCGTCGGTGTAACCCCGCGAGATCAAGGGGCCGTTCACCTCCGACCTGTTCTGCGCGCTGCCCACCTGCAGTTCGGGCAGGCCAAAGACCCCGGCCGCGGCGATCAAGACGATCGCCACCGCGCCGAGTAGGACTCCGACCCATGCAAATTTACCGCTTTGCGCCATCGCGGACCGCTTTCACCATCCACCCGAGATGGGCCTCTCACTCCCTGTACGTCAAGGAGGAAGCGCTGGTGCTGCCGGACAGGATTGAACTGTCGACCTCCCCCTTACCAAGGGGGTGCTCTACCACTGAGCTACGGCAGCGCGCGGCGCGGGTATGCCACACGCTTTGAAGCGGTTCAACCGCTGCCGCCGGCTGGAACCGCCCCCGTTCCGCGACTTGCCGACTCTTTCCCCCTCTGCCTAGGCTGTCGCAAAGAAAACGGAGGAACGAATGGACTGGCGCCCGATTTCTGCAGATTCCCACATCACGGAGCCGCCCGGCTGCTACCGCGACCATATCGACCCGGCTTTTCGCGAACGGGCGCCGCACGTCGTGTGCCATGACAGCATGGGGGACATTTATCTTGTCGATGGCATGAAGACGCCGGTTCCGATGGGCCTGATCGCCGCGGCCGGTGTCGCCCCGGAGAACATCCGGATCGGCGGCGCCCGGTTCGAGGACCTGCACCGCGGCGGCTGGGACCCGTCAAGCCGTCTCCAGGATCAGGATAAGGACGGCGTGGCGGCAGAAATCATCTATCCGACCGTCGGCATGCTGATCTGCAACCATCCCGATTTCGATTTTAAGAAAGCCTGCTTCGACGCCTACAACCGCTGGCTCCAGACCTATTGCTCACATGCACCGGATCGCCTGGTCGGCATCGGGCAGACGGCCATGCGCTCGGTGAAAGAAGGCATCGAGGATCTCCAGCGCATCAAGGCGATGGGCTTCCGTGGCGTGATGATGCCCGGCAACCCGGCTGAAAAGGATTACGACGATCCGATCTACGATCCGTTCTGGGAGGCAGCCGTCGCGCTCGAACTGCCCTTGTCTTGGCATATTCTCACGACGTCTGGGGATAACTCCCTCTCAAGACCCCGCGGCCCGAAGATCAACGGCTTCCTGTCCATTATCCGGGGCTGTCAGGACATCATGGGCATGCTGGTGTTCGGCGGCGTCTTCCAGAGGCATCCGAAGTTGCGTGTCGTCTGTGTGGAGGCAGATGCGGGCTGGGCGCCGCATTTCATGTATCGGATGGATCATGCCTACAAACGCCACCGCTACTGGATGAAGGGGCAGGAGCTCGAGCGTCTGCCCTCCGAGTATTTCCGCGATCACATAACGATGACGTTTCAGGATGACTGGACAGCCTTCCAGTTCGCCGACCAGCTCGGCCCCCGACAGCTGATGTGGGCGAACGACTTCCCGCATAGCGATTCGACCTGGCCCTGGAGCCAGGATGTCATCGACAAGCAGACCGGACATCTGGAGCCCGGCCTGCGCAAACGTATCCTGAGGGACAATGTGGCCGAACTGTACGGGCTCGCGGCTTAGCGAGTCGTATAGACGGTCGTCTGGGCCGGAACCGGCTTCTCAACCACCCGCTCGCTCCGGATGGAGCATCCGGCCGCCAGGAGACAGGCGGCCGCCAGAAGTGCGACTTTGATCACGGGGAAGCGCCTTATCGAGTGGTGTAGACGGTCGTCGTCTGCGCCGGGGCCGGCGTCGTATCGTAGACGACGGTCCGCTCCGACGTGCGCGCAGGCACCGGCTTCTCGACCACACGCTCAGTGTAAGACGCACAGCCTGCGACGAACAAACAGGCGGCGAGGGTGATGATCGCGACTTGCTTCACGGGGTGCTCCTTGTTGGCATCGTGCGCGAACAACGGCGCCGAACCCCGGTGGTTGCGGGACGCGTGCACCATCACAGGTAGTCTCAATGGAATCGTTTGAAACGGCACTCTGTGTGCAATTTTTGGGATTGCCTGCACGAGGGCTGATCGAGCAATATAGCGCCGGCTAAAATGGCCATAGGGGAGAGGGGCTTATGCTCAAGAAGTTGTTTGTTCTGCTTGCCGCCACGTTCATGATCGCCGCCTGCGACGAACCGGCGCCGGCCACTGCGCCGCCGCCGCCGCCGCCGCCGGCGCCTCAGAGCTTCATGGTCTTCTTCGATTGGGACAGCGCCAAGCTGAACCCGCAGGCCACGAACGTCGTCGGTCAGGCTGCCGCTGCCTACAAGACCAAGGGCAATGCGCGCATCACGGCGACCGGCCATACCGATACGTCGGGCACCGAGGCCTACAACATGGCGCTGTCGCTGCGCCGGGCCAACGCGGTCAAGGACGCGCTCGTCCAGCAGGGCGTGCCCGCCACCGCGATCGCGGTCGTCGGCCGTGGCGAACAGGGCCTGCTCGTGCAGACCGGCCCGAACGTTCGCGAGCCGCAGAACCGCCGTGTCGAAATCGTCATGGCGCAGACGATGGCTGCGGCTCCGATGGATGACGCCGCCTACTGCAAGGCGTTGGCCGCGAAGTGGCGTTCGCTTGACCGCAGGGATTCTGTGGCCAGTGAAGTTCCGGCGGCAGTCGCCAAGTGCGAGGCCGGTGACTATGCGGCCGGCATCCCGGTTCTGGTCAAGGCTCTGACGGACGCGAAGGTTCCGCTGCCGCCGCGCACCTGAGACCTGACACCGACAACGGAAAAGGCGGCCCTCGTGGCCGCCTTTTTTGTTTCTACTTTCTTGTGGAGGGCCGTGCGGGCAAGCGCGCCCACTGGCGGGGCTGGAGTTCGTGATACTCGATCCACGGCCCTGTCTCGGCAAAGCCGGGGTCCAGCGCTCCGACATCGCTCACCCAATAGCCCAAGGAGCGCCGGTTCGGATCGAATTTCCAGGCACCGACAACGATCTCGTCGGCGACATGCCCTTCGAGGCCCGGGCAGAAGAGCAGGAGGGGGCCTTCGTCCTTCGGCGCCGTCTCGATCGGCCCCCAGGTCGCCGGCCGCAGGGACTCGATCTCCGCTGCCGCCCGCCAGCGCACGTCGCGCGCAAGGACACCCGTGTCGTCTCCGGTCGGCCCGTGTTGCTCCCGGCACTCGGCCCGCAATTCATCGACGATGTCTTTCATCTCATTCCCCCGCTCGCAGTCGCATCATGTTTTAGCGCACCCCGAGCTTCCTTGATGTGACCTCCAATATAATGGATAGTTTATCCATTAGAGGAGGGCGTGATGGAGGCGGGCATCAACGAACGGATCGCGGCCCGTGTGCGTGACCTGAGGGACAAGCATGGCCTGTCTCTCGAGGCGCTGGCGGAGGCGAGCGGGGTCAGCCGCTCCATGATCTCCCTGATCGAGCGGGCTGAAAGCAATCCGACTGCCGTGCTTCTCGAAAAGCTGGCGACCGGCCTCGGCGTCTCCCTGGCAACGCTCTTCGAAATGCCAGCCGCGCCGCCGGCTCCAGTGTCCCGCCGGGCGGATCAGATCGAATGGCGAGACCCCGGATCTGGGTACCTGCGTCGCAACGTCTCGCCGGACGGCTTCCCGTCTCCCATCCAGATCGTCGAGGTGATTTTCCCGGCGGGCGCGCGCGTGGGCTATGAGACGGCGGCTCGGCCGGGCGTGACCCATCAGCAGGTCTGGGTCCTCGAGGGCAGGATCCAGATGACGCTGGGCGAGGAGCGCTATGAGTTGTGTGCCGGCGATTGCCTGGCGATGGTGCTCGACCGGCCGATCACCTACCACAACTCAACGCAGAGCCCGGCGCGCTACTGCGTGGTCATCGTCGCGCCGCGGCCCGCCTGAACGATGGATCTCACAGACGTTTCGCTCGCCCTGCTGAGCGCCATCCTCCATGCGGGCTGGAATGCCGCCGTGAAGGCGAGCCGCAATCCGGCGCAGGTGATGACGGCCCAAATGGTACTGGGCGCACTGCTCGTCGTTCCGGCGCTCTTCTTCTCCGGCCTTCCCAATCTCGCGTCCTTCGGCTGGATCGCGGCCTCGACCGTGATGAACGTCCTCACCGTATCGGCCCTGCTGCGGGCCTATGAGCTCGGAGGTTTCGGCCTCGTCTATCCGGTGGTTCGCTCCCTGGCCGTACTCCTGGTGGTGCCGCTGGCCACCCTCGCGACGGGTGAACGGCTGGCGACGGCGGGGCTGCTGGGCATTCTGGTCATCTCGCTGGCTCTCGTCGTCCTCGCCTGGGACGCGGCGCGCGGCAAGGGGATCACGAGGGCGGCCATGGGGTGGACCGTGGCGGCGGGTGTCGGCACGGCGGCCTATATCATGTGCGACGCGCAGGGCGTACGGCTCTCGGGGTCGCCCTGGGCCTATGGGTTCGTCGTCTCGATCACCAATGCCGCGGCCATGGCGTGGCGGCAGCGCCGCTCGGGGCCGCCCTGGGCGCAGGTGACGTCCCATTGGGTTCTCGCCCTGCCGATCGCGGTCGCCGCCATGGCATCGTACCTGCTCATACTCTGGGTTTGGAGCCATGCGCCGATCGCCCCGGCCGCGGCGCTGCGGGACACCAGCGCCATCTTTGCCGTCCTCATCGCCGTGTTCTGGCTGAAGGAGCCCTTCACGCGGATGCGCATCGCCGCCGTCCTGCTGGCCGCGGCGGCGATCCCCTTGCTGCGGTTCGGCTGATCTTCCGGGAGGGGCGGGCTTGTGCGGCGGGGACTCCGGTGACAGCATCGAGCCCGATCACAGCGTCCCCGTTGTCGGCCGAGGAGACTCCCATGGAAGTCGATGGTCTTGTCACGGCGTTGGAGCGGATCGAACATGCGACCCGCGATTTCGTGCATCCGGGACACAAGGGGGAATCGCCGGCGGCACTGCTGGACGTGCTCCAGGAGTGCGGGCGCGCCCTCGGCCATCCCTATGCGATCGATCCGGGACTGGACGATGCCCGCTATGAAGCGTCGCGCCACTGCGCGGCCGTTCAGGAGAATCTCCTGGCCGTTCTGGAAGAGGTTCGCCAGCTCAACATGACGGTGAGCGGCCTGCTGCCGTCCCTGGTGCGGATCGCCGATCGCGAATGACATGAAAAAGCCGGGGACGCGCCCCGGCTTTCGATCTCGGATCTCGGTCTTTCTCAGCCCTCGTCGAGGAAGCTGCGCAGCATGCGCGAGCGGCTCGGGTGCTTGAGCTTGCGGAGCGCCTTGGCCTCGATCTGGCGGATACGTTCGCGGGTGACCGAGAACTGCTGGCCGACCTCCTCGAGCGTGTGGTCGGTGTTCATGCCGATGCCGAAGCGCATGCGCAGCACGCGCTCCTCGCGCGGCGTGAGCGTCGCCAGGACCCGCGTCGTGCTCTCGCGCAGATTGCCCTGGATCGCCGCCTCGAGCGGGATGACGGCGTTCTTGTCCTCGATGAAGTCTCCGAGGTGGCTGTCCTCCTCGTCGCCGATCGGGGTCTCGAGGCTGATCGGCTCCTTGGCGATCTTCAGGACCTTGCGCACCTTCTCGAGCGGCATGCCGAGCTTCTCGGCCAGCTCCTCGGGCTGCGGCTCGCGGCCGATCTCGTGCAGCATCTGCCGGCTGGTACGCACCAGCTTGTTGATGGTCTCGATCATGTGCACCGGGATACGGATGGTGCGCGCCTGGTCGGCGATCGAGCGCGTGATGGCCTGTCGGATCCACCAGGTGGCGTAGGTCGAGAACTTGTAGCCGCGGCGGTACTCGAACTTGTCGACCGCCTTCATCAGGCCGATGTTGCCTTCCTGGATGAGGTCCAGGAACTGCAGGCCGCGGTTCGTGTACTTCTTGGCGATCGAGATCACGAGGCGCAGGTTGGCCTCGATCATTTCCTTCTTCGCCCGCATCATCTCGCGCTCGCCGTCCTGGACGGTCTTGCACATGCGGCGGAACTCGAAGATCGGCGCGCCGCAGTGATCGGAGATGTCCTTGATCTCCGCCCGGATCTTCTCGATCTCAGGCCCGCGCTTCTTGGCGAAATCCTTCCAGCCCCGGCCCGACAGCTTGCCGACCTTCTCGAGCCAGTTGGGATCGATTTCGTGCGTGAAGTAATTGTCGAGGAAGTCCTGCCGCGAGATGCGGAAGCTCTCCGCCGTGCGCAGCAGCTTGCCCTCGAGGGTCATCAGCTTGCGGTTGAGGTCGTAGAGCGAGAGCTTGAGCTGCTCGATGCGGGCGGCATTGATGTGCACCGTCCGCACCAGTTCGACGATCTTCTTGCGGTGCTTCTCGTAGCTCTTCTCGAACTCCGCGCTGGGCTTCTGGCCGCGGGCGAGAGTCGACAGGCGCCGGTTCTGCACCTTCGACATCTCGATATAGACTTTGTAGATCTTGGTGAGGGTGCGCAGAACCTCGGGCTTGAGCTTTTCCTCGAGCGCCGACAGGGAGAGCGCGTTCTCGTCGTCCTCCTCAGCCCCTTCCGCTGCAGGCGCTTCGCCGCCCGCTTCACCGTTCATCCCAGGACCGGCCGGCCGCACCAGTTTCGGCAGAGACGCCGGACGCGGCATCGGCGGCGCGGCGGGAGTGGGAGGGGCGGCGTTCACGCCCTTGCCTTCGCCGGGGGCGCCGCCGCCCTGGGTCGCCTCGAGGTCGATCACGTCGCGCAGCAGAATGCGGCCTTCGTTGATCGCGTCGCGCCAATGCAGCAGCGCCGTGATCGTCATCGGGCTTTCGCAGATGCCGCCGATCATCTTGTCCTGGCCGGCCTCGATGCGCTTGGCGATCTCGATCTCGCCCTCGCGGCTCAGCAGCTCGACGCTGCCCATCTCGCGCAGGTACATGCGGACCGGATCGTCCGTACGACCCAGCTCCTCGTCCTCGCCCGTGGCCTCGGCCGCGACCACCGCCGTCTTGGCGGGTTCGGCCGCCGTGGCGGAGGCCGTGTCCTCCGGCTCCTCGGCCTCGACGACATTCACCCCAGCCTCGGACAGCATCGCCATCGTGTCCTCGATCTGCTCTGAGGACACTTCGTCGGGCGGCAGGGCCGCGTTCAACTCGTCATAGGTGACGTAGCCGCGTTCCTTGCCCTTCTGGACGAGCTTCTTCAGCTCGGCGCCGAGCGAGTCGAGCAGGGGGGCGTCAGGACCCTCCTCCCGGGCATCGGCGGCTTCGGGTTGCGCTACGGTCGCGGTTTTGGTCGCCATTTACTCAAATCCTTGGGTGCGACAAACAGATAAAACGGCCAAAGGGCCGTTATTTGGCTGCAAGAAGGGGAGGCGGGAGGGCGGCCCCGCAAAAACTACCCTTCTACTATATGGGGCTTCAGTGCAAGCAGCGATAGGGGGAGCCCCCTGAATCTGCGCGTCCCGGCTACAGGGCATTGGATTCCAGGCTTTCCCGCCGCATTCGGTCGAGAACGGCATGAAGCCGCCGCAAATTCTCCTCCGACATGTCCTCTGCGAGAGCATCTTCCGCCCGTTTCAGCTCCTCGGGGTCTGACCGGAGATGGCTGACATGGCGGGCGGCCCGGCGCCACTGGCCGACCCAGCCATCCGCATCGGTCGGGTCGTCGCGGAAGGCCTCGCGCGCCTTGGCCCGCGCCGAGGCTGCCAACTGCGCCAGACCCATCCTCTGGAGATGCTGGCCGATGAGTTCGGCCTCCAGAGAGGGGTCGCCCGCCGCCTCGTCTGCGGCCGGATCCACCCCCGACGGCACGAGAGAGAGGGCATCCAGCAGTCCGCTGCGCAGCCGGCCCAGGTCGGGGCTGGTGATCGGCAGGGCTGCCAGATCTTCGGCCAGGATGTGGAGCAGGGCCGGCCGTTCGATCAGGGCGCCCAGCAGGCCCCACTCCTGGCGCGAGGCGTCGAGATCGAGACCTGATCGGCGGGCCGCCGAGCCGGCCGCGAAAGGCGCGGGTTCGGGATCTCCGGGGCGTCTGAAGGGCTTGCGGAACTTTCCAGGCTGCCAGGCCGGCGCCTCGGGGCGGCGCATCCGGTTCAGCCGGTTGCGCATCTCGGTGCGGTAGTAGTCGCGCACCACCGGATCGGCGATCTCCGCCACCCGCTGTTCGACGCTCTGCTGGAGGCTCGCTCGCCGCTCGGGCGTGTCGGCCGGCTTGCCCTCGGTTTCGAGTTCCCAGACCACATCGGACAGCGGACGGGCGAGGTCGAGGACGCGGCGGACTGCATCGGGGCCCTTGGTCCGGATCAGGCTGTCGGGGTCCTCGCCCGCCGGCAGGGTGAGAAAACGCAGGCTCTTGCCGGGACGGAGCAAGGGAAGCGCCCGTTCGGCGGCCCGGGACATGGCGCGCCGGCCCGCATTGTCGCCGTCGAAGCAGAGAAAGGGCTCGTCCGCGAGCTTCCAGAGTTCGCCCAGCTGTCCCTCGGTCAGGGCGGTGCCGAGCGGCGCCACGGCGCCGGTGAAGCCCGCCCCGTGCAGCGCGATGACGTCCATGTAGCCTTCGGCCACGATCACCGGCTGGTCCTTGGTCGCGGCCTGCCGAGCCCGGTCGAGGCAGTAGAGATTGGCGCCCTTGTGGAAGAGCGGCGTCTCGGGGGAGTTCAGATACTTGGGCTCGCCGGTGCCCATGACCCGGCCGCCGAAGGCGATGGCGCGGCCCCGGCGATCGTTGATGACGAACATCACGCGGCCCCTGAACCGGTCGTAGGGATCGCGCCCGTCCTCCGGCCGGATGGCCAGTCCGGCCTCGACGATCTTGTCGAGAGGGACGTTCTCGCGCTTGAGGGCGGCGAGGAGGCCGTCGCGCGAATCGGGCGCAAATCCCAGGCGGAAGTCGTCGATGGTGGCGTCGGAAAGGCCGCGCCCCCGCAGATAGTCCAGGCCCTGGCGGCCGACCGGCAGGCGAAGCTGCTTCTGGAACCAGACAGCCGCCATTTCAACGACCTGCTGGAGCGTGGAGGCCCGGTCGGCGCGCTCGCGCTCGGCCGGCGTGGCCACAGGCACCGGCAGGTTGACCTCGCGGGCGAGCTTTTCGACCGTCTCGGGAAAGGAGAGACCTTCCGTCTTCATGACGAAGTCGATGGCGCTGCCCTTCTCGTGGCAGCCGAAACAGTAGAAGAAGCCCTTCTTGTCGTTGACCGTGAAGGACGGTGTCTTCTCGTTGTGGAAGGGGCAGAGGCCTGCGTACTCGGCACCCGAGCGGCGCTTCAGCGACACCTTCCGGCCGACGATGTCGGACAGGCTGAGGCGCGCGCGCAGTTCGTCTAGGAAGCCGGGAGGGAACGCCATCCCCTAAGATGGCCCCGGGACCGACGCCACGCCATAGGGGATAGCGGGGATCGTTACCGACGCCCGCCGGCGCCTAACCCGGAACGCAACATTGTTGCGTCAACGGTCAACGCGACACGGGATCAGGGACCTGCGACATCCGCTTCAGTTATTTCGTTTATTTCGTTTGTTTCGTTTATTCGACGTGACTTCGGCTTTTTCAGCAGCCTGCTAGCCGGCGAGAGCCTTCTTCACGGCGGCTGACGCCTTGGCGAAGTCCATCTGGCCGGCATACTTGCCCTTCAGGGTCGCCATGACGCCGCCCATGTCCTTGACCGAGGTGGCGCCGGCAGCGGCAATGGCCTCGCGCACGGCAGCCTCGACCGCGGCTTCGTCCATCTGCTGCGGCAGGAAGCGCTCGATCACGGCGATCTCCGCCTTTTCCTTCTCGGCCAGGTCGGTGCGGCCGCCCTTTTCGTAGAGGGCGATCGATTCGTTGCGCTGCTTGATCATGCCCTGCATCAGCGACAGGATCCTGTCGTCGGCCACGCCGTCGCGGCTGGCCTCGGTGCGGGCGGCGATATCGGCGTCCTTGAGCTTCGCGAGGATGAGCCGAATCGTGCCCAGCGCGGCCTGATCCTTGGCGCGCATCGCGTCTTTCATCGCTTCGGTCAGTTTTTCGCGCAGCATCGCTTGGGTCCCGTTGGTATGCCCGAAGGCTAAGGGGCGGAAACTAATCGCCCCAGCCGCTGTTGGCAAAGCAAATAAGCTATTGAAATAGCTTAGAAAATGGCTGCCTTCCGCGCCTTGACCCTCTGCGGCGGCTTGGTTACAACCCGCCCGGCTTGCCGATCGCCTCGCCCATGCCGGGTCCGGGGCGAGGCCGCGCGAGCCGCACGAACGGGCAAACATCATGACTTCACCTAAGACCGCCGGTGCGAATGACGCCGCGCCGCGTTGGGCCACGGCCGCGCTGGTGCTGGCCGACGGCACGGTCTTCTGGGGCAAGGGAGTGGGCGCCGCCGGCCATGCCGTGGGCGAGGTCTGCTTCAACACCTCGATGACCGGGTACCAGGAGATCATCACCGATCCGTCCTATGCCGGCCAGATCATCACCTTCACCTTCCCGCACATCGGCAATGTCGGCACCAATCTCGAGGACATCGAGACGATCACCCCGGCAGCGCGCGCCGTCGTGCTGCGCGGCGACATCACCGAGCCCGCCAACTGGCGCTCCGTAAAGCCGCTCAACGACTGGCTGAAGAGCCACAATCTGCCGGGCATCTGCGACGTCGACACGCGGGCCATCACGCGGCGCATCCGCGACGGCGGCCCGCCCAACGGTGTCGTCGTCCATGCGCCGGACGGCAAGTTCGACATCCCGAAGATGCGCCAGATCGCGCTCGACTGGCCGGGACTCGACGGCATGGATCTGGCCCTCGAGGTTACGACCAAGCAGACCTACACTTGGGATGAGACCAAGTGGGCGCTGGGCAAGGGCTACGGCAAGCTCACCAACCCCAAGTATCATGTCGTCGCCGTGGACTACGGCGCCAAGCGCAATATCCTGCGCTGCCTCGCCAACACCGGCTGCAGGGTCACCGTCGTGCCGGCCACGGCCACGGCCGAGGATATTCTGCGGCACAATCCCGATGGCGTGTTCCTGTCCAACGGCCCCGGCGATCCGGCGGCGACCGCGGTTTATGCCTCGTCCGCCATCCAGGCCGTGCTCGACAGGAAGGTGCCGTTGTTCGGCATCTGCCTAGGACACCAGATCCTGGCCCTGACGCTCGGTGGCAAGACGCGCAAGATGGAGCGCGGCCACCGTGGCGCCAACCAGCCGGTCAAGGACCTGACCACCGGCAAGGTCGAGATCACGTCGCAGAACCATGGCTTCTGCGTCATCCCCGAATCGCTGCCCGAGAACACCGAGGTGACGCACGTCTCCCTGTTCGACGGCATCAACGAAGGCCTGCGCTGCACCGACAAGCCGGCCTTCTCGGTCCAGTATCACCCCGAAGCCTCGCCCGGCCCGACCGACAGTCACTATCTCTTCGACCGCTTCGTCGAGATGATCGACAAGAGCAAGGGCAAGTAGAGAGATCATGCCCAAGCGCACCGACATAAAGAGCATCCTCGTCATCGGCGCCGGCCCGATCGTCATCGGTCAGGCCTGCGAGTTCGACTATTCCGGCGTCCAGGCCTGCAAGGCGCTGAAGGACGAGGGCTATCGGGTCATCCTGATCAACTCCAACCCGGCCACGATCATGACCGATCCGGGGCTGGTCGATGCGACCTATATCGAGCCGATCACGCCCGACTTCGTGGCGCGCATCATCGAGAAGGAAAAGCCCGACGCGATCCTGCCGACCATGGGCGGCCAGACGGCGCTCAACACCGCGATGTCGCTGCATCGCGATGGGCGGCTCAAGACGTACGGCGTCGAGCTGATCGGCGCCAATGCCGAAGCCATCGACAAGGCCGAGGACCGGCTGCTGTTCCGCGACGCCATGACCAAGATCGGGCTCGAATGCCCGAAGAGCGAAGTCGTGCACAATCGCGAAGAGGCGGCGACCGCGCTGGAGCGGGTCGGCCTGCCGGCGATCATCCGCCCGTCCTTCACGCTGGGCGGCACCGGCGGCGGCATCGCCTACAATCGCGACGAGTATTTCGAGATCGTGGCCGGCGGCGTCGATGCCTCGCCGGTCGGCGAAGTGCTGGTCGAGGAATCCGTGCTCGGCTGGAAAGAGTACGAGATGGAGGTCGTGCGCGACCGCAACGACAACTGCATCATCATCTGCTCGATCGAGAACGTCGATCCGATGGGCGTGCATACCGGCGACTCCGTCACGGTCGCCCCGGCGCTGACGCTGACCGACAAGGAATACCAGATCATGCGCGACGCCTCGATCGCGTGCCTGCGCGAGATCGGCGTCGATACCGGCGGCTCGAACGTGCAGTTCGCGGTCGATCCGGCGAGCGGCCGCATGGTGGTGATCGAGATGAATCCGCGCGTGTCGCGCTCCTCGGCCTTGGCTTCCAAGGCCACGGGTTTCCCGATCGCCAAGGTCGCCGCCCGGCTGGCCGTGGGCTACACGCTCGACGAACTCCTGAACGACATCACCGGCGAGACTCCAGCCTCGTTCGAGCCGACGATCGACTACGTCGTCACCAAGATGCCGCGCTTCGCCTTCGAGAAGTTCCCGGGCGCGGAGCCGCTGCTCAATACCTCGATGAAGAGCGTCGGCGAGGCGATGTCGATCGGCCGCACCTTCCAGGAATCGCTGCAGAAGGCGCTGCGTTCGATGGAGACCGGCCTGACCGGCCTGAACGAGATCGAGATCAAGGGCGCACCCGACAAGTCCGCCATCGTGGGCGCCCTGGCCCGGCCGACGCCCGACCGCATCCTGGTGATCGCCCAGGCGTTCCGTTACGGCCTGAACGTGGAAGAGATCGCCCAGGCGTCGAAATACGAGCCGTGGTTCCTGCGCCAGATCGAGCAACTGGTCGCCATCGAGGCGAGCGTGCGCAAGGACGGCCTGCCGACGGAGGCCAAGGCGTTCTTCGACCTCAAGAAGAAGGGCTTCTCCGACGAGCGGCTCGGTGAACTGACGAAGCAGAGCGCCGGCGACGTGGCGAAGAAGCGTCGCGCGCTCGGCGTGCGGCCGGTCTTCAAGCGCATCGATACCTGCGCGGCCGAATTCGAGTCGCGCACGCCCTACCTCTATTCCTGCTACGAGGGCGACGGGGTGCGGCCGGCCGAGTGCGAAGCGCAACCGACCGACCGGCGCAAGGTCATCATCCTGGGGGGCGGTCCCAATCGCATCGGCCAGGGCATCGAGTTCGACTATTGCTGCGTCCATGCGGTCTACGCGCTGCGCGAGGCCGGCTACGAGACCATCATGGTCAACTGCAACCCCGAGACCGTTTCGACCGACTACGACACGGCCGACCGTCTCTATTTCGAGCCGCTGACGGCCGAGGACGTGATCGAGCTGGTCGAGGTTGAGCGCCGCAGCGGCGAGCTGCTCGGCCTGATCGTGCAGTTCGGCGGCCAGACGCCGCTCAAACTCGCCAAGCCGCTCGAAGCCGCGGGCATTCCGATCCTGGGCACCTCGCCCGACGCCATCGATCTCGCCGAGGACCGCGAGCGCTTCCAGAAGCTGATCCACGAGCTCAAGCTGCGCCAGCCCGACAACGGCACCGCGACATCGCAGGAGAAGGCGATCGAGATTGCCGAGAAGATCGGCTATCCGGTGGTCATCCGTCCGTCCTACGTGCTGGGCGGACGCGCGATGCAGATCGTCTACGATCGCGCCGCCATCGAGCGCTACATGCGCGATGCCGTAAAGGTCTCGGGCAGCAATCCGGTGCTGATCGATTCCTATCTGCGCGATGCCATCGAGGTCGATGTCGACGCCCTGGCCGACAAGGACCAGAACGTGTTCGTCGCGGGCATCATGGAGCATATCGAGGAGGCGGGAATTCATTCCGGCGACTCGGCCTGCTCGCTGCCGCCTTATTCGCTGTCGGCCAAGATCCTGGCCGAGATCGAGCGCCAGACCGAGGCGATGGCCAAGGCGCTGCATGTCGTTGGCCTGATGAATGTGCAGTTCGCCGTCAAGGATGGCGAGGTCTACGTGCTCGAAGTCAATCCGCGCGCCAGCCGCACCGTGCCGTTCGTCGCCAAGGCGACGGGGCAGCCGATCGCCAAGTTCGCGGCCCGCCTGATGGCCGGCGAAGCGCTGAAGTCGCTCGGCATCAAGAAGGCCAAGGGCAAGCATATCGCGGTCAAGGAGGCGGTGTTCCCCTTCGCGCGCTTCCCCGGCGTCGACATCATCCTTGGCCCGGAAATGCGCTCGACCGGCGAGGTCATGGGCCTCGACATGGATTTCGGGCGCGCCTTTGCCAAGTCGCAGCTCGGCGCCGGCAGCAAGGTGCCGGTCGAGGGCGCGGTGTTCGTCTCGGTCAAGGACCAGGACAAGCAGGCGATGGTGAAGCCCCTGAAGCGGCTGATCGAACTGGGCTTCAAAGTCGTCGCGACCCGCGGCACGGCGGAGTTCCTCGCCAAGCATTCGATCGAGGCGCAGCAGGTCAACAAGGTGCTGGAAGGCCGGCCGCATATCGTCGACCTGATGAAGGACGGCAAGGTGCAGCTCGTGTTCAATACGGTCGAAGGCGCAAGCGCCCTGACCGACAGCTTCACGCTCCGGCGCACCGCCCTGATGAACAAGATCGCCTATTATACGACGGTCGCCGGTGCCAAGGCGGCGGTCGAGGGCATTGCCGCGGTCAAGCAGGGTGGGCTCGACGTGGCGCCCCTGCAATCCTACTTCAAGACCGCCTTTTAACCGGGCGGTCTTTCCTGCAACTTGCCGTATAGCAACCCGTTTTGGGGTGCGTTCGGCGTTGACGCCGTACGACTGATCAAGGACGATTTGGCGATGGAACGTATTCCCATGACAGCCGAGGGGCTACAGCGCCTCGAAGGCGAACTGAAAGTGCTGAAGAGCGTCGAGCGCCCGGCGATCATCAAGGCCATCGCGACGGCGCGCGAGCATGGCGATCTCTCGGAGAACGCCGAGTACACGTCTGCGCGCGAAAAGCAGAGCTTCATCGAGGGGCGCATCGCCGAGCTCGAGGACATCATCTCGCGCACCGAGGTGATCGACTTCTCGAAGCTGACCGGCAAGGTTGTGAAGTTCGGCGCCATCGTGCGCCTGGCCGACGAGGATACCGACGAGACGGTGAAGTACCAGATCGTCGGCCCCTACGAGGCCGACCTCGCCAAGGGCCGGATCTCCGTCACTTCGCCGATCGGGCGGGCGCTCATCGGCAAGACGGTGGGTGACCGGGTCGAGGTTCAGACGCCGCGCGGCGGCAAGTCCTACGAAGTGGTGGGCGTGCAGTTCAACTAGTCGCCATCATGGCGCGCGCCCGGCGGATGCCGGTCGACTTCATGATGGCATACTGGATACCGAACAGGCCGACCTTGCTGCCGATCGCCCAGACCGACTTCACGGCCGCCCAGCTCGTGACGTCGAGTGTCAGGGCGAGCACGATGTTGAGCCCGGCCGAGAAGAACATCAGTCCGGCCCAGACATAACCAAAGGTAACGGCGAGGTCGGGAACGGTCGCGCGTGCGATCGGCGGCAGGTAGCGGGTCATCCAGCCGCGCTTCAGCATCACCAGCCCGACGATCACATAGATGATGCTGGGCTTCATCATGATGAAGAGGGGATCGTCGGTCAGGAACGTCGCCGTACCCGACGCGAAGATGATGACGAGGCTGAGCCACTGCAGCGCCTCGACGGGCTGCTTGCGGGCGAGCTGCCAGCCGATCTGGACGATGCCCAGCGCCATGCCGAGGCCGACGGCGAGGAAGAGATTGCCGGTGATCGCATAGACGGCGAGGAACAGCAGCGTCGACGCGAGGTCGAGCAGCAGGATCTTCGACGCCTGGAAAAGAGCCCTCATGGCCTGCGCCCCTCGGTCTTGATGACAACGCTGTGTATTTTAGGAGGGTATCAATACACGCCGTTTCCCGCAAGACCCTCGCGGTCAGGCCACGACTTTGATGTAGGTGTCCTTCATGACGATGAGGCCGCCCCGGAAGGTGTAGAGGTCGCAGCCCAGCCACTCCTGGCGCTCACCGGACTTCAGCGTGGCGGTCCGGTGCCATTCTGTCACCGCCCGGTCGCCGCAGATGAACTCGTTCGTGTGAACCCACTTCACATCGCCGGTATTGGCGAACAGCGGCTCGAAATAGCTGCGGATGGCCGCTTTGCCCTTGAAACTCTGGCCCCAGTAGTCGGGCCCCTTGGCGTTGCGGAATTCGCCATCCTCGGCGAACGAATTGACGATGCCGTCGACGTCGCGCCGGGCAAAGGCGTCGGCAACGCGGTGCAGGATCTCGAAGGTGACGTCGGTCAATTCTTGCTCCGTTGCTTCTGTGCGGGCTCTCGCGGTCGGCTGCAACCGCTGCCGCCCATCTCGACGGAAGCTACGCTTCCGTCGAGATGGGGACGCCGGGCACTTCCTTCGCGGTCCGGAACACCATCATCGACTTCACGTGGCTGACATTGGGCGCGGAGGTGAGGCGGGTGGTCAGGAATTTCTGGTAGTCGTCCCAGGTCTCGGCCACGATCTTGAGCAGGAAATCGGCCTCGCCAGCCAGCATGTGGCACTCGCGGACCTCCTCCCAATTCGCGATCAGCGCCTCGAACGCCTTGAGATCGGCCTCGGCCTGGCTGTTCAGTCCGACCAGCGCGAACACCGATACGCTGTAGCCCAGGGCCTCCGGGCTCAGTTCGGCATGGTAACCCTTGATGATGCCCGCCCGCTCCAACGCCCTCACGCGGCGCAGGCAGGGTGGCGCCGATATGCCGGCGCGCTCGGCCAGTTCCACGTTGGTCATGCGTCCATTGGACTGCAGATCGCTGAGAATTCGCCGGTCAATTCGATCGAGCTTGGCCCGAGCCATCAGTATTCCTCCGTTGGGCCGGGTCTATGCCAGAACCATGCCGGACACGCAATAAAGTTGCGAGAATTCGGTGATTGCCTGTGAACAATTGCGTGTGAAATTGACTTCTAGCCGTGCAACTCGGTGGAGGTTTGCATATATGTCCAAGATATGCGGTTGGCGGGATGCGGAGCGGACATGGCAGAAACTCACCGAAGCAAGGTAATGATCTTGGGGTCCGGCCCGGCCGGCTACACGGCGGCCATCTATGCGGCTCGCGCAAGCCTCAAGCCCATGTTGGTGCAGGGAATCCAGCCCGGCGGCCAGCTCACGATCACGACCGACGTCGAGAACTATCCGGGCTTCGCGGATGTCATCCAGGGGCCGTGGCTCATGGAGCAGATGCAGAAGCAGGCCGAGCATGTCGGCACGCAGATGTTCTTCGACACGATCGTAGACGTCGACCTCTCGGTGCGGCCGTTCGTCTGCATGGGCGATTCCGGCGACCGATATGAGGCGGACTCGCTGATCATCGCGACGGGCGCCACGGCGAAGTGGCTCGGCCTGCCCAGCGAGGAGACCTTCCGCGGCGGCGGCGTATCGGCCTGCGCGACCTGCGACGGCTTTTTCTTCCGCAACAAGGAAGTGATCGTGGTCGGCGGCGGCAATACCGCGGTCGAGGAGGCGCTCTATCTGACCCATCACGCCTCCAAGGTGACCCTGGTGCACCGTCGCGACAGCTTCCGCGCGGAGAGGATACTCCAGGACCGCCTGTTCAAGAATCCCAAGGTCAGCGTCATCTGGGACCACGTCGTCGACGAGGTTATCGGTGAAAAGACGCCGGCGCCGGTCGTCACGGGGGCGCGCCTGCGCAACGTGAAGACGGGCGCGGTGCAGGACCTCAAGGCCGACGGTTTCTTCGTGGCGATCGGCCATTCGCCCAATACCGAGCTGTTCAAGGGCAAGCTCGAGATGGATGGCGAGGGCTATCTGATCACCCGGCCGGATTCGACGGCAACCAATATCGTGGGCGTCTTCGCGGCGGGCGACGTGCAGGACAAGGTGTTCCGGCAGGCCGTGACGGCGGCGGGCACGGGCTGCATGGCCGCGCTCGAAGCCGAAAAGTGGCTGGCAGGTCAGGAGGCGCGCCACGCAGAGGCGGCCGAGTAAAGCAGCAGGCGTGGACAGGGAGGCAATGAAATGGACTGGGACAAGCTGCGGATATTCCAGGCCGTGGCGGATGCCGGCAGCTTCACTCATGCGGGCGAGTCACTGAAGCTCAGCCAGTCGGCGATCTCGCGCCAGATCGGCGCGCTCGAGGAACAGCTCGGCGTCATGTTGTTCCACCGCCATGCGCGAGGCCTCATCCTTACGGAGCAGGGCGAGCTGCTCTACCGGACGGCGCGCGACATGGCCGCCAAGGTCAACACGGCCGAGGCGCTGCTGCGGGCCAATCAGGACAAGCCGGCCGGACGGCTCAAGATCCATGCGACGGTTGGCTTCGGCTCGACCTGGCTCACGGCCCAGATGCACGAGTTCATCGCGCTCTATCCCGAGATCGATGTGAGCCTGGTCCTGTCCGACAACGAACTCGATCTCGGCATGCGCGAGGCCGACGTGGCCATCCGCATGGTCATGCCCCGCCAGCCCGGACTGGTGCAGCGCCATCTGCTGACCGTCCGCAGTCACGTCTATGCCTCGCACGACTACGTGCAGAAGTACGGCAAGCCCAACACGATCGACGATCTCGACCAGCATCGTCTCATCATCTTCGGCGAGGATGCGCGCGCACCCGTCCAGGACGTCAACTGGCTGCTTCGCGAGGGCAATCCCGACCAGAACCCGCGGCTCGTGGTTCTGCGGGTGAACAACACCTACGGGATTTTCCGCGCCGTCGAGTCCGGGCTCGGCATTGCCTCGCTGCCCGATTATCTCGCCCGCGAATCGACCAAGCTGGAGATGTTGTTGCCCGACCTGAACGTCCGGACGACGGACGTCTATTTCACCTATCCGGAAGAGCTGCGGCACTCCAAGCGCATTGCAGTCTTCCGGGATTTCTTGCTGCGGAAGGTCGCGGAGACCCGTTTCTAGGGGGCGGGACCTGCAGGATTGCATAGTCGGTGAAAGGCATGCGCACGCCGCATGCCAGTGTCCAAAACTTCACCACTACCAATCTTCCGGATGAGGCATAGGTTGGATGCAGGTTTTCGACACGACCGCTTTTGGCTGATCGGTTCGAAACTCGGGATCCTCATGATCCCACGTCTCCCAGACGTGAAGCCTCCCTGTTTGACTCGCCGGGCCTTTGGGCCCGGCGTTTTTTTTGTGCGATTTTCGGCTTTTTGCGATCTGGGGCGATGTGCCGCTGACAGGCCACCGAGATGACTTAACCTATCGATTGATATGGTGTCGGCGATGCCCATATATAGACAGTAGAGTGCAGTCCCATATGTTTTCAGAGATCAGACAAGGAATCCTCCCGCTCGCCCTGCGCAACATCAAGCGCTTGGGCGATCTGGAGCGTGCCGGACTTCTGATCGAATCGCTGGCCAAGCACTGGCGGGACAGCAAGCCGTTCGAGCTCCTGATCATCGCTCCTGACCGCGACGCGGATCTGTTGCGCTCCAACCTGCCGCGCTTTCCCAATATCGAAGTGACCGTGCGCCGAGAGGGCGACTTCTTCCCCGCCTTCAGCTCCTTCTATTGGATGACCGGCTGGTACCGGCAACAGATCGTGAAATTGCACGTGCCTGCCGTTCTGGGATTCGGCGGCTTCTTCACCCTCGATTCCGATGTCTGCTGCGTGGGGGACTTCGATTCGCGCACCTTCGTGCAATATGAACGGGCGCTGTCGCGATGGGAGCCCAAGCAGCACCACGACTGGTGGCAGAGCGCTTCGGAGGTCATCGGCGTTCCCTACGACGCGAGATCGCACGGTCTCTCGGTGACGCCGAACATCCTGCACGGCGACCTGGCGCGACAGACCTTGGAACGGCTGCGCGGTCGGCGGATGAGCGCCATGACTTCCCTCCTGCTGTGGAAGGCCCGAAAGCCGCTGCAGGTGCCATGGACCGAGTATTCGCTCTACACCAGCACGGCCGAGATCAACGGCACGCTCTACGACTATCACGCCGAGTGGGACACCTGTTACACGTCCGACGTCCAGCTATTCTCGGAACGATCCTGCGTCTGGGGCGCCGACGATTTCGAACGGCTGGTCCGGCTGCCCAACGGCACCGACCCGGGCGGCAAATTCATCATCGTCCAGAGCCACGCGCGCATCCCGCTGCAGCAGGTGCGGGATTACTGTCTGAGCTTCGCCGGCTAGACTTTCCCGTTGTGCTCGCCGATTTTCGGCGCGGTTTCCAGGCTGCCGGCCCGCTTGCCGTCCAGGCTGAGGGGGAGGCCATGGAACAGGGCATTCGATCCGGCATAGGGCTGCAGGAACATCCCCAGTGCCGCGACCTGCGCCAGCTCCATCATCTGGGGCACCGTATTCAGCGGCCCGTTGGGCACACCCAGCGCATCGAGCTTGGCCGTCCAGTGGGCGCGGGGATGCTCCTTCATGATGTCGGCGATCATGCCCAGCAACAGTTCGCGCCGCTCGGCGCGCTGGACGTTGGTCCTGAAACGCTCCTCGTCGGGCCATTCGGGATGGCCCAGCGCCTCGGCGAACTTGCGCCACAGCCGGTCGTTTCCGGGGCAGATCATGAGCGGCCCGTCGCTGCATTCGAAAGCCTGGTAGGGCGTCAGCGACGGATGGCCCGTTCCCTGGCGCGGCGGCATCCTGCCGGTCACCGACCAGCCCGCGACGTGGTTGGAGGCCCACATCAATCCGCTTTCGAACAATGACGTGTTCACCAGGCTGCCCTCGCCGGTGGCCGTGCGCCTGGCCAGTGCGGCCAGCACGCCGATCGCCGTCCACATGCCGGTCGACAGGTCGATGATCGAGACGCCGATGCGCGCTTCCGGTCCTGTCGGATCGCCGTTGAGCGAGATGAGGCCGGCGACGGCCTGGATGATCGGCTCGTAGCCTGGCCGGTCCTTCCACGGTCCGGCATGGCCGAAGGCTCCGAGATCGGCATAGATCAGGCGCGGGAAGCGCTTGGTGAGGGTGGCGCCGTCGAAGCCGAACTTGGCCGGCACGTCGGCGCGCAGATTGTGCACGAAGATGTCGGCCGCGCCGATCCGCTCGATCAGTGCCGCGCGCTGCGCCGGGTCCGCGAGATCGCAGGTGATCGACTTCTTGCCGCGGTTCAGCGCGATGAAGCCCGTCGCATCGCCTTCGACGAACGGAGGCCCCCACTTGCGCGCGTCGTCGCCCTCGGGCCGCTCGACCTTGACCACCTCGGCGCCGAGGAAGGCCAGGATCTGGCCGCAATAGGGGCCGGCCAGGTTCTGGCCGAACTCGACGACCTTGATGCCCGCGAGCGGGCCCGACGCTGTACTCATCGCAGATTGCTCCCCAGGATCTCGCGCGCGATCACCATGCGCTGCACCTCGCTCGGGCCTTCGCCGACCCGTCGGATTCGCATCTCGCGGTACCAGCGCTCCAGCGGCAGGTCCTTGGTCATGCCCATGCCGCCATGGATCTGCATGGCGCGATCTACGACCCGGCCGCCGCCTTCCGACGCGGTGAGCTTGGCGATCGAGGCCTCGATCTTGAAGGGCAGGCCGCGGCGCGCCTTCTCAGCGGCTTCCAGGGTGAAGTGCCTGGCCGTGCGGATGTCGATCTCGTTGTCGACAAGCATCCATTGCACGGCCTGGCGATGCGACAGCTTCTCGCCGAAGGTCGAGCGCATCTTGGCCCATTCGATCGCCATCTCGTGCGCGGCGATGGCAACGCCGATGCAGCCCGCGGCATAGGGGATGCGCTGGCGCGTCAGCCGGTCGTTGGCGACCGCGAAGCCCTTGTTCACCTCGCCCAGCACCTGGTGGTCGCTGACCCAGCAATCCTTGAACTCGAGCTCGGTCGCATAGTGCGAGGAGCGGAGCGTGTGCACGACCCTCCGCACATGGAAGCCCGGCGTGTCGCTGTCGATGATGAAGCAGGTGATGCCCGCACGGCCCTTCGACGAATCGGTTCGCGCGAAGACGATGCCGTACTGCGCGCGATCGGCGTTCGAAATGAAGATCTTGGCGCCGTTCAGGACCCAGCCATTGTCCCTGCGCTCCGCTTTGGTCTGGATCGCGCGTGCCGGATCGCTGCCGCCGGACGGCTCGGTGAGGCCGAAGAACGCCTTCTTCTCGCCGCGCAGCGTCGGATAGAGATAGCGCTCCTTCTGGTCCTCGTTCGCCTCGAAGATCTGCGCCAGGCCCGCGCCGCCGAAGGTGCCGTAGCAGGGCACGTACAGGCCGGCGCGATGCTGCGCCATCTCGATGGCCAGCAGCACGCGCGTCACAATGTCGATGTCGGGACCGCCATATTCCTTGGGAATGTCGATGCCGAACAGGCCCATCGCCTTGGTCTTCTCGACCAGCCGCGCATGATCGGCGGGATCGAGTTCGGAGGCGTCGGGATCGAGCTTGGCTTCGAGCGGAATGATCTCCTCGCGCACGAAGCGCCGGACCTGGTCGATCAGCATCTGCTGCTCTGAGGAGGGCTCGAAATCCATCACAATCCTTTCTCCTCCCCATTCAGATGGGGAGGTGCCCCGAAGGGGCGGAGGGGTCAGGAAGCGGCGGACGTTGACCTATGACCCCTCCGGCCTTCGGCCACCTCCCCATTTGAATGGGGAGGGATGCTAATTCGGGCTCAGCCGTCCCAGCGGGGGCGGGTTCTTGGCGTTGTCGGGCGGCAGGCTGCCATGGTCGGCCTGGTGCACCATCAGCAGCTCGAACCAGCGCGTGCGATACTGCTGGTTCACCTCGACGCGGAACTGGTGGCCCGGCCCCCGTTCGGCGAGCTCGCGCTGCAGCTCGCTGCGCAGGCCGAACGGCGCGCGCGCACCGGCCTGGCCAATGCAGAGGAGGACGCCGGCGGCGTCGGCAACCTGATAGACGCCGAGCTGGCCCGGCAGGCGGGCGATCTCTTCGGCCGTCAGGGGCCGCCACGGCTTGTCGAGGCGGAGCCTGATCGACATCGGCTAGCGCCCCTGGAACTTCGCGGTGCGCTTCTCGAGCCGCGCCTTCATGCCTTCCTGCGCGTCCTGGCTCTTCATCGCGGCCTGCACGAGGGCGTCGACATCGCCGTGCTCGATGGCGTCGCGGAACTCGAGCTGCCTCACCGTGAGCGCCTTCATGGCCTTGAGCGAGAGGGGCGCATTGGCGGCCAGCCGGTCGACGGCCCGGGACGCCTCGGCTTCGAGCTGGTCCGGCGGCACGCAACGGGCGATCAGGCCCAGCGCATGCAGCTTGGTGGACGGCAGCGGGTCGCCCAGCAGCAGCATCTCGCGCGTCGTGACCGGACCCAGCACTTCCATCAGCTTCTTGGCCAGGAACCAGTTGGGGGCGAGGCCGACCTGGGCCAGCGACATGCCGAACCGCGCCTTGTCGCTTGCGACCACGATGTCGCAGTGAAGCGCCAGCTCGTTGCCGCCAGCAATGGCGTCGCCGTGGACGACGGCGACGACGGGCAGCGGGCAGAGTTCGACCGCGCGCAGCATCACCTCGATCCCGCTCGCACTGCCGCCACCGATGGTCTCGCGCCGCTCCGCCATGTCGAGGCCGGCGCAGAAAACATTGCCCTTGCCGCGGATCACGACCACGCGATCCTCGGGGGCAACGGGCGCCTGGAGCGCTTCGATCATCTCGCGCATCAGCTCGCTGTCGAGCGCGTTGCGCTTTTCCGGCCGGTTCATCCAGATGGTCTTGACCGGCCCGTCCTTCTCGATGATGACCTTGCTCATGGCGCTCACTCCGGCTCGATGCCGGCGGCCTTGATCTCCTTGGTCCACCAGGCCGTCTCGCTCTTCACGTAGGCGGCGAACTCGTCGAGGGCGAGCGGCGCGATCTCCATGCGGCCCTGCGTCATCGCCTTGGCGGTGGCCGGATCCTTCAGCGCCTCGGCGATCGCGTCGGCCAGGACCTTCTGGACGTCCTTGGGCGTGGCGGCCGGCGCGAACACGGCCAGCCAGTAGACCAGCGAATAGCCCGGCACGGCTTCGTCGATGGCCGGCAGGTTGGGCGTGACCGTCGTGCGCTTGGGGCCCGTGGTCGCGAGGCCGCGCACGCGGCCGGCCTCGATCTGGGTCAGCGCCTGCGGCAGGTCGGGGAACATCACCTGGACCTGGCCCGAGGCCACGTCGCCCAGCGCCTGCGGGCTCGCCTTGTAGGGCACGCGCTCGATCTTCGTGCCCGCCAGCTTGTTGAACATCTCGCCCGACAGGCGCTGCGAGGCGCTGGCTTCGGCGTAGTTGAGCTTGCCGGGGTTCTTCTTCGCGTACTCCACCAGCTCGGCGGTGGTCTTCACCGGCAGATCGTTGTTAACGACCAGAGCGTTGACGCCCATCACGCAGCGCATGATCGGCGCGAAGTCCTTCTCGATGTCGTAGCTCAGCTTCTTGAACAAGGCGCCGTTGGCGGCGTTCGTCGTGTTCGTGCCCATCATCAGCGTGTAGCCGTCGGCCGGGGCGGTTGCGACGGCGGAGGCGCCCAGCTGCCCGCTGGCGCCCGGCTTGTTCTCGATGACGACCGGCTGCTTCAGGATCTCCTGCAGCTTGGCGCCAAGGCCGCGCGCCGTCAGGTCGGTGGCGCTGCCGGCCGCGAAGGGCACGACGATCTTGATCGGCTTGTTGGGATAGGCCTGGGCGAAGGCGGCGTTGGACAGAGAACCCGCGGCCAGCGCGGCGGCGCCCGCCAGGGTCGTACGACGGTTGAGCTTCACGTTTCCTCCCGAGGCCTCGTCGGCCGGGCACCGTTTTAGCGGCCCGGCGCGGCGAGGCAAAGGCGGGCGGGCTACATGAAGAGCTTTTCCGCCTTGCGGTCGGCGTACAGGCCGGCCACGAACTCCGCGTAGCCGTTGTAGAGCAGGGTCGGGATGCGCTGCTCGCTGCCCAGCGGCTTCTCGGTGGCCTGGCTCCAGCGGGGATGGGCGACCTCGGGGTTCACATTGGCCCAGAACCCGTACTCGCTCGATTGCAGCCCTTCCCAGAACGTCTTGGGCTTCTTGTCGGTGAACTCGACGCTGACGATCGATTTCACGTTCTTGAAGCCATACTTCCAGGGTGCCACGAGACGCAGCGGCGCACCGTTCTGCTTTGGCATCGGCTTGCCGTAGAGGCCGGTCGCGATGAAGGCGAGGTCGTTCATCGCCTCGTCCATCGCCAGCCCTTCGGTGTAGGGCCACGGGTAGAGCGGGTCGCGCTGTTCGTGCATCACCGAGGGCTTGGACAGGGTCTTCATGACGATGAACTTGGCGCTGCCCAGCGGCTTGCAGACCTCGACCAGCGAGCGCACCGGAAAGCCGGTCCACGGCACGATCATCGACCAGGTCTCGACGCAGCGGTGGCGATAGACGCGCTCCTCGAGCTGCACCTTCGCCAGCAGGTCGTCGATGCCGATTTCGAAGGGCTTCTCGACCATGCCGCCGACCTTGATGGTCCACGGACGCACCTCGAGCTTCTGGGCGTCGCGCCAGATACTCTTGTCGGTGCCGAATTCGTAGAAGTTGTTGTAGGTCGTCGCCAGCCGCTCCGCCGTCATGGGGGTGGGGACACCGTATCTGTCATTGCGCCGCGCCGGATAGAGACGGGCGGACGGATCGGCCGACTTGTCCTGCGCCATGAGCTGCCCCGGCAGGGCGAGCGAGGCCGCACCGAAGCCCATGGCGCGCACCATCGTCCGCCGGTTGAGGTAGTGGCTTTCCGATGTCGCCTTCGACTCCGGAATCTCCCAGCCTTTCGTGCGCTTGATCAGCATCGTCTCAACTCCTCTTTACGCCCGTGCTCCTAGATGAGCCCGGCGCGGGTCCGTCGCAAATCAACCCTGCTCACTCGGCCGTGACGCCGCCCTAGGGCTGTGCGTTGGTCACGTCGAGCAGGGTCGGCCACATGACATCCCGCCAGGCACTGTTGCCCACGGCGGTGAAGGTGATCTGTCCGCCCTGAATGAGGAAGAACCGAGGCGTCTCGGCGCCCTGTTCGATCCCGACCTGGCTCATCAGGAAGGCGTCGAGCACCCAGCGCAGGTCGGTGGGCCAGCTCGCGGGCTTCAGGAGAAGCGCCGGTGTCTTCGTGAAGACCACGCGATAGTCGACCTTCTGGAAGACCGGGGCCTGCTTGAACAGAGGCTCCCACTGGGTGCGCCAGATCTTGCAGGCCTCCGAAGTCTCGTCACCGGCAAAGACCAGGATGGGCTTGGCGGTCCCTTGGGCGGCCACGGCTCGCGCCAACATCGGCGCGGCAGCCAGCGTCAGGCCGGCCGCGACCACACTACGTCTCTTGAACATCGATCTACGTCTCCCCCTCGTGGACAGGTCCCACGAGGGCAATATGCTGTATCGCCGTCCGGCCGGGAACTACGCCTTGGTGGCGGTCACGTCCTGGATCATCGGCCACATCCTGTCCTTCCAGCCGCCGTTGCCGGTGACGGTGAGCAGGATCTTGCCATCCTGGAACAGGATGAAGCGCGGCGTCGCGTTGGGGCTTTTCTTGCCTTCGTCGCTGGCGAGGAAGGCAGCCCGGATGGGGCGGGCCGGCGCGGGCCAGCTTTCTTCCACCATCACGAGGTCGGCATTGGCCGGATGGACGACCTGATAGTCCATCTTCTTGAAAGCGGCCGACTTGAGGAAATCAGGCTCGGACTGGGCACGCCAGATCTTGCAGCCGCCTCAAAGTTCGTGGCCGACGAACACCAGCGTCGGGCGCCCAGACTGGGCATTCGCGACGCGGGTCAGTGACGATGCGGCAGCCGTCGCCAGGCCACCCACCATCAGAGACCTTCTGTTGAACATGAACATTGCTCCCGTGGAACCATTCCACTGGGCGAATATGAGAGGCCGGGCCGCGGGGGAGAAGCGCCGTCGGCCCGGCCTCACCGCCTTGTGACAGGAGCAGAGGCCGCGCTCAGGCGGCCTGGCGCTTCCGGGTCTCCTCGACGATGCGCTCGGCGGTGCGGCCGGTCAGCTCCTGCAGATGGTCGAACTCGGCACGGAAGGTACCGATGCCCTGGGTGACGGACCGGATCTCCACGATCATGTCGGCGATCTCCGCTTCGGGCACCAGGGCCGACACCTCGTCCCACCCCGGCCAGTCCGGTCGGGCGTCATAGCCCAGGAGTTGGCCGCGGCGGCCCGAGATCAGCCGCTGCAGCCGCGGGGTCGAGTCGGCCGGTCCGGCCACCGTGACCCGGAGAACGGGCTCGAGCAGGACCGGCCTGCACTTGGGCATGGCCTCGCTCATGGCGATGCGCGCGGCCATCTTGAACGACATCTCGGAACTGTCGACGGCATGGTACTGGCCATCGAACAGCGTCGCCTCGAGATCGACGACCGGCTGCCCGAGCGGTCCTTCCTTCAGGGACTCACGCAATCCTTCCTCCACCGCCGGGATGAAATTGCGCGGCACCACGCCGCCCACGATCCGGTCGACGAAGCGGAATCCCGACCCGCGCGGCAACGGCTTGATCTCGACCTTGATGTCGGCGAACTGGCCGTGCCCGCCGGTCTGGCGCTTGTAGCGGGCATGCTGCTGCGTGCCGGCCTGGATGGTCTCGCGATAGGCGACCCGCGGTGTCGTCGTCTCGACGGCGACGTTGTAGCGGCCGGCGAGTTTGTCGACGGCGACCTTGAGATGCATCTCGCCCTGGCCCCGCAGCAGCAGTTCGTGCGTCTCGCCGCGCTGCTCGAAGGAGAGCGACGGATCTTCCTCGACGATCTTCTGGAGAGCGCCCGAGAGTTTCACCTCGTCGTTGCGGTTGCGGGCCGAGAGGGCCAGGCCGAATACGGCAGCGTCCGCGGTCGGGAAATCCGTTGAGGCGGCGATCGCGGAGGGACCGAGGACCTGGCCCGACGACAGGGCCTCGACCTTGGCCAGGGCAACGATCTCGCCGGCGCGGGCCTCGGCGATCTTGTCGAGCCTCTGCCCGAACGGCCGCAGGATCGAGCCGATCCGCTGTCCGCCCACCGACTGGCCTTCGGCGAGCGTGCCCGACCAGATGCGGCAGAGCGAGAGCTTCCCGGCGTGGCTCTGGTGCAGGACCTTGAAGCACTCCGCCAGGGGAGCGCCGTCCGAAGGCAGTGCCCGGCGCCGCGCCGTCTCCGCGACGAAGGGGGTGTCGTGGCGCAGAGCCTTCAGCAGGCGCCGCACGCCGTTCTCCCGGTCGCCGGCGCCGAGCAGCACCGGCACGATCTTGTCGGTGCAGAACTCGTCGTGCAGATCGCGGTAGATGAGCGACTTCTCCGGCGCGATGTCCTCGATGAGCTGTTCCAGCAGTGCGTCGTCGAACTCCGAGAGCGTCTCGAGCAGGTCTCGCCGCGCCTCGGCCTCGCGCGGCAGCACCTCGGCCGGCATTTCGATCAGGTCGGATGCGCCGCTGCTGCGGTAGCGGTAGGCCCGCTCGCTCACGAGATCGACGTAACCCACCGTCTCCTCGCTGCCGTCGGCGGCGGCGCGCCGGATCGGCACCTGCCGCAGCGCGAGCCTGCGCCGCGACACCGACTGCAGGGCCGACAGGAGGTCCCGGATGCGGACCTCGGCCGAATCGATCTTGTTGACGAAAATGACATGCGGAATGTGCCGGTCCTCGATGAACTTGAGGAGCGGCGTCAGCGCCATCACGCGCTCGACCGAGGGTTCGCAGACCAGCACCGCGGCATCGCACACCGCGAGGCCCGCAAAGGCGTCGTGCTGGAATTCGATCGAGCCCGGCACGTCGAGGAAGGTCCACTGGTCGCCGAGATAGTCGACGGCGGCCACGTTGATCTCCGTGCCCATGTTGCGCTTGCGCGCCTCGACGGCCCCATCGCCGATCGATGTTCCAGCGCGTGTCGAGCCGCGCCGGCCGATGGCGCCGGTCGCGTAGAGAATGCTCTCGAGCAGGCTGGTCTTGCCCGACAGGTACGGCCCGCACAGCGCCACCACGCGATGCGCGCCGCTGCCTGGTCTGCCGCCGGTGATCGTCTCCGTCCTGAATTCGGCCATGACAACGTCCTCCTTCTTCGCAGAAAGCGCAGAAGCTCCGGACGAAGGTCGCGGAATAGACGTTACGCTTCCGAACGATCAGCCGGAGCGAAGCCCACTTGTCATGAAAATCGTTTCACCCCCGCCCGGACGAGTCAAACACCGGGCGGGGATGAATTAGGTCAGCAGTCCTTACGAAAGCGCGGCGCAGGCCCGCTGGATGCGGCGGCCGGCTTCCTCGAGCAGCTCCGTCGCCGTGGCGTAGGAGATGCGGAAGGCGGGGCCCTGGCCGAAGGCCGAGCCCTGAACCACGGAGAGACCCTCGGCTTCGAGCAGGTAGTTCACGAAGTCGGTGTCGTCCTTGATCACCTTGCCGTCGGGCGTCTTCTTGCCGATCAGGCCGGCGCAGGACGGATAGACGTAAAAGGCGCCCTCGGGACGCGGGCACTTGATGCCGTTGCTCTGGTTCAGCATCGACACGATGAGGTCGCGGCGCTGCTTGAAGATGGCGACGTTCTTCGGGATGAAGTCGGTCGGACCGTTGAGCGCGGCCACGGCTGCAGCCTGGCTGATCGAGCTGGCGTTCGAGGTGCTCTGCGACTGCACGGTGATCATGGCGTTGATCAGGTCCTGCGGCCCGGCCGCGTAGCCGATGCGCCAGCCCGTCATGCTGTAGGCCTTCGACACGCCGTTCATCGTCAAGGTGCGGTCGTAGAGGCGCGGCTCGACCTCTGCCGGCGTCGCGAACACGAAGTCGTCGTAGACGAGCTTCTCGTACATGTCGTCGGTGAGGATGTAGACGTGCGGATGCTTCAGCAGGACATCGCACAGCGCGCGGAGGTCGGCCTTGGTGTAGGCCGCACCCGTCGGGTTGCTGGGCGAGTTCAGGATGATCCACTTGGTCTTGGGCGTGATGGCGCGGTCGAGATCTTCCGGCGTCAGCTTGAAGCCGTTCTCTTCCCGGCACTGCACGATCACGGGCGTGCCGTCGCCGAACATCACCATCTCCGGGTACGAGACCCAGTACGGCGCCGGCACGATGACCTCGTCGCCCGGGTTCAAGGTCGCCAGCATGGCGTTGAAGATGATCTGCTTGCCGCCCGAGGTGACGACGGTCTGGCTCGGCTTGTAGTCGAGGCCGTGGTCGCGCTTCATCTTGGCGACGATCGCCTGTCGCAGCGCCGGCGTACCGGGCACCGCGGTGTACTTGGTGTCGTTGTTGCGGATCGCCTGGATCGCCGCTTCCTTGATGTGGTCCGGCGTCGGCATGTCCGGCTCGCCGGCGGCCAGGCCGATCACGTCTTTGCCCGCCGCTTTCATCTCCAGGAACTTGCCCTGCGCGGCATTGGTCGGAGACGGCTTGATGCGGCTGAGACGATCGGCGATGAAAGCCATGACGAATATGCCTCCTTTAGGCATTTTTATGAGCGGCGCGAAGCTAGTCGCCACGCCGGGTTTCCGCAAGGCGAGGACCCGTATTTATCGTCGGGCGGGCCGTACCCGCGCTAGGGCAATGAGGGGTAAAGGGCGAGATGAAGTTCCTGTTCGTGCCGTTGCGGTTCCTCATCTCACCGGTCTTCATCGCAGCGGTCGACGTGATGATCCTGTTCCCGATGGTGCTGTCGATCATCGACATCGTGCAGAGCGTGAACCGGCACAGCGATACACATGAGCCCGTCACCATCGCCTCCACCATCGCCCTGATCATGATCGGCTGGGGGGTGGCGCTGGAGGAGCGGGCGGTCATCCGCAAGCGGTTCGGCGTGTCCGGCGGTGCCGACGAGGAGCGGCAGGTTCGGATCGACGAGATGTGCCACGAGTACGGGGTTGCCCAGCTGGTCCTCGGCCTGTTCGCCGAAATCGCTGTGGCGATGATCAGCCTGCCGGACCGCATCGTGAACACGGTCGGCTACGAACACGCGCTCCTGACGGTTTCGGTCATTCTCATCTCCATCGGTGCGGTCATCCAGCTACGGCATGTCTTCGTGCTGATCGCCACGCTCTGGCGCCGCAAGACCGACCGGGAAGAGGTCGTCTAGTCGATCAGCCGGACGGAGCAGTCCACGACCATCTTCGCGTCGCCGAAGCCAACCCGGCGTCCGCTGACCGGCGCCGCGTCGCGGTAGTCGAGGCCCACCGCGACCCGCAGGCTGTCGCCGCGCGGGCTGATGCCGTTGGCCGGGTCGAAGCCCACCCATTCCAGTCCCGGAACCCAGGCTTCCGCCCAGGAATGGCTGGTGCGGCCGACGTGAAGTTCGGGATCGTCGTTGCGGAGATAGCCGCTGACATAGCGTGCCGGCACGCCGAGGCGGCGGCAGCAGGCGATGAAGATGTGGGCCTCGTCCTGCGCCACACCCGCCCCCCGGGTCAGCGCCTCGACGGCCGTGGTGTCCACGGTGGAGACGCCGGTCTTGTAGGCTACGCGGGCGGAAATCCGCTCCATCAGCTCATGCAGGACAGCGACCCGCTGCGTGGGATCGGCGACGCGATCGGCGAGGCCCTCGATCACCGGATCGAAGCTCGCATCGTGCCGCGCGAGGCCCGTGTTGCGGAGCCAGAAGGGCGCCGGCAGGGTCGGCTCCTCGACATAGCGCAGCCATTGGTCGGTGCCGCTGTATTCGTACACCCCCTGCACGACGATCTCGACGCTGTCGTGTTGCTGGGCGACCGAGAAGGTCGTGACTTGGTTGCCGTGGCCGTCCTTCCATTCCGACTTCTTGCCGGGACCGTCGATGTGCCACGACACGATGCGCTGCGCCGCCGCGGGCTTGGGCGTGAGGCGCACGTCGTGGATCGAATGTCCGGACGGTTGGTCGAACTGAAAGCGGGTGGCGTGATGGACGGAGAAGCGCATGGGTCAGCTCAATCCAGGAGGAACTGTCGGCCGATTTCGTCCGACAAGGTGCCGATGTCGCCGCGCAGCTCGCCCAGGAAACTGGCAAGGCCGATCTCGAAGACCTTGTCGATCCGCGCGTAGCGCAACCTCGCATGCAGCTCGCCCGCCAGCCGGTCCGCCTCGCCGCGCGTGCCATAGGCATCCGCCAGCTCGCGCATGTTGAGGTCGACCATCCAGAGGCAGTGGTGCACCGAGCGCGGCACGTCGCGCCGCAGCATCATCAACTCCGCCACCTTCATGGGGTTGAGGGAGCTGCGGTAGATGCGGCGGTAGGTGCGCACCGCACCGACGCAGGCCAGGAGTTCCGACCAGGCGAAGTAGTCGAGCCCCTCGGCACTGGGATTGCCGTCGGGCCGCAGCAGGTGGAACTTCACGTCGAGGATGCGGCCAGTATTGTCGGCGCGCTCGAGGAAGGCGCCGAGCTGCAGGAAGTTGTTGGCCTCGTCACGCAACAGCGTCACTTGCGCCGCGCCGAAGATCATCACCGCCTGCTTCTTCACCGACTCGATCAGTGCTCCGCGATCGAGCACGGACCGGTCGCCGCGCAGGCGGCCGCTGAGTTCCAGCCACAGCGCGTTCAGGCTCTCCCAGACGTCGACCGTGATGTTGTTGCGTTCCTCGCGGGCGTTGCGCCGCGCCGCGGCGATCGAGTTGACGATCGAGGAGGGGTTGTTCTCGTCGATCACCAGGAAGTCGATCAGGCTGGCGAGACGTTCGCCCTGGGCCTGGCTCTGGCGGAACTCGTCCTCCATGCCGAAGATCGCGGCGACGCCGGCGGCTTCCTCGCCGCGCGACTGAAGGGCCATGCGCTGGGTCGCCTCGATCAGCCGCGCGGTCGACTTGGCGCGCTGCAGGTAGCGACCCATCCAGTAGAGATTCTTGGCGGTACTGCTCAGCATTGGTGGGGCCTACCTGTCGTCCGCCTGGTCGGGCGCCAGGACCCAGGTGTCCTTGGTGCCGCCGCCCTGGCTCGAATTGACGACCAGGGAGCCCTCCTTGAGCGCCACGCGCGTCAGGCCGCCGGGCACGATCGTGATCTTCTTGCCCGAGAGCACGAAGGGGCGGAGGTCGACGTGCCGCGGGGCCACGCCCTGGCTCACGAAGGTGGGGCAGGTCGAGAGCGCCAGCGTCGGCTGGGCGATGTAGTTGTCGGGCCGCGCCTTGAGAAGCCCTGCGAATTCCTCGATTTCCGCCTTGCTCGAGGTCGGGCCGACCAGCATGCCCTTGCCGCCCGAGCCGTGCACTTCCTTCACCACGATCTCGGAGAGATGCTCGAGCACGTATTTGTAGTCGTCGGCGCGGTCGCAGCGCCAGGTCGGCACGTTCTGCAGGATCGGCTCCTCGCCGAGATAGAAGCGCACCATTTCGGGCACGTAGGTATAGGTCGACTTGTCGTCGGCGACGCCGTTGCCCAGCGCGTTGACGATGTTCACGCGGCCGGCGCGCAGGGCGCCCAGCAGGCCGGCCACGCCGAGGAAGGAGTCGGGGCGCATCGCCAGCGGGTCGAGATACGCATCGTCGACCCGGCGGTAGATGACGTCGACCCGCTGCGGTCCGCGCGGCGTGCGCATGTAGACCCGGCTTTCGTCGACGAACAGGTCGGAACCCTTGACCAGCTCGATGCCCATCTCGTCGGCGAGGAAGGCGTGCTCGAAATAGGCGCTGTTGTAGTGACCCGGGGTGAGCAGCACGACGTTTGGCTCGTGGCCGTCGCTGAACGACACCGACCGCAGCGTCGCCAGCAGTTCCTCGGAATAGTCGGCGACCGGCAGGACGCTCATCGCGGCGAACAGTTCGGGCGCCAGCCGCATCATCACTTCGCGATTCTCGAGCACGTAGGACACGCCGGACGGCGTGCGGACATTGTCCTCGAGGACGTAGAAGTCCTTCTCGCCGACACGAACGAGGTCGATGCCGGCAATATGGGCATGCACGCCGCCGGGGAGCTGCAGCCCCTGGGCCATGGCGACGAACTCGCCGTTCATCAGGATCTGTTCTTCGGGGATGATGCCGGCGCGGCATATTTCGCGCTGGCCATAGGCGTCGCTCAGGAAGGCGTTGAGGGCGCGCACGCGCTGCGACAGGCCTTTGTGCAGGAACTGCCACTCGTCGTACGCGATGACCCGCGGGATGATGTCGAAGGGGATCGTCGTCTCGGACCCCTCGGCCGCGCCATAGGCGCCGAAGGTGATGCCGTGCCGCCGGTAGAAGAGGTCGACCTCTCTTCGTGTCGCCTCCAACCGTTCGGGTGAGGTCCGGGCCAGCCAGTCGGCGACGCCGCGATAGGGCACGCGGATCGAACCGTCGGTGCCCGAATTCATCTCATCGAATACCTTGGCGGCCATCCGGCATTTCACCCCCTGTCAAAGCACCATATAAGCAATCGACGGGCCAACAAAGTGCCTGTGACGAGCGGAGGAGGCGCGGCATGAAGCAGGTGCTGATCGATCGGTACGGGACACCGTGGGACGTGGCGCGCTGTGCCGAAGTCCCCGACGTGGGCGAGCCGGCGGCCGACGAGGTCGTCTTCGACGTGCTGGCCTTCCCGATCAATCCCGCCGACATGTGGTTCTGCAAGGGAAGCTACCGGCTGAAGCCGCCGTTGCCCGCCACGCCCGGCGCCGAATGCGTCGGCCGCGTCTCGGCGGTCGGATCGGCCGTGAAGCACGTCAAGGCGGGTGACCTGGTCATCAACCTGCAGCGCGAGAACTGGACGCAGCGGCGCCGGGTGAAGGGCGACGATGCCATCCCGCTGCCGGCCGGCATCGACCTGCGGCAGGCCGCGATGGTGCGAATCAACCCGCCGACAGCGCGGCTCATGCTGTCGGACTTCGTCGATCTGGCGGCGGGCGAGTGGGTGATCCAGAACGTGGCCAACTCGGCGGTCGGGCGGCTGCTGATCGTGCAGGCGCATCAGCGCGGGCTGCGCACCGTCAACGTCGTGCGCAGGGCGGAGCTCGCAGACGAGCTGAAGGCGCTGGGCGCCGACGTCGTGCTGGTCGACGGCGACGATCTCGCAGCGCGCGTCGCCGGAGCCACCGGCAATGCCGCGATCCGGCTTGGCATCGAGGCGATCGGCGGCGCGGCCACGGGGCGCATCGTCGACTGCGTCGCGACGGAGGGCACCGTCGTGCACTACGGCTCGATGAGCGGCGAGGATCCCAGGGTGGGGCGCAGCAATCTGATCTACCGCGGAATCAAGCTGACCGGGTTCATGCTGGGCCGGGGCCTCGCCCGGCGCGACGCGGCGAAGATCCGGGAAATCTATGCGGAACTGGCGGCGCAAGTGGTCGCCGGTACGCTTTACGCCCCTGTGGACAGCGTCTATCCGATCGAGAAGATCAAGGAAGCGCTGGCACATGCCGACAGGGGCGGGCGCAACGGCAAGATCCTGGTGGCGCCCAACGGCGCGATTTGAAAGAGGGAGAAGCGAGATGAGTTCCGACGTCGCGGCGATCGAGAAGGTGCTGCAGGTCTATTTCGACGGACTGTACGAGGGCGACACGAAGAAGCTGGGCGAGGCCTTCCATCCCGCCTCGCACCTGTACAGTGCAGGTGCCGACGGCAAGGCCGCGGACATGCCGCGCGCCGACTGGTTCAAGATGGTCGAGAGCCGCAAGTCGGCCAAGGAGAGCGGCAGCGAGCGGCGTGACCGCATCGTGTCGATCGATTTTTCAGGTCCGACCACGGCCTTCGCCAAGGTCGAATGCCAGATCCCGCCGCGCTACTTCACGGACTATCTGACACTTCTAAAAGTAGAAGGCCGTTGGCAGGTCATTGCCAAGGCCTTCCACACCGTTACCAAGTAGGATGAGCGGGACGCGAGGAGCCTAGCTCTTCGCGTCCGCCGCGACCTGGACCTTGATCATCTTGTCCGCCGGGGCGGACACGGCGCCCGAGCCCGGCGCGCCCTTCTTGATCTTGTCCACGAACTCCATGCCGGACGTGACCTTGCCCCAGACGGTGTACTGGCCGTCGAGGAAGTTCGAGTCCTTGAAGACGATGAAGAACTGGCTGCGGGCGCTGTTCGGATCGTTGGTGCGGGCCATCGAGACCGAGCCTCGGCTGTGCGGCTCCTTGGAGAACTCGGCCTTGAGCGTCTCGCCCATGCCGCCGGTGCCCGTGCCCGTCGGGTCGCCGGTCTGGGCCATGAAGCCGTCGATCACGCGGTGGAAGACAACGCCGTCGTACTTGCCCTCGCGCGCCAGCTTCTTGATCTGGGCGACGTGGTTGGGGGCGAGGTCCGGACGCATCTCGATGACGACTCGGCCGTCCTTGAGGTCGATGTAGAGGGTATTTTCCTTATCCATGGCGGAGGCTGCTCCTGCGAACATGAGAATGACGGCAAGGACGGGCGTCAGAAAGGCGAGCCGCATGACGATTTCCTTAGACGATTCCGCGGTCTTGCCGCGGCCGGCGGGACCTTAATGGCCGGTCTCCGAAAGACAAGCGGCAACTTCGGGGCGGGGGCCGCGCGCGGCAGGGGCGAACGGGCGCCGTCCGGACTGATCTTTATCCCGGCCCGCGCGGCGGCTGCGACCGGCCGCCACATACCGACGGGGACTGAAAACCCGTTACCACCCACGGCTATATCTGGTACTAACCCGTTTGAAATGCGGGGGATTTTGCGGGTCGGAAAACCTGCCGGATCTGAACCGCCGAGGGGACGGATGCATGGTCGTTAAGCGCGTATTGGGCGTCGTTGGACTGTTGGCGGCATTGGCCGGATTCGGCATGGCCGCGCCGGCCCAGGCGCAGAAGGTCATCGGTGTGCCGCATGATTGGCAGCTGAACTTCCCGCCGGCTTACACGCCGATCATGGAGCGGGTGGAATCGCTGCACGATCTGCTGCTGGTGATCATCACCCTCATCTGCATCTTCGTGCTGTTGCTGCTGGTGTACGCGGTTTGGCGTTTCCACGCCCGCCGCAACCCGACGCCGACGACGGTGACCCACAACACGCTGCTCGAGATCGCCTGGACGATCATCCCGATCCTGATCCTCGTGGTCATCGCCATTCCGTCCTTCCGCCTGCTCTACTACAGCGACAAGGCGACCGAGGCGGGCCTCACGGTCAAGGTCACCGGTCACCAGTGGTACTGGTCGTACAATTACCCCGATCAGGGCGATTTCACGGTCGAGAGCCGCATGCTGAGCGAGGCCGATCGTGCCAAGACCAAGCCGCAGGTGCCGCGCCTGCTGGCCGTCGACGAGGAAATGGTGATCCCGGCCAACACCGTGGTGCGCATCGTCGGCACGGCCGAGGGCGGCAGCATGCACGGTTGGACCGTCCCTGGCTTCGGCATCAAGAAGACCGTGATTCCGGGCCGCATCAACGAGGGCTGGATCAGCGTCAAGGAAGAAGGCCTGTACTTCGGCCAGTGCTCGCAGATCTGCGGCCAGAACCACAGCTTCATGCCGATCGGCATTCGCGTGGTTTCCAAGGCCGACTTCGATAAATGGGTTGCCGACAAGAAGAAGGCCGCCGGGCTCGCGCCCGCGACCGACGTCGCGTCTGCCGCCCCCACTCCCGCCACCCGCTAAGCGCTTCTCCGCAGGAGATCAAGAATGGCCACCGCGCACGGCGCAGCCCACACCGCCCACGGGCATGACGACCACACTCCCACCGGTTTCAAGCGGTGGGTGTACAGCACGAATCATAAGGACATCGGCACGATGTACCTTATCTTCTCGATCTTCGCGGCGCTGATCGGGGCAGGGTTCTC